>NZ_MAOG01000012.1:0-164014 GCF_001884205.1 Bacillus sp. NH11B | reverse complement strand
TCAACGCCACGGATTCGAGGTGACTGTAATAGAACGTGCACCAGCATTGCGCACGGGTGGTTACGGGGTTGATATCCGTGGTGCAGCTATTACGGTGCTTAAGGGGATGGACATACTTGATCAAGTTCGTGCAGCTGACACGAACATGACTGGTGTTTATTTCGTGAACAGCAAGGGCAAGTTCGAAGGTCAAATAAGCGAAGCGAGTATGGGGAACCAGCAGGGTCTGGACATAGAAATCATGCGTGACGATCTTAGTAACATTTTGTACGATTTAACCAAGGATACGGTTGAATACATTTGGGGCGATTCGATTACCGCTATACATGAGACTGAAGCTGGTGTAGAAGTTCAATTTATTCATGGCAAGCCACAGAAATTTGACCTGGTCATCGGTGCGGACGGGCTCCATTCTAATGTGCGCACCTTAACTTTTGGCGACGAAGCACAGTTTAAACGTACCCTTGGCTGTTATATCTCAATTTTTAACCTCGAGAATTACCTTAACCTCGACCACCACCAGCTGCTTTATACGATACCAGGCAAAACAGTAGGTATGTATAGTGCTCGTGACAATACCGAAGCAAGGGGGATGTTCTTGTTCCAATCAGAGGCATTGAAGTACGACCGTTATGATATAGAATCTCAAAAGAAACTTGTAGAAAATGCCTTCTTAGGCCAGACAGGTTGGGAAACCTCGCATCTACTCAAGACCATGAGAGATGCGACAGACTTTTATTTTGACGAGATATGCCAGATTCACATGCCGACCTGGTCAAAGGGGCGGGTTACATTGGTAGGTGATGCAGCGTATGGCCCATCACCTTTATCCGGTCAAGGCTCTAGCCTGGCGCTTGTCGGGGCTTTTGTATTAGCTGGTGAACTCAAAGCTGCAGATGGCGACTTCGCCCGTGCATTTATTGCCTATGAACAAAAAATGAGAAAGTTTGTTGAGAAAAATCAAAAAATAGGATTAATGGCTGCCGGGAGTATGGTTGAAAAATCAAACTTCAAAATCTTTCTTCGCAACTTAATGTTGCGTATACCAACCATTATGGTTGTACAATTTAAGATGATTTCGAAAATGATAGCGAAAGCGGCTAACGGGATAGAGCTGAAAGATTATTGATAAGGATAGTTATAACAAAAAGAGAGATTTCCCTTTTTGTTGGTACTTAAAGTGATGGTGCACAAAATAGACATAAGAAAGAGCCTACAAAAAGTAGGCTCTTTCTTATGTCTATTTATTTCATTTCAACTTGCTGCCCTACAGCGAGTGTTTTCGGCTTTATATTTACAAAACAAATACTTACTACAATAAATAAAAGTCCGATGAATAAGCTAATCGTAATTGCCTCATGTAAGAAAATTGAACTTACAATAATAGCGATAAGAGGGATAAGGAATGTATAAGCTCCAACTTTGCTTGCTTCACCGGCTCCAACAAGTGTGAAGTAAGCGAGCCACCCCATTGCAATAACAAAGAATGAGATGAATAGTAGTACACTTACAAATGGTATACTCCAAGCGATGTTAGACCAGCTTTCAAATTCTGAACCAAATCCGATTAAGCAAAGTCCGCCAATAATAAGCTGAAGTGTTACCATCCAAATGGCATTAACGCGGTGTCCAGTTTTCTTAATAAATACTGTGCCGAGTGCCCAGCCGATAGCACAGCCTAAAGCAAGTAGAACACCGATAATAGAAATATGTCCAGTTAAACTACTAGAGCTAATAACCCCTACACCAATAAATCCAAGAATAAGTCCGAAAATTTTCAAGCCATACATTGCCTCTTCAAGCCAAATCCATGAGAAAATGCCGAGTAAGACAGGTTGGAGAAATACGATTGCGGAGAATAGTCCGGCGGGCATGTATTGAAGTCCGACAGTTTGTAGTCCGTAAAATATAATGATGTTAAGTAAAGAAGAAATAACGTATAAATGCCAAGTTTCTTTTAAATGTAACTCTTTGTATTTCGGTAAAGCGAAAAGGAGTAAAATGAATCCTCCAATTAAAGTTCGAACGCCTGCAAATAAAACGGGTGGTGTATAATGCAGGGCAAACTTAGATAAAGGCCAATTGATTCCCCACATGAAAACGAGAAACGTAAGGATTATGGCTGTCTTAGTTCGAGAAAGCTGTGTCACTGTAAAACCTCCTTGGTGTTATTCATCTCACTATGATATGATATCGACTGTGATAAATAAAATGAATCTTTTTTATAAGGAGTATAAGTGATTAGTTATGACCATTACACAACTGCAAGTATTAATAAAAACTGTTGAGTTAGGTAGTTTTACGAAGGCTGCTCGGGTGTTAAATATGACGCAACCAGCTGTAAGTCATGCGATTTCAAGTATTGAGTCAGAATTAGGAGTTACTATTCTTATACGTGATAAACGAAAAGGATTACTCGTTACGGATGTAGGAAACAGAATTCTTGTACATATTAGAGAGATTTTGAACGGTGTAGAGAAGATTGAACAAGAAGTTGCGATGGAGAAAGGGCACGAAGTTGGGACGATTCGAATTGGGAGTTTTCCGAGTGCTTCTGCGCATTTCTTACCCAAAATGATAAATCTTTTTAAGGAGAAGTATCCGAACTTAGAAGTCGTTCTTTGTGAAGGGACGATTAAAGAAGTTGAAGATTGGTTAGTATCGAGGGTTGTTGATATAGGAATTGTTATTTTGCCTAATAAAGATATGGAGATTGTCCCATTAACGAAGGGGAAAATGGTTGTTATCTTAAGAGAGGATCATCCTCTTTGTAAGAAGGACTCTATTACAATTAGTGATTTAGAGAATGAACCGATCATATTATGTAAGGGCGGATACGAACCACCCATTATTGATATGTTTAAACAAGCCAACGTACCACTTCGGGCTGAGTATGTAATTTCGACCGTTACTACAGCTTTAAATATGATTCAAGAAGGATTAGGTATTGCAATATTAGCTGAATTATCTTTAACGAATTTACCAAAAAATGTGCAAACGAGAGAGTTGGAACCGCAAGTATGGAGAGAAATTGCTTTAGCTGTTCCATCATTAAAGGATTCTTCAATTGCTGTGCAGCTATTTATTGAAGAATTTCAAGCGCTATTTACAGAATAAAAAGAAGTGTCTCATATATCATAATGGGACACTTTTTAATTTGCTTATAAAAAATCTATGAAAAGGATTGACTTATCTTTTTGTTGTAACTATAATGATTACATCGGGGTGGTGATTACGATGAAAATTAGTAGCCGCTTTTCTATAGCTGTTCATATTTTATCTATTTTAAAAAACAATCCATCTTCACTTTGCACTTCAGACTATATGGCCGAAAGTGTAAATACAAATCCGGTAGTCATTCGTAAAATAATGTCGTACTTGAAACAAGCTGGATTTGTTTACGTAAATCGCGGACCAGGTGGCGCGGGGTTATTAAAGGATTTACATGAAATCACGTTGTTAGATGTGTATCATGCAGTAAATGTAGTGGAAGAGGATAAACTATTTCATATTCATGAGCAACCAAATCCAGATTGTCCAATTGGCGCGAATATTCAAGTGGTGTTAGAAGTTATATTAATTCAAGCACAATCCGCGATGGAAGAAGTTTTGAAAAATATTACGATGGGGCAGTTGTTTGAATCTTTACAAGAGAAAATGAATGCTTAAAATATTATCTATATTTTTTTATTATTAATGTAACTGTTTTGATTACAACTATAAAGGTAAGGTGTGAAAATTATGACTGTAAAAATGAAAGTATACTCAGATTTTATATGTCCATTTTGTTTTTTAGCAAAAGGTCCATTAGATGAAGTAGCGAAAGAAAAAGATGTAGAAATTGAATGGATGCCATTTGAATTACGTCCAAGTCCATATTCAAAAATAGATCCATGGAATGAGCCAGAAAAGTTAGGTTCATGGGATGCTTTCATTCTTCCTACAGCGAAGAAATTAGGAATCGATATGCGCTTGCCACATGTTTCACCGCATCCATATACACATTTAGCTTTTGAAGGATGTGAATTTGCGAAAGAACGTGGGCTAGGAAATGAGTATCATCACCGCGTATTCACCGCATTTTTCCAAGAAGAACAAAACATTGAAGATATTGATGTGTTAACAAAACTAGCGGTAGAAGTAGGGCTTCCAGAAGCTGAATTTAAAGATGCTTTAGTAACTCGAAAATATAAAGAAAAACATCAAGAAGCAATTCAGCATGCATATGATGAAGCGAATATTATGGCGGTACCAACTGTCATGATTGGTGATGAAGTCATTCAAGGGCTGGCTAGTAAAGAAACACTACAAAGAGTAATTGATAAAGAAATTGAAAAGGATAAAACAAATTCATTTGAAGGAATGCAATGTAATACGGATGGATATTGCTAATTCGTTTTGCATGAAAGAATCGAATTGATTTGTTTAAATAAAAAAACATACATTTGGAGGAATTAAAATGTCAGCAACTACAACAAATTTAAAAGAAGCAATTGTGAACCGCCGTTCAATTCGTAAAGTAACAAAAAATGATGCAATTACAAAAGAAAGAATTGAAGAAGTTTTAAAAACAGCTTTACATGCACCAACTTCATTCAATATGCAAAGTGGCCGTATGGTTGTATTAATGGATGGAGAGCATGAAAAGTTTTGGAATATCGTAAAAGAAACGCTTAGATCACGCGTACCAGCAGAAAACTTTGAGGCGACTGTAGAAAGACTAACAGGTTTCCATGCAGGTGTAGGGACAGTTCTATTCTTTGAAGATCAAGCAATTGTAGAAAAAATGCAAGAAAATGCACCATTATATAAAAATCAATTCCCATTCTGGTCTCATCAAGGTAATGCAATGTTACAACATACTGTGTGGATGCTATTATCTGCTGAAGGAATTGGCGCATCACTGCAACATTACAATCCAATCGTAGATGCTGAAGTAAAAGAAACTTGGAACATTCCAGCAGAGTGGAGTTTAGTAGGTCAAATGCCATTTGGTGAGCCAAATGAACAACCAGGAGAAAGAACGTTCTTACCTACTGAAGATGTAGTGAAATTTTATTAAGAAATTTAATATATAACGAGAAGGAATCTGTTATATACTTATCAAAATGAAAAGGTTAGATAAATGAAAGGACAGTACATATTAGCCATATATGTACTGTCCTTTCGTATGTAATATTTAAACTCTATTGTTGGGAATGTTACTTCAAGAACAATTTCCTCCATATGAATCGATGTCTTTCCTTACAATCAATAATCTATATGCTTATTTTTTTGAAATGACAGTAAACATCCCCGTCATGTTTGGTGAGTAATCTTTAAAATCATATTTTTCATAGAAAGATTCTTTACCTTGTGATGAAAACAAACCAACAAACGCCTTATCCGGGGCATTTCGATTTAAGTATTCAACCAAAATATGCATTATTTCTTTACCAACACCATTTTTCTGATAATCTGGATGAACCACTATATCTTGAATATAGAAATAGATAGCTCCATCGCCAACAATTCTCCCCATACCCACAATTTGATCATTATCTTTGACTGTGATGCAGTGAATAGAATTCTTCAGTGATGTTTCCGCTACTTCAAAATTCATATAATTAGACCATCCAACAGAATCGCACAAATATTTGTACTCTTCCAATGTTGGAATGTTATTTTTAAACTCATATTTTTTCAAAATGTATCCTCCAAGTCCTCAAATTCAACAAGTATAATAAATTCGACATTTTTTTATCTATTCCTCTTACGCAACTGAATTCCCTTTACTTATTAAATTTAGTACAGTTTTCTTATTTGTATTAATTTATAAGAGTTTAGGGAAGAAATATAAAAAATGATCTGGTGAAAAAGGGAGTGGAAATATGAGTGATGAGAAAAAATATACAGTGGTAGGTACTAACGTTGAGGAAGTAAAACGTTTAAATGAAAATTCAGGGTTAACGTATAACCAAGTGAAGGAATTGTTAGCGAAGCAAATGCAAAAAAGAAATGATTAGATTGAAATAATTAAGCGTTTCATTTAGCATTTTTCTAGAGAGAGTTAAGTAATAGATAACTCTCTTTTTTCAATATGAAAAATCTATTAAAGAACAATTTTTAGAGTGGAGGAAACAATATGAAAAAAATGGGGAAAGGTAACGTAGGATATGCGTATGAACACACCCACCTAAAAATAAAAGATAGAGTTGAAAAATCCGACATTAAAAAAGAAAAAAAGGATTATGCCCAATTAGTAAGAAAGATTGTCTATAGAAGTTCATAAAATGTAATATATTCAATTTCCATCCATTGAAGGGGGAGGTTAAATCTTAATGAATGAAGTGAAAAATTTTTTTCGAAGTAGAGGGTTTCAACGGTTTCTCGTTTTAATAATATTAGCGCTTGTATTATATGGATTAAAAAGTATGATCAATTTAATTTTAATTACGTTTATACTGACATTTTTAATGGATCGGTTTCAACGTTTTATTTCAAAGAAGTTGAAAGTGAATAGGAAGGTAGTTATTGCTTGTTTATATATAATATTAG
Source organism: Bacillus sp. NH11B (assembly GCF_001884205.1). Taxonomy (NCBI): domain Bacteria; kingdom Bacillati; phylum Bacillota; class Bacilli; order Caryophanales; family Bacillaceae; genus Bacillus; species Bacillus sp. NH11B. Next base: position 157,477 of record NZ_MAOG01000012.1, on the reverse strand, counting down.
TGACCTTTATTGTCACAACATTGTATAAGTATTTACCGGTACTAACGATACAAATTTCACAATTAATTTATCAATTTAAATTATTTTTTCAACATCCACCTGATAATGAGATGATTAGATACGTACTTTCAGCAATTAATGAAATGGAAGTATCAAAATATATTGAACAAGGTGTGGATGTCATTTATCAATCAATAGCTAACATAGGAAAGGTAAGTTTGCAAATACTATTGTCTCTTATTCTAAGCTTATTTTTCTTATTAGAAAAAGAGCGGATTATTTCATTCACGTCTAAATTTAAAGATAGTAAATTAAAGGTTTTTTATGAGGAGATTGCATATTTCGGCGAAAGATTTGCAAGATCGTTTGGAAAGGTGATTGAAGCACAGTTTTTAATTGCGGTTGTCAATTGTGTGCTCACTGTAATCGCACTTGTCATTTTAGGATTTCCACAGCTCCTTGTATTAGCTGTCATGGTCTTTCTACTCGGTTTGATTCCAGTTGCTGGAGTTATTATTTCCCTGTTTCCACTGTGTATAATTGCCTATAATGTTGGTGGAGTTATGTATGTTGTATATATACTAGTATTCATTACAATAATCCATGCTCTTGAAAGTTATTTTTTAAATCCAAAATTTATGTCTGCAAAAACGAATTTGCCTGTCTTTTATACATTTATGATTCTCATCTTTTCAGAGCATTTCCTCGGAATATGGGGGCTTATTATCGGGATACCGATCTTTATCTTTTTATTAGATGTACTTGACGTAAATAATGATAAATCGATTAAAAGTAATAAGTGATAGAAATAACCGATGTTGTCTTTTGGGGAAAACATCGGTTATTTCTTATTTTTTCTTTGGAGGAGGTAGTTTTATAAATTTATTTGCAATTAAAGCTATAATAACAGCAGCGAAAATAAACACCGCGATTATGCCAACCCCCATACCTGCCCATCCTCCTATAAGAAAGATACTTATCGGTATTGCTAACAAGCTTAAAATAATAAGAATCAATCCGAGATTCTTATCATATTTTTTGGTTGGAAATAATGTTCGGATGATTAAAAAGAGAAAAAGTATTAATGCCGCTACAGCTAGTAAGAGGAGGAGAATTGTCCAAGAATCATTCATAAAATCACTCCTTTCTATTATAGATAATATTATCGTTTAAATTGAGGGGGAACTATAAAAATATAAAAAAGCAATCCAATATAAATTGGATTGCTTTTTTGATTGAAAAATATGATTAAAGAACAGGAGCCATTGTTTCTTTCAACACTTGAACAGAGTGATCAAATTTTAATTCTTCTTCTTCACTTAATTCCACTTCTAAAATTTCACGAACACCGCCGCGATTTAAAACAGCAGGGACTCCGATATAAACGTCTTGTTGGCCATATTGACCTTCAAGATATGCTGAGACAGTTAATACACTGTTTTCATTGTTCAAGATTGCTTTCGTTACACGCAGAAGTGACATACCAATGCCGTAGTATGTAGCACCTTTTCGTTCAATAATGTGGTAAGCTGCATCACGAACGTTTATGAAAATCTCATCTAAATCTTTTTGGTTGTATGTGTTGTCTTTTTCAAGTAGTGTTTCTAGTTTTTGAATACCAATTGATACGTGACTCCAAACAGGAAGTTCTGTATCACCGTGCTCTCCAATAATATATGCATGAATGTTATGAGGTCCAATATCGAAGTATTCACCTAACATATAGCGGAAACGAGCAGAATCAAGTGTTGTACCAGAACCGATTACGCGTTCTTTTGGCAATCCAGACTCTTTCCAAGTTACGTAAGTTAAAATATCAACAGGGTTAGTTGCGATTAAGAAGATGCCATCAAATCCGCTATCCATAATGCTACGAACAATTTGCTTGAAAATTTTAGCGTTTTTCTCAACTAAGTCTAAGCGTGTTTCACCTGGTTTTTGTGGTAACCCAGCAGTAATTACAACAAGATCTGCATCTTTACAATCTTCATAGCTACCTTTCCAAACCTTTGTTGGAGCTGGTGCGAAAGGTACGGCATGGCTTAAGTCCATTGCTTCTCCTTCTGCTTTTGCTTCATTTACATCAACTAAAACAAATTCTTCAGCAACTGCTTGGTTAATCATGCAGTAAGCATAACTACATCCAACTGCTCCTGTTCCTACTAATACAACACGGTTAATACCTTTTTTCATTTCAAAATTCCTCGCAATTTCATTAATTTTATTATGTAAGATAATACGTCTTACTTCTATAGTTTCATATCTATTTTATTACATTTTATAAAAGATATTCAAGTAATTGAAAATGTATCCGCTCAATTACTTGAATGAAACATAGGAATCCTGTTAAACGAATATAATTCAGTAAAATCCTTCATAAAAGGGGAATTGGCATGGGGAAGACATTATCGATGGAAGAAATGCTTCAAATTATTCATGAAGGGCTTGCCAAAACGAATACCCCCAAACGGATTACAATTGCCGGTGCAGGGATGTCTGGATTAGTTGCAGCATCTTTATTAAAAGAGGCTGGACACGAGGTAACGATTATAGAAGCGAATAACAGAATAGGTGGTAGGGTGTATACGATTCGTGAACCATTTAGCGCAGGATTATATTTTAACGCAGGTCCTATGCGTATTCCGGATACTCATCATTTAACTTTAGCCTACATTCGTAAATTTAAACTACCGTTAAACCTTTTTATTAATAAAACTTCTTCAGATATAATGTATACGAATAATAAAATAACGAGATTGGATGTGTTTGAAAAGGATCCAAGTGTACTTGGATATCCAGTTTTAGAAAAAGAAAGAGGGAAAACGGCAGAAGAATTAATGTTAGAAATATTAGAGCCAATACTTAATTTTATTAAAAAAGATCCTAATAAAAACTGGATTATCATTGAAAAAAAGTATAAAACATATTCGCTCGGTTCATTTTTAACCGAGTATTATTCAGATGGGGCAATAGATATGATCGGAGTACTTCTTGATATGGAAGCATACATGGGAATGTCTTTAATTGAAGTATTACGAGAAATGATCTTTTTCACTTCAACGACGAAATAGTATGAGATAACAGGCGGAATGGACGCATTACCAAATTCATTTTTGCCACAGCTAAAGGATAATATTTTTATGTCCTATAAAGTAGAAAAAATAATACAAGAAGATAATAAAGTGATGTTGCAAGTAACACATGAACAAACGTTAAATTCATGTATAGTAACTGGTGACATCGCTATTGTCACAATTCCATTTTCAGCTTTGCGATTTGTAGAAGTCCAGCCGTATCATTTATTCTCTTATTATAAAAGACGGGCAATTCGTGAATTGAATTATATTGCTGCAACTAAAATTGCGATAGAGTTTAAAAGTAGATTTTGGGAAAGAGTGGGACAGTGTGGTGGTAAATCTATTACAGATTTACCGATACGTTTTACATATTATCCGAGTTATGGCATTCAGTCACCAGGGGCAGCTATTGTTATAGCAAGTTATACGTGGGCGGATGAGGCATTAACATGGGATAGTCTCCCGCATAGAGAGCGTATTTGTTACGCATTGAAAAATTTAGCGCAAATTTATGGGAATGTAGTCTATAGTGAGTTTATAACAGGGGAATCTTTTAGCTGGAGTAAGAATACGTATTCTTGCGGAGCATTTACAGCTTTTGAACCAGGCCAAGAGCTAGAATTATTTCCTTATATTGCGTCGCCTGCTGGAAACGTACACTTTGCAGGAGAACATACAACGTTGACACATGGGTGGATGCAGGGAGCGATTGAGTCTGGAATTAGAGTTGCTCATGAAGTAAATGAAAAGTGAAGCTAGTAGATATATTTACAAATTGTTATTCTTTTAATAAAATGATAAATATAAATCGTAATTATTACGCTTTGAATACGTTTGAAATAAAGAAATGGATGGTTGATCAAATGAATAAAGTGGAAATTCATATATTAGGTGGTTTTTTAGGTAGTGGAAAATCAACATTATTACAAAATTTATTATTAGCGGAGAAAAAGAAGAATAGAAAAGTTGCTGTTTTAATGAATGAAATTGGTGAATACTCAGTAGATACAGATATTATTGGTAAAGAGAATGTATTAAGAGAATTACTAAAAGGATGTATTTGTTGTACGTTAAAGGAAGAACTTGAAATACAATTACATTCATTATATCAGCAAGAAAGACCAGATGTAATTTACATAGAAACAACAGGCGTCGCACATCCAATTGAAGTGTTAGATGCATGTGTATCACCAATTTTAGCACCTTTCTTAGAGGTGAAATCAATTGTAGTCGTTTTAGATGCAGTAAGATGGCTAAATCGAAGTAGATTAAGTGCAAATGTGCAACAGTTACTGCATGAGCAAATGAAATTTGGTAGTCATCTTCTTATTAATAAATCAGATTTACTAACAGAAGAAGATAAGAACAAAGTACTTGAAGAAGTGAAAGCAATAAATAGTCATGCGAAATTGTTTGAAACAAAATATTGTAATATATCTTTAAATGATATAGAAGAAGCTGAACATGTGAGTGCTGGGGAACACGAGACACTTCATGTTAAACAGCATTTACATATACAAACGATGACGTATCAATTTACGAAATCGATTGATCAAGACAAATTATATGAATGGCTTTCGAATTTACCAGATAGTATTTATCGAGTGAAAGGTTTTGTGAAATTCCATGGAGATAAATACCCTCATCTATTCCAATATTCGTTTGGTGTACCGACTTTACTGGAGCAAGATTTTGGTTTCCCGACAAACTTGGTAGTAATCGGGGAAGGGCTAGATAAGAAACAATTGGTTGAAGGGTTAGAGAAAGTAGAAAATAATTAAGTGCTTTTTAGGTAGGCTGCAAATAATTAACTTACTAACTTAAGTTAATTATTTGCAGTTTTTTCGTGATGATTCCTGTAATGAAACAGTAATTTCATTTGAACAAAGGAATATATATTGATTGTATGTCCGTTTCCATTTAATAGGAAGGTGATTATAGATTTGTGCCGAATGTAGAGGATACTACAAGATTTTTCCATTACCTACCTTACAGTTTATAAGTCATGATTACGGACAGGGGAATTTGGCGTGTTGGATTCTATCAGAAAGTAAAGTATGGGGAGGATCACAATGTCGATAAAAAAACGTAAATGGCTAAAAACGGTGGTTACTGGTTGTGTTTTAGGGTCATTATTAGTAACAGCAGCTTGCTCAGGAAAGAAAACAAGTACTGAGGATGAAAAAACAATTAAGGTAGGGGTTCTTGCTTCGTTAACAGGTCCATTAGAATCATACGGAAAACAAACAGTGAACGGGTTTGAATTAGGATTAGATTATGCAACTGGTGGAACAGGAAAAGTGGACGGAAAGAAGATTAAGTTTGTTGTAGAAGATACGGAAACGAAAGCAGATGTTGCAGTTAAAAAAGCTACGAAGCTATTAGAAGACGAGAAAGTTGATTTTTTAGTCGGATCATCTAGTTCAAGTGATACGTTAGCGGTTTTACCACTAGCTGAAGAATATGAAAAAATTATGGTTGTTGAACCAGCAGTTGCCGATAGTATAACCGGGAAGAACTGGAATAAATATGTTTTTAGAACAGGAAGAAGCTCTTCACAAGATGCGATTGCAGGAGCAGCAGCAATTGCAAAAAAAGATGTAAAGATTGCAACGTTTGCCCCAGATAATGCATTTGGGCGTGAAGGAATTGCCGCATTTAAATCTGGAGCAAAGAAATTAGGTGCAAACATTGTAAACGAACAATATGCGGATACAAACTCAACTGATTTCACAGCGAATATTCAAAATATCATTAGCTCAAAACCGGATTATTTATTTATCGTTTGGGCAGGTGCAAATTCACCTTGGAAACAGTTAAAAGATATGAATGTGGAAGCGCAAGGTATTAAAATTTCTACAGGTGCACCAGATATACCGGCATTAAAAACGATGGATGCATTAGTAGGAATGCAAGGTTTTTCTGTTTATTATCATACACTCCCGAAAAATAAGGTGAATGATTGGTTAGTGGAAGAACATAAAAAACGATTTAATGGTGCGGTGCCAGATTTATTTACAGCAGGAGGAATGTCAGCGGCAATTTCAATTGTAGAAGCTTTAAAGAAAACAAAAGGTGATACAGATGTAGATACATTGATTAAGAAAATGGAAGGAATGGAATTTGATACACCGAAAGGAAAGATGAAGTTTAGAGAGAAAGACCACCAAGCGATGCAGACGCTATATTCTATCACGTTGAAAAAGCAAGATGGTGTTGATTATCCGGTGCCAGTATTAGAGCGAGAATTAACGATGAAAGAGACAGAACCACCAGTTCAAAATAAATAGACTGAATTTTCTGTTGTTTTTGTATAAAGAGGGGATACCCTCTTTATACGTATTTCTTTCATACTTAAAGTTTTAAAGGGAGGAATTTCGTGACACATTTGTTAGAGACGAAAAATCTTTGTGTATCTTTTGGTGACCATCATGTTATTAAAGATGTTAATTTAACGGTACAAAAGGGAAAGCTCATTTCAATTATTGGACCGAACGGTGCCGGAAAGACAACGTTATTTAACTTACTAAGTGGGCAAATTTCTCCAACAAAGGGTGAAGTATATTTTAAAGGACAAGAGATTACAAATTTATCAATTTCAGATCGAACTCGATTAGGAATTGGTCGTTCTTTTCAACTTACAAATATATTCCCAGAGTTAACGGTACTTGAAAATGTTCGTTTAAGTGTTCAATCATTCGTGCAAGATTACTATAGTTTTTTTCCAAGTTCGGCAAAATTTAAGCAACAAGTTGGAGAGGCGAGACGTTTCTTAAAAACAGTATTACTTCAGGAGAAAGAACATGTATTAGCGAAAGATTTAGCACATGGAGAAAAACGAAAGTTAGAGCTTGCGATGTTATTAGCTTTAAAAACGGATGTGTTACTACTTGATGAGCCGACGGCAGGTATATCAGTTGAAGAGATACCGGCTATTTTACAAGTGATTGAAAATATTAAAAAGCATCCAGAGAGCACAATCGTACTCATCGAACACAAAATGGATATGGTACTAGGTTTGTCGGACCATCTTATTGTTTTATTTCATGGCGAGTTATTGGCTGAAGGATTACCAGAAGAAATGATGAAAGATGAGCGTGTACAAAGTGCTTATTTAGGGGGATTATATAGTGGCTCTATTACAAGTGAATAATATAGAGACGTATTTAGATCAGTTTCATATTTTACAAGGGGTATCACTCACTGTTGAGAAAGGGACGATTACTGTACTGTTTGGAAGAAACGGGGCGGGAAAAACAACAACGTTGCGATCAGTTATGGGATTTCATCGGATAGCAAATGGTGAGATTTATTATGGTAGTACACAAGTAAATGGATTATCTACACATTTAATTTCAAGAAAAGGAATAGGGTATGTACCAGAAAATCAAGGGATTTTTCATGATTTAACAGTAGAAGAGACATTCGCACTTGCGAGAGGAAAAGGAGAAGAAGTCGACGAGAAAATAGATTGGATGCTCGAGCTATTTCCTGATTTAAAGCAGTTTTGGAATAAGAAAAGTGGGCTTTTAAGCGGGGGACAAAAACAAATGTTGGCCATTTCAAGAGCGTTTATTAATAGTGATGGACTATTGCTTATTGACGAGCCAAGTAAGGGGCTATCACCAATTATGATAGAAAAATTAATGGTAGCAATTTTGAAAATGAAGGAGAAAACGACTGTTTTACTTGTTGAACAAAATTTTATGATGGCTAGTCAAATCGGTGATTATTTTTACATTATGGATAATGGGCGTATTGTGCATAAAGGTTTTATGAATGAACTGCGAGAGGATAAAGAAACATGTCATAAATATTTAGGTATTTCTTAACATTGATACGGGGGGATAGAACGTGGATGTGTTAATTAACTTATTTGTAAACGGCGTTTCAACAGGGATGCTTATTTTTTTATTAGCATCAGGTCTTTCACTTATTTTCGGCCTAATGAGCGTTTTAAACTTTGCGCATGGCGGTTTATTTGCATGGGGAGCTTTTACAGGCGTTTGGTTATTTAATATGACAGGTAGTTATGTATTAGCGTTAGTTGGAGCAGTTGCTATGGGGATGTTGCTTGGTTTTATTTTAGAACGATTTCTTATCAGACCAGTGTATGGAAATCATGTTCGCCAGCTACTCGTTACACTCGGAGGAATGCTCGTTCTTAGTGAGTGCATAAAAATATTTTGGGGACCGAATCCAATTAGTGCAAAGTTACCGATATGGTTACAAGGTAGCTATACATTTGGAGGGGTTATATTAATAAAATACCGGCTATTCGTTATTTTAGTTGGGATACTAATTTACATTGCTCTACTACTACTACTCAAAAAAACAAAGATAGGTCTTATGATCCGCGCTGGTGTAATGGATAAGGAGATGGTTCAAGCGCTCGGCATTAACGTGAAAGCTATATTTTCGTTCGTCTTTCTATTAGGAGCAGGAATGGCAGCGTTAGGTGGATTCTTATTTGCACCATATTCAGGCGTTGTTTTCGCAGAAATGGGTATGCAATATGCAATTTTAGCTTTCATTGTAGTAATAATTGGAGGGTTAGGTAGCGTCCAAGGTTCAGCTATCGCTTCTTTAATCGTCGGATTAGCCGGAGCTTTTACAGCCTATTTTATTCCAGATTTATCACTTGCAATCAATATGTTAATGTTACTGTTTTTCTTAATAGTGAAGCCAACTGGACTTGTTGGTGAAAAGGGGTGAAATGGTGAACAATACATCGAATCGAATTAAAGTATACTTCGGAGTATTTATGCTCATTTGTTTAAGTGTATTTCCGTTCGTAAATGATTCACGGAGCTTGTTAATTTTGTTCACTCAAATCTTCATCTTTGCTATTTTTGCAATGAGTTTTGATGTATTACTTGGATATACAGGAATTGTATCGTTTGGTCATTGTATGTTCTTTGGAATAGGAGCATATGGGGTAGCACTTTTATTTGATCGGCAAGGTGTATCAATAACAAACTTTTTAATAGGTATAGTAGCGGCAATTATCATTTCGGCAATCGTTAGTTATATAATCGGTTTACTTTCTTTACGATTGAAAAGTCATTTTTATGCAATGTTAACCCTTGCGATTTCACAGTTATTTTTTGTACTTGCTGAAAAATGGCGTGGGCTTACTCACGGTGGAGATGGATTTACATTTGGTGTGCCAGATATATTTCGTGATCGTTTTACCTTTTATTATGTAACATTTATATGTCTAATCATTATTTTCATTTTGTTACGTCTTTTCACAAAATCTTCTATTGGGAAAGTATTAAAGGCAATTTCACAAAATGAACAACGTGTTGAAGCGCTTGGGTATAAAGTTCTTCATTATAAAATTATTGCTAGTGTTGTTGCAGGAGTAGTAGCAGCGATTAGCGGTGGTTTATTCGTCATCACATTACGTTTTGTAAATACGAATGTATTTTCAATCGAAATGACGTTAAATGCATTATTGATGACAATGATTGGAGGAGTTGGAACGTTAATCGGAGCCATTGCAGGAGCTGGGATTATTGAATCACTAAAATATTATTTATCAGAACTAGCGACGGAGTATCCGATTTTTGAAAGATGGACGATTATTTTAGGGTTATTGTATATTATCGTGTTACTAGTTTTTCCGAAAGGATTAGTTGGAACGGTTAAGCAGTTGAAGAATGTTAAAAGGAGTAAGAAGGAGAAAAGTGCAGAAGTGGAGCAAAACGTGTGAAAAATCAATTGTACAAAAAATAAAAATCCCTCTTGTAGATTCGTTAAAGAGGGATTTTTATTTGTTTGAAAAGTTTGTAAACAAAGTCATTCTATTACTCAAATAGTTCATCAGGGATATGTTTTATAAAGTTTTGATTCGTAAAAAAATGAACAGCTAATTTCTCTATTGGAACATTTTCAACTGGAACTATTTTATCATTTCTAATCGGTAAAAAAGCTATCCCATTTCCCTCAACAATAAACTCTTCAATAAGCGAATAAGAATCTAACTGTTGAAGTTGATGCTGGGATAGATTGTTTTCTTTTAGAAATTGTATTGTCATATTTCTAAAAGGGCACTTTTTATCGTTACTAACAAAGAAAAGTTCTTTTGAAAAGTCAATGTTACACTGTTCTTTCGCTTTTAATAAGCCTACAAAAATTGAAGTGGTGAATACTTTTTTAAACGCTGCTTCGGGATAATCCTCATAAGTTATGACCATATCAACTTTTTGTTGCTGTAGTAGTTTTTGTAAATGGCTACTACTTTCTATATATATTTGATAATTCCTGAAATTTTCTTTAATACGCATACTTAAATAATTAGTCAAAATAGATTGTGACGTTGCTATTACATAAGAAGAAGCACTTGTTTTAATTTCATCTTTCGCTTCTTCTAAAAGAGCTAATATTTTATTCGTGTAGTCTAATAAAATGTCACCAGAAGGTAACAGGGAAACACCTTTATTATCTCTATGTAGTAATAGAGTTTCTAACTCTTGTTCTAATTTTTTGATTCGCTCCGTTACATTTGGTTGTACATAGCCTAGCTCTTTAGCAGCTTTACTAATAGAGCCTTCGTTAGCTACAGTTTTAAATATGATAAGATCATTAATTTCCATTCATTTCAGCCCCTTATACGGTATCATTATAAATGATACCAAACATAATTTATACCTATTTTACGTTAGTCAGTCATCGGTTTATCATTATGTATATAAGATCGAAAGTGAGTGATAAACATGATTGGAATGCAATATAAAGTCATTTTGCCAAAGGATTATGATATGGGGATTATTAGAGAAAGGGTAAAAAAGAATAGTCATAAAACAGATGGTTTTCAAGGATTGAATTTTAAGGCTTATTTAATTGCTGAGGCAGGTAAGGATGGGAATTTCTATAATTGCTATGCACCTTTATATATTTGGAATGGTCATGAAGGGATGAACAAATTTATCTTTGAAGGGTATTACGATAATATTTTACAATCGTTCGGGTGGCAACAAATAAATATAGGTGTTCCATTCGTTGTTAATGTAAGTGATGACTTTCGAAAAAGTAGATATGTTGTTGAATATGTAGGGAGTATTTCTCAAAATAAATCGCTGATTGAGACGCAATTAAATAAAGTAAATGAAAATGTGAAAAACATAGAAAAATGTTTAGGAAATGTAATAATTTATAATCCGGATAAGTGGGGATATAGTCAATTCAGTTTTTATAAGGAAAAGCCTGAAATAGATGTAATGGACGATGTTACTATTTATGAGCTTTTACATATTTCACGATGATATGTTGTTGAATGCTAAATTAAGAAAAAGGAATGAAAATGTATGCCTTTTGTGAACGTTTATTATCATGAAAATATATTAAATAAAGAAGAGTTGAAAAAGGTAGGTGAATGTATCCATCTTTCATTAATTGAACATTTTAACATTCCTGAAAATGATTATTTTCAAATGTTTGTACCTTATCAACGAAATCAATTTTTTTATAATCCATATTATTTGTTGGAAAGAGGAGAAATGAGAACTGAGAATATGATTCATGTTTCTATTACATGTGGACCTGGAAGAACAGTGCAACAGAAAAAAGGTTTGTATCAATCTATATCCTTCGAAATTTCAGAATGTTCCAATGTGAAAGTTACTGACATTTTTATTACATTACATGAGACAGCTGCTGAAAACTGGTCATTTGGTCAAGGGATGGCACAATTGGTAAAAATGAAGGGAGAAAAATGATGAATGAACCAATTGAATTTTATATTCCAAAGAAAATGAGAGAAATAGCACCTGTATTTTCTCATTATAGTGAAGAGATATTATTTGAGGAAGTGTGGCGGGATGCCGCTTTAACATTAAGAGAAAGAAGCTTATGTACATTGTCGGCACTAATCAGTCTTGGTAATACAGAACAATTACCATTTCATCTGAAGCTAGCTAAACAAAATGGGATGATGGAGAATGAATTAGTTGCATTAATAACACATATGGCTTTTTACGTTGGTTGGCCAAAAGCTGTGGCAGCTTTAAATATAGCAATGAATGAAATGGAAAGTTAAGAATAATGATTTTGGGAGATATTTTTAACATATTTCTACTTGCATTACTGTCACTTGAGTGGTAAAGTGATAGTAAGATCAACGCTAGGAAGTGATAAAACATGCGTGAGAATACGATAGGATCGTTAATATGGTTACGCCTCATACGATTTACGAACCAAAGTAATCAAATGTCAAATGAGTTTTTAAAACGCTTTGATTTAACGACGGCTCAATTTGATGTGCTTTTGCAAATACGGACTTATCAGCCATTAACACAAATGGAGTTAGCAGAAAAGGTTACCGTTACACAAGGCGGTATTTCTCGAATGTTAACACGTCTTGAAAAAGAAGGATATATTATACGAAAACAAGATTGGAAAACGAAAACAATTAGTCTTACAGAGCAAGGGGAAGAGGCTTTAGAAAGAGCATTGCCAGAGCAACTTGCATTTCAATCATCATTTTTTGATGATGTATTAAATGAAGAAGAGCAGAAAATACTATACGAGTTGATGACAAAAGTTCATAAGCATAGTGAAAAAAAAGAATTACCGAATGAGTAATTTTTTTTACTCAATCAATTGACTAATCAAGTGATAAAGGGGAGGAAGTTTTATGTATACAATTCCAGGACATCACCACATTTCTATGGTGACTAAAAATGCGAAAATGAATAATAATTTTTATCGAAATGTTTTAGGATTACGCCGAGTGAAAAAGACGGTCAATCAAGATAATCCATTTATGTATCATTTGTTTTATGGCGATTTAACAGGGAGTGCCGGAACTGAATTATCATTTTTTGAAATGCCGAATGTAGGAAGAACAATCCGTGGCACAAATGCAATAACGCAAATAGGTTTGCTCGTACCTTCAATAGAAAGCCTTACATTTTGGAAGAGACGTTTTGAGTCGCTTCAGGTGGCGCATGGGGAAATTACAACTTACGCCGGCCGAGACGCACTGCACTTTGAAGATCCAGATGGCCTACGGTTAGTACTATTAAATAATAACGGTGAAGAGGTGCCTGAATATTGGACTGCATGGGATGAATCTTCTGTAGAGCAGAAGCATCGTATTTTAGGCATGGGAACAGTTGAAATGACAGTGCGCAGTTTAAATAAATTATCAAAAACATTAACAGGCTTGTTTAGTTATAAAGAAGTATCTCGCTCAGACGATGAGGGGATTTATCAATCTATTGCTGGTCAATCTTTTGGGGAAATTTTGGTGAAACAGCAAGAGGGAGAGAGTGAAAGACCTGGAAAAGGAAGTATTCATCATTTAGCTATTCGTGTAAAAAATGATGAAGAACTGAGTTATTGGAATGAAGCTGTGAAAAATAAAGGGTTCCAATCAACAGGGATTATCGATCGTTTTTATTTTAAAAGTTTATATTTCCGTGAGTCAAATGGAATTTTATTTGAGGTTGCGACGGATGGACCAGGATTTACTGTAGATTCAGCAGTTGCTGATTTAGGAAAAGAGCTGGATTTACCACCATTTTTAGAAGAGAGAAGAAAAGAGATTGAAGAGAAATTAATACCACTTGATTAAAAGGGAGAGGACAACTATGGAACAATACCGTATTGATGTAAGTAAAGGAATTGAATTTGGATTATATTCAATTGGAGATCACATTTTAAATCCGCATAATGGTTCGAAAATAAGTGCAGAAAAAAGAATTCAGGAACTAATTGAAGCAGCTAAGTTAGCAGATGAAGCTGGACTTGATGTGTTTGCTGTCGGTGAAAGTCATCAAGCGCATTTTACAACGCAAGCTCATACAGTTATTTTAGGAGCTATTGCACAAGCTACGAAAAATATTAAAATCGCGAGTTCTGCAACAGTATTAAGTACGTCAGATCCGGTTCGTGTATATGAGGATTTTGCTACAATCGATTTAATTTCTAATGGTCGTGCGGAAATCGTTGCTGGTCGTGGATCTCGTATTGGGGGATATAGTTTACTGGGTTACGATGTAAATTATTATGAAGAACTATTTGAAGAGAAGATGGATCTTTTATTAAAAATAAATAAAGAAGAAAGTGTAACATGGAAAGGGCAGTTTAGAACGCCGCTTGAACATGCGACAATTATACCGAGAGCTAAAAATAACAATATGCCAATTTGGCGTGCTGTTGGAGGGCCACCTGCTAGTGCAATTAAGGCAGGACACGCAGGTGTACCAATGATGCTTACGACACTTGGTGGCCCAGCTATTAATTTTAAAGTTTCGGTGGATGCATATCGTGAAGCTGCTCAGCAAAGTGGCTTTGATCCAGCAACATTACCAATTGCAACAACAAGTTTATTTTATACAGCAGAAAATTCACAAGATGCACTTAGTGAATATTATCCCCATATTCATGCTGGTATGCTTGCACTACGTGGTGGTGGGTATCCAAAACAACAATTTACTAATGCAGTAGATTATCGTGACGCGTTAATGATTGGTAGCCCGCAACAAATTATTGAAAAAATGCTGTATCAACATGAGTTATTTGGGCAACAACGTTTTATGGCGCAGATTGATTTTGGCGGTGTACCATTTGATAAGATTGAAAAAAACATCGAATTAATTGCAACTGAAATTATGCCGGCTGTTAGAAAGCACATAGCAAAATAATTAAAAAATACCGGGAGTCTAGCTGACTCTCGGTATTTTTTATGTTAATTCAGTTTGAAAAAATGACGAAAAAATGAATTTTTAGTCTAAAAAAGGAAAGGATTTTTCTATTTGTGAATAACAATATTCTTAATTTGAATTTTAGAAATACATTTTTCTCTTGACAAAAATGTAGCGTATTTCCAGGTTTGATTTGAGGACATTTTTTAAGAGGAAAGTCAAGCGTATGAAGAGAAAAACGTAATATTATTGATATAAGAGTATGTTGTATGTTTGAAAAACACGTTTTTTAAATGTGAGAAATCTAATTCGAAAAAATTACAAAAGACATATTTCAGACAAAATCCTGTCAATAATACGTCAAAAATCACCTGAATTTATTATGTAAGTATATTATACAATTCGATTAACGAATAAAACACTACTGAAATAGTGAAAAGGTAAATCGTATGAAGAAAGTTCTTTTGTAATTATCTAAAAAACTGACAATCTATATTTTCAGAAAGTACATAAACGAATTTATCTTTTTGTATTTCCAAATGATTGAATTGTTCGTTATGAAGTGAATTCAATCAATATTACGATATAAAAAATTATGAAGGAAGTGAATTTAGCATGGAAACGCTCGAATTGGCACGAATACAATTTGCATCTACAACGATTTTTCATTACTTTTTCGTTCCGCTATCTATTGGTTTAGCTTTTATCATTGCGTTAATGCAAACGTTGTATGTGGTAAAGGGACAAGAAGTTTATAAGAAGATGACAAAGTTTTGGACACAAATATTCCTTGTTAACTTTGCAGTAGGTGTTGTAACAGGTATTTTACAAGAATTTCAGTTTGGTATGAACTGGTCAACATATTCACGTTTTGTTGGTGATGTTTTCGGACCGTCACTGGCAATTGAAGGTTTATTAGCATTTTTCATTGAGTCTACATTCCTAGGTTTATGGGTATTCGGTGAGGATAAACTTCCGAAGCGAGTTCACCTTTTATGTATTTGGCTCCTCTCAATAGGAACAATGTTATCAGCATTTTGGATTTTAACTGCAAATGCATTTATGCAAGCTCCAGTAGGATATGAAATGGCAGCAGATGGGCGTGCACAAATGAATGATTTCTTGGCGATTATTCAAAATCCACAATTATGGGTGCAATTCCCGCATACAATTACAGCGGCACTTGCAACAGGCGCATTCTTTATTGCTGGTGTCAGTGCATGGAAAATTGCAAAACAACAAGAGACGGAAGTGTTTAAGAAGTCTTTCCGAGTTTCTATCGTTGTTGGAACAATTTCAACAGCATTGGTATTATTTTTCGGTCATGCACAAGCGCAAAATTTAATTAAGACACATCCGATGAAAATGGCCGCAGCTGAAGCGTTATGGAATACGAGTGAGGACCCAGCGCCATTTACAGTATTTGCGAAAATTGATACAGAGAAGAAAGAAAATTCGTTTGAAATTCAAATTCCTTACATGTTAAGTCTATTGTCATACGATAAATTTAGTGGTCAAGTAGAAGGGATGAATCAAATTCAAAAACAATATGAAGAAAAATATGGACCTGGAGATTATATTCCGCCAGTACATACTATGTTCTGGAGTTTTAGAGCGATGGTAATGAGTGGAACATTTATGCTTCTTCTAGGAGCGTACGGCTGGTTCTTATCAAGAAAAGATCGCTTAACTGAAAAACCTTGGTATTTAAAAATAATGGTATATGCAATTGCACTACCGTTTATCGGTAATACAGTAGGATGGGTTATGACCGAAATGGGACGTCAGCCGTGGGTTGTCTTCGGTGTTATGAAAACAGAAGATGCTGTATCTCCAAACGTTACTTTTGGAGAAGTATTATTCTCTCTTATTTCATTCACATCACTATATTTAATTATCGGAGGAATTTCTATTTACTTATTCGTTCGTATCATTAAAGGTCATGCGAATAAGAAAGCGAAAAAGGATTATCAAAGCCATGATCCATTTGATAAGGAGGAAGAGTATGTTATCTCTTAATGAGTTATGGTTTCTAATTATTTCAACTTTATTCGTTGGATTCTTTGTACTTGAAGGTTTCGATTTTGGTGTAGGAATAGTTTCAAGGTTTTTAGGAAAGAACGATTTAGAAAAGCGTATATATTTAAATACAATTGGACCGTTTTGGCACGCAAATGAAGTATGGCTTGTTTGTGCTGGTGGTGCTATGTTTGCGGCATTTCCGCACTGGTATGCAACTTTATTTAGTGGGTTCTATATTCCGTTTGTGTTTATGCTTCTTGCTTTAATTATAAGAGGCGTTTCCTTTAAGTTCCGTGCGAAAATAGAAAATCATAAGTGGAAAAGTTTCTGGGATTGGGGTATGTTTCTTGGAAGTATGCTCCCTCCTATACTTTGGGGAGTTGCAATTGCAAACTTCATGGTAGGTGTACCAATTGATGAAAGTAAAAATATGGTAGGCGGATTCGTGAAATTACTTCACCCATTTGCGTTACTTGGAGGAGTTATGTTTCTTCTTCTATGTATTGTTCATGGTTTGCAATTTCTTACTATACGTACAACAGGTACATTACGAGAACGCGCACGTATTGCCGCAACAAAGATTGCACCTTTTGCATTAATAACACTTCTTATTTTTGCAGGTGTAGGGTTATGGAAAACAGATATTTTCACAGCACATGGTTCAGAGTGGCTAATGGTGCCGATTGGAGCTTTTGTAGCGCTATTTGTTTCTACTTTATTAAATAAAAGAAGAAGAGATGGTTGGGCTTTCTTTATGACGAGTTTAACAATCATTTTGCTAAGTGCAAGTGTGTTTATCGGTATGTTCCCGCGTGTCATGATTAGCTCATTAGGAGCGGCGAATGATTTGACAATTTATAATGCGGCATCAGGACCTTATGCATTAAAACTGATGAGCTATTTTTCTCTTGCTATTTTACCGTTTGTTATCGGTAGTCAAATATGGAGTTTCTATGTATTTAGACAACCTGTTAAGTCAGACAAAGATTTGGAGTACTAATGAAAAGAAAAAGAGGACTTCCGTCGTATCCTGGTAGCCGAGTTTTATATGTAACTTTAACCTTTATTAGCATTTTAGAGGCGTGTAGTATTATTGCACAGACAGTGTTTTTAGCACGAGCAATCACATTTTTATTTCATGGAGAAACAGTGCAAGCTGTGCTAAATGAAACTGTGTATTTTGGGATTACGTTTGCAGTACGCCAAATGTTGGTGCGAACATCGCAAATATTGGTTGAGCGTTTCGCTGAAAAAACAGGATTGGCATTACGTAAACAACTAATAGAAGCGTATTTTACATTAGGGCCGAGATTTGTCCAAACGAATGGAACTGGTCATTTGGTTACTTTATCGATTGAAGGTATAGAGAAATTCAAAACATATATTGAATTGACAATTCCTAAAATGATTAGAAGTAGTATCGTACCAGGACTAATTGTTCTATATGTTTTTACACTGGACATTAAGTCAGGAATCATTTTAGTTGTAACGATTCCTATTGTGATTATATTTATGATCCTTTTAGGATTAGCAGCGCAGAAAATGGCGGATAGCCAATATGAAACATATCGTGTACTTTCTAATCATTTTGTAGATACATTAAAAGGGTTAGAAACATTAAAGTATTTAGGGAAAAGTAAACAGCACGAAGGAAAGATTGAAAAAGTAAGTAAACGATATAGAAAAGCAACGATGCGTACTTTGCGAGTTGCTTTTCTTTCTTCTTTTGCATTAGATTTCTTTACGAGTTTATCAATTGCATTTGTAGCAGTCGGGTTAGGAATACGGTTAATAGATGGGACGATTATACTGTTACCAGCTCTTACAATTTTAATTTTAGCGCCGGAATATTTTCTGCCGATTAAGCAAGTTGGAGCGAATTATCATGCTACATTAGATGGACAACTTGCGATCGAGCAAATAGAAGAGATTTTACAGAAGCAAAAAGGAATAGAAATGAAAGATTCAAATGTAGATATAGTATGGAACTCCTCTAGTAGCTTGAAATTAAAAGATGTAAAAGTAAATAATGATGAATCTGAAAAGGCTATGTTGGAGGGAATCGATTTTACTTGGCAAGGTAACGGTGCTATAGGCGTTATTGGTGAAAGTGGGGCAGGGAAATCAACGTTAATCGATGTATTAGCAGGATTTTTATCTCCTTCGGCTGGGAAGATGTTAGTAAATGGTGTTGAAATTGACGGATCTACTCGTGAAGATTGGCAAAAGAATATTGCTTATATCCCGCAGCAACCATATATTTTTCCGCTTTCATTAAAAGATAATATTTGTTTCTATGAAACAAATACAACTGATGAAGAAGTTGAGAGAGTTATTAATGAAGTAGGTCTTCGTTCGCTCGTTGCATCATTACCCAATGGGATGTATGAAATAATTGGAGAAGGTGGGCGTATGCTTAGCGGCGGACAAGAACAACGTGTCGCTATGGCACGTGCACTTTTAAGTAAAAAGCCAATCATTTTATTAGATGAACCTACAGCACATCTTGATATTGAAACTGAATTTGAAATAAAGCAATCGATGTTACATCTGTTTGAAGGAAAGTTAGTATTTCTTGCAACACATCGTCTACATTGGATGAAGCAAATGGATCATATTCTTATTTTAAATAAAGGGAAAATTATAGAAAGCGGAACATATGAAGAACTTTTAACGAATGAGACATTACATTTTCATAGCGAAGAGAGGGGAGAGCGATGAGTAACTGGATTAAGCCTTATATACAGCAAAATAAAGGTAGAATGACTTTGACTATTTTCCTTGGACTTCTTGGAGTTAGTTCGGGTGCGATGTTGCTTTTTATTTCAGGTTATTTAATATCTAAATCTGCTCTCAGACCAGAAAATGTAATGGCTGTATATGTTCCTATTGTTGCAACGCGTGCATTTAGTATAGGGCAAGCGGTCTTTCATTATTTAGAGCGTTTAGTTGGGCATGATGTTGTACTACGTATATTAGAAAAAATGAGAACGAAACTATATAGAATTGTAGAACCACAGGCGTTATTCTTCCGCTCACGCTTTCAAACTGGTGATGTACTAGGTGTATTGTCTGAGGATATTGAACATTTACAGAATCTATATTTACGAACAATATTTCCTAGTATATTAGCGCTAGTTGTATATAGCATCTTCGTACTTGTTATCGGTGCATTTGATTTAGTATTCGCACTCATTGCAGGCTGTATGTTAGCTATTATCGTTTTTCTTCTTCCCTTTGTATCACTGCTTTTAATGAAACAAAATCATATCGCTTTGAAGCAAGGAAGAAATCGTTTGTATCAACAATTGACAGATGCAGTATTTGGGTTATCTGATTGGCAGGCGAGTGGTAGAAAAAATGAATTTATTAATGCGTATGTAGAGCAAAATGATCAATTGTTAAAAACAGAGAAGAGAGTGAAACGCTGGTATCATATTCGAGACAGTCTCATTCATTTAGTAGTAGGTATTGTAGTTATTTCAATGATTATATGGACTGGGAATGAAGCGGCAAGGGAACAAATTGCTCCTACAGTTATCGCGGCCTTCGTATTAATGACTTTATCGGTAACGAATGCGCTTATTCCTATTTCAGATGCCATCGATCGAATCCCATTGTATGTAGAATCTGCTCATCGTCTTAATGGTGTAGAAAGTGATAGTGTTTTACATGATGAAATGGATTTGCATGGAGATAAAGATTACGTTGCACCAAAACATGTAGATATTGAACTGAATCATATATCGTATAGTTACCCAGATAGTAACGAGACTGTATTAAAAGACATATCGTTACAAATAAAAGCAGGAAAGAAAATTGCTATTTTAGGTAGAAGTGGGACAGGGAAATCTACTTTACTAAAATTGTTAACAGGGGCGTTAAGTCCGGTAAATGGCCAAGTTTTATTGAATGGTGAACAAGCGCATACGAATCTTTTATCCGAATATATTTCTGTATTAAATCAAAAACCGCATTTGTTCGATACGTCAATTGGAAATAATGTGCGAATCGGTAAACCAGAGGCTAATGATGAAGAGATATGGAAAGCTTTAGAGAAAGCACAGCTAGCTTCACATATTGCATCTCTTCCTGATGGATTACAAACAAAAATGCATGAAATGGGAAAGAGGTTTTCTGGCGGAGAAAGGCAAAGGGTAGCATTTGCAAGAACCCTTATGCAAGAAACACCAATTATTGTACTTGATGAACCGACTATCGGTTTAGATCCTAAAACGGAATTAGCCTTAATAGAAACAATGTTTTCTGCAACAGAAGAAAAGACTGTTCTCTGGATTACACATCACCTTGTAGGAATTGAACATGTAGATGAAGTTATTTTCCTTGATAGTGGTCAAATCGCTATGCAAGGTAGCCATGAACAGTTACTGAAAGAAAATGAGAAATATCGTAGCCTATATGAGCTCGATAAAGTGAAATTATAAAAGGAAGAAAAACACAAATTCTTGACAGTTCAAGGTTTGTGTTTTTTTTATTTGTGGTCAAATCATATAGGGCGTATAAGCTAGTTGAACATGGAATGGTTATATATTGTTAGAAAGGGTGTTTAAAACCTAGTCTTTCAAGGCAATACTGAGCCATAGTGAAAGGAATGTTGGAAGGCGTGATTATATGTTTGAAGAGGATGGCATTGTGTTAATTATGGAGCCTGCTGATGAACGGAATATGAGGAAATTTATTTTTACTGTACCGAAGTCAGTTTATGAAAAAAAGGGGATTATATTACATTATGGAACACCTTTAGGCCAAGGATATACGGACATTATAGAAGATATTATTAGTGTACATATAGAAATAGATATTGTAACGATCATAGGACATGTAAGTGGATAAAGAGAAACTTTAATTAGTGAGAGTTATACGTACCTCGAAAACAGATGTACTTAAAATAAGTATGTCTGTTTTTATATTTAAATGAAGATAGTTTCGAGGTGAAAATGAAAAAATGTATGATAAATTGTTCGAAGTACATGTTGAACAGGATAATAATGATTTTTCTAGAATGTATAAGAGAAAGATTAAAAAATAAGATATGATGCGATAAGGTGTATAAGAAGAAAATAAAGTGTTTATAAATGAATAAAAGTATGATAATTATTTAGGAGGTCAAAATGAAGTTTACAAAAACAATGCTACTTTCAATTGTAGTTTCAATTGGGTTGATGGGATGTTCGCTAGTAGAGGGAGGGAAGAACTCTATAGATTATGCTCAAAAAGCGACAGACTATGTAAATGAAATAAGTGCATTTGCAAATGAAGCACCAGCATTAGCTGAAAAGGCTGTTAATGATGGAGAAGCTCGAAAAGAACTAGAAACGAAACTTACTGAAATTAAACAAGATATACCAGCTTTTAATGAATTAACACCACCGGATGTAGCGAAGGATCTTCACCAGCAAATCGTCGGATATAATGAAAAGTTAAATACATTAATTGATACATCTATGCAAAAGATAGAGGAAGGAAAAATGAATGTAGAGCAGTTTAAAGACTCCGAGCTTATGCAGACGATAGAACAAGTTCGTGATTTGAAAGATAAGGTTCAAAACTTAGGGCAATAGCAAAAGGATCCGTTTATCATAAACGGATCCTTTTGCTATTGTATACAATAGACGATTACACCAATGACAATAATAATATTGCCAATGACTTTTCGTTTCGTTATTTTCTCCCCTAGGAAGTACCAACCGAAAATTAATATAATGATATAACTTAATGATTCTAATGCAGATACTTGCTTTAATGCCAAGCCTTTTAGAGCGATCACATTCAATCCGGCGTTAATTACAAATAAAAAGTAGCCGATGATAACATAAGGATTCACATATTCTTTTATTCTAGAATCGTATTGTTGTAAAGTAGCCTTTTTTAATAATATTTGTGAGTAATTGGCTAAAATTATCCCGAAAATAAATAATAACATATAACTATTCATCTTTTGTCACCACCACAATCCCGACGATAATAATAGCTGCACCAAGTATGTGATTCCAATGTATCTTATCTCCGAATAGGAATACTGACCATAGCATAGACCACAGTATTATAATTCCGCGGTGTGAATATGCTTTAGAAATTTCAAAATTCTTAATGACTTGTTGCCATAGAATTGCATATCCGAATAAAAGTACAACAAGTCCAAAGTAAGCAATAAAAAATGAAATTGATGCAATAGGGAATTGAGCTGCCCATTTCATGTAAACCATAATGATAGAATATATCAAGAAGGCCACATGTAAAAATACATAGTTTTTAATAGTTGGTTTCATATATTCACTCTCTTTTACATTTATATACACATATGTAAACTCGATGTATATAATCAATAGCTTCTTATTATATATAGAAGGCATATTGAAATGATTTTTGTTTATTCCTTCACATTCCAAAATATATAGTATCATGTCTTTTAATGTAAAACAATAGAAGGTCATACGTAGCTATAGAGTTGAAATAGAGGTAGTAGTGTTAGATTTTCCACTGTTCTATAATTTGTATCGTTTTATTTGTTGCATCCATCTCTACTTGAATACCTATTGGTAAAGTAATCATTGGATGAGTATGACAACAATCAAAATCGGCTAAAAAAGGGATTTTTTGATCTTGTAATACTTCTAATAGTATTTCGTAAGGTTTTCGATTTGTACCACAATCATCGAATTGCTCATGTTTTCCAAGGATGATACCTGAAACTTTATCAAAAACGCCGTTAATTTTAAGTAATGAAAAACTTCTTTCGATAGTAGATGCAAATTTTGAGCTATCTTCAATAAAGAGAATGTCACCTTCTTGAATATGTGGCATATAGGGGCTACCAAAAATACCTTGTATAGTGTTTAAATTCCCACCAATAATACGTCCAGTAGCTTTTCCACCGATCACTGAAATCCAATTGTTAGGTCGAAGTTCTTTTTCTTTCGTTTTTTCTTCCCAATTAATAAATTCATCTGACCAAAATAATGGCTGGTTTATGTTGTAAGGAAGGTGTTGATCAGTTAATACAGTATCCGCAAAATATTTGTACGTGCAATCTACGAAAGGCTCAAATTCACCAAAAGAAGGAACGAGTGCTGGACCGTAAAATGTAGGAATTCCTGTTTTTGCATAAATTCCTAGTAATAGCGCTGTTGCATCTGAATAGCCAATCATTATTTTTGGTTTTTTTTTAAAAGAATCATAATCAATATAAGGTAATAATGAATTTGAATTCATTCCCCCAATTGTTGACATGATACAAGAAACGTTTGGGTTTCTAATCAATTCATTTAGTTCCTCAGTACGATCTTTAATGCTTCCTGAACGATAATAATCATATTGACCTGTTAGTGAGCCTTCTAAAATACGAAATCCTTTCTTTTGTAAGTATAATTTTGCTCGTTCAAATCTTTTTGGAGAAGTATAGGTTACTGGTGAAGAGGGAGAGTAGATGCCGATTGTATCGCCATATTTTAATGCTTTTGGAAGTATCATTTGTATAAATCCTTTCTATTATATAGTGTTTTCGAACTTTTTGTTATTGAATATTCTTATATTTCGTTATTTTTAGTGTAACACATATGAAAAAGAGAAAGGGGTTGAAATAATAATTGCTGTAGATGAATAAATATACTTTTTACCTTGACGATATAAAGTAATTGTTGTTATGGTTAAACATGAGTGTATAAAAGGTTTGCTAAAGGAGTTTTAGAATGAAGTGGTTAAAATGGGGAAGATTAACAATCCTATTAGTAGTAATTCTGGGTATATGTTGGTTCTTTTTCCAGGGAGTTCAAAAGAGTGAAACAAATGTAGATACTCAGCCTTTACAAGTGGCAGAGCTACCTAAAACAGGGCTATCTGAAAAAGTAGTTCCACCAAAATATATACCACCAGAAATTGATGCAAAAGCAGCTATTATTATCGATGCGAGTAATGGAGAAGTTATTTATCAAAATAATGAAAATGAAGCTGTTGCCCCTGCTAGTATGTCGAAAATGATGACGGCATATCTCGTTTTAGAGAGTATACATAATGGGAAAGTCCGCTGGGAAGATCCAGTGAAAATAAGTGAAAAATCGGCACAAACAGAGGGTGCAAAAATCCCAATGCAAGTAAATGATACATTAACTGTTAAGGACTTATATCATGCGTTAATGATTGAATCGGCTAATAATTCGGCTGTCGCTTTAGCAGAACATGTAGCTAAGACAGAAAAAAACTTTGTTCAACTTATGAACGAAAAAGCAAAGCAGTTAGAAATGTCAGATAAAGCTAAATTCGCGAATGCTTCCGGATTGCAGGAGCCCGACGGAAGTGAAACAAAAATGACAGCAGCTGACGTAGCGAAATTAGCGTATCATCTTATAAAAGACTACCCGGAGATATTAGAAGTGACTCACTTACATCAAAGTCAGTTAGCATTTAATAATATTAATGTTACAAACACAAATGAGATGTTAAACAAAAATAATAAAGCTTTATATATAGAAGGAATAGACGGTTTAAAAACAGGGTTTACAGATAGCGCAGGGTATTGTTTTACAGGTACTGCAAAGCAAGGCGATAATCGCGTTATTACAGTTGTTATGGGGACAAAAAGTAAAACAAAACGTTTTACAGAAACAAATAAATTAATGTCCTATGCATTTCAATTGCTTAATTAGGTGAAGAAAGAAGTAAATTAGATTGTTATAAAATAAAGTAGACAGTTTATTGAACCTTGATGTTGGTGACAATAGACTGTTTTTTTTATTCTTTGACGAATTGGGAGTAAAAACTTAAGTGATATCATTTGAGTTTGTTTTTGTTTGTTGATATTATTAAGTTAAGAACTTATTATTAATAAGTTTAGGGGTATTATATGCTTCATACATATGATATTGCCTCAAATAAAAATTGGAGGGAATTGTGATGGCAAAAGATTTTTACTCAGCAATTGAAGACAGAAGATCTATTTACGCGATTAGTAAAGAGCAAGTAGTTTCTGATGAAAGAATTCAAGAAGTGATTTATCATGCTGTGAAACATACACCTTCGGCTTTTAATTCTCAAAGTGCAAGAGTTGTTGTATTACTAGGTGAACAACACGACAAATTATGGGATGCTACGAAAGAAACGTTACGAAAAATTGTACCTGAAAATAATTTTGCACCTACGGAAGAGAAAATGAATGCATTTAGAAGTGGCTATGGGACAGTTTTGTATTTTGAAGATAGTAAAGTAGTAGAAAGTTTGCAAGAGAACTTTGCACTATACAAAGATAATTTTCCTACATGGTCTCAGCAATCTTCTGGAATGTTGCAATTTGCGATTTGGACAGCGTTAGAGATTGAAGGTTTTGGTGCTACATTGCAGCATTATAATCCGTTGATTGATGAAGAAGTAAGAAAAGAATGGGATGTACCTGAAAACTGGAAGTTAACTGCGCAAATGCCGTTTGGTAAACCGGTAGTTTCGGCAGGAGATAAAGAATATCAGCCATTAGAAACTCGTGTGAAAATTTACAAATAGAATAAAAAATAGAAGGTGAACAGAGATATAATCTGTTCACCTTTTTATACATGGTAGGAGTTTGTATGCTGTATTGTTTTTATCTGTTCTTTTAATTCGTTTTTCTTTGTTTCAATAGCGTGTACCTTTTTAAGTGTTGCAAAAGATAATAAGTGAGTAAGTGTATAGTAAAGCTCGATATTATTAGTTATGTGATCGTCTATTATTTTTTCCACAAATGCAACTCCTCTTTTTATGTGACTATACATATTCTATCAACAAAACCCTAATAATTCCATATTTAGCAGAGAAACAAAATAATCAATTGTGTTTTTGAAATGGGAGTGCTCTCAAGTCGGATGAAATTTCATGTTTGAAATCTTACAAATCATCACTTTGTTTAAAATCATACATAGTATTGAGAATTCATTTTCTTAAAATATTATACTATTGATAAATAAGAGGTTTTTTGTCATGATAAGAGTGTGCCTCATGAAAAAGAACTTTCTAGAAAAATATATTGTGTTTATGTATTAGATTAATGGAATTTCAATATTAGATAGAAAGTGTAAAAACTATATCAAAATAATATAAAAAAATTTAAATCTTGATGTAATACATAATAAATTTGAAAAAATCGTTGCAAAAACACACTGTTTAATGGTAAAGTTCACATGAAGTTCACACGGAATTCACTTCAATCGTTTAAAATGAACGACGTGTGAAAAATAAAACTCTTGCTAAAAAATGGAACTGGATGAATATTTTACTTTGATAATATTGTAAAGTACTAAGTTTATAGTTTTTCTCAAGAGGATAGTAGGGAAAGGAAGTAAAGACAACTTATGAAAAAAGTAATCGCAGGTTTAGCAGCAGCATCTGTAGTAGGTGTAGCAGTTCCTGGAATGGATTCTGCTCATGCACAAGTTTCAAATGATGCGCTAAAAGAAATTAATGGACAAACTCAAACTCAAACTCAAACGACTGTAACTGAAACAAAAACGGTAGAAACAACTTCTGAATTAAAATACACAGTAACAGCTGATGTATTAAATGTACGTTCAGGTGCTGGTACAGGACATAACGTTATTTCTAAAGTAAAAGCAGGTCAAGTACTTCAAGTAATTGGACAAGAAAACGGTTGGTTCAAAGTTAGTGTAAATGGTCAAACAGGTTATGTAAGTGGGGACTTCGTAACAACTGGTGGCAATAAAGGAACTACTACTACTGTTCAGCAAGGAACAGGTACTTACACAGTAAACGTTTCTTCACTAAACGTACGTACAGGCCCAAGTGCATCTCATACTGTTTTAGGTTCTGTAAATAAAGGAAAAACAGTTCAAGTTGTAGGTGAAGTTCAAGATTGGTTTAAAATTAACTTCAATGGTGGAACTGGATACGTAAGTAAAGACTTCGTAACAAAAGGTGGTTCAGCTGTATCTAACCAAACTCAGCAACCAACTACAAACAACAACAATACTACTACAGTTCAAACTGGTGGATCATATGTTGTTAACACAGGTGCTTTAAAAGTACGTACAGGTCCAGCTACATATAACCCTGTAATTGGTGGGGTAACAAATGGTACAGTATTAAACGTTACTGGTGCTGAAAATGGTTGGTATAAAATTAACCATAACGGCCGCACTGGTTACGTAAGTGCAGACTTTGTTAAGTTTGTAAAAGGCGGAGTGAACAATGTAGTTACTGGTGGTAACCAAGGTACGAACCAAGGACAAAACCAAGTACAAAAACCAACAGCGCCAACAGGTGGAGATACATCTTCAATCGCTGGATTCGCTAGATCTTTAAATGGTTCAAAATATGTATTTGGTGGTCAAACTACTGCTGGTTTCGACTGCAGTGGATTCATTCACTACGTATTAAATCAAACTGGTCATAAAGGCGCTCGTCAAACAGTTGCTGGATACTGGAGCTCTAAAACAAAAACTAGCAATCCACAACCAGGTGATTTAGTATACTTCTCTAACACATATAAATCAGGTCTTTCTCACATGGGTGTTTACTTAGGAAACGGTCAGTTCATTAGTGCAGAGAATGAAAGTGTGGGTGTAAGAATTAGTTCAATTAATAACTCTTACTGGGCTAAACACCTAACAGGTTACACAAAAGCATACTAAGAAAAAGTAGTTTATATACTACTTTTCGTATAAAGAAAAGGCTTTCCGGGGAAACTTGGGAAGCCTTTTTATAGTTAAATAAATTGGAAGTGTAGTAGTTTTTACTTTAACTTCCCATTTAAAAATCGATCGTATAAGTCATGGAAATAGTTAGGACGAAATAAGTTTGCTGCATGTCCTGCTAAAGGTATTTCCTTATATAGAACGTTTGGAAGAATAGATTTTAAATCGAATAGACAAGATTTATAGAGGTGATCATGTTCTCCCATTACCCATAATATAGGATGGGGAAGTGCTTTTAATTTAGATTTCAAGTCGAATTCTAAGCGATGTCGTAATGACTCAGCAATAATGGATGAGTGTAATTGTAATCCGAAACGGTAATAAATATTTCGTGAAATAACAGCGAACGGATTTGCCCTTAGTATTCCACTTGGAAAAATAGTACTAGCATACTGAGAAAGCCAAGATGAATATTCATCACCGCGTTTTTCCCAAAAATTCTGAAAAACATTATATAAACGAGAAGGGTTATTATAATGTCCACCAATATGACAAATGCTCAATACTTTTTCTGGATGCATTTGTGCAAATGTCGTAGAGATATAACAGCCATAGCTTAGAGCACAAATATGAGCCTGTTTAATTCCCTCTTTTTCATACAAATTCAATAATTGATCTACGAGGCGCTGTATTGAAAAGTCGATAGCTTCTCCCTTATCATCTCCGTGGCCTAATAAGTCATAAGTTATAATGTTGTAGGATGCAGAAAATCGTTTATGCTCTTTTTTGAAGGCACGGCGATTTCCAACTAATCCATGAATAAAAATGATTGTTTCCTTTTCAGAATGTTTATTTGTTTGCAAAAAGGATACTCCTTTCAGTAACTGGAGATTTATTTAGTATTATAAATTGGCTAATTAAGAAAAATCGTTATATATATTCTATGCGTAGCCTAGCATTTGCATAGAATAATATTAAGTACCAGGTAATAATATCAGATATTTATATCTGTTGTAAAGATGAGTTTATATGTATATTTTGTAAAAATAGAAAAGTGTGTTTACATTCAGTTTACATTTATATCGTATTCTATTTTTAGAAAGCATAGTTTTGTTGAAAACGAGGAGATGAACGACAATGGAAGTTGGGAATACAGAAAAGAAAAAAGGAAATTGGAGGCAGTTTTTACGTCTTATTCAAGATACAAATCCACCGAAAGGCATTCTTATTTTTGCATTATTAATGAGTTTACTTTCTACTGGAGCGAGTTTGTTTATTCCAATGCTAACAAAAGGATTAGTTGATAATTTTTCGCTTTCCTCAATTAGTACAGGACAAATTGTTGGGTTAGTCGCATTCTTTATTATGCAAACAATTGCTGCAGGATTGTCAATTTATTTATTGAATTATATTGGACAAAAAATTGTAGCTGGACTTAGAGAACGATTGTGGAAAAAGGTACTTATTTTACCAGTATCTTATTATGATCAAAATAGAACAGGCGATACGATTAGCCGTATGACAAATGATACAGGTGTTGTGAAAACATTAATTTCTGAGCATTTGTCAAACTTATTAACAGGCGGTATCTCAATTATTGGATCGTTAATTGTATTATTTGTTTTAGATTGGAAAATGACAGCATTACTTTTAACGGTTATTCCATTATCTGTACTAATTTTAGTGCCACTTGGACGAAAAATGTATAAGATTTCAAAAGCACTTCAAGATGAAACAGCTTCTTTTACAAGTGTGTTAACACAGGTGCTATCAGAAATTCGTTTAGTGAAATCTTCAAATACGGAAAAAAGAGAATATGAAACAGGTAATACAGGTATCCAAAAGTTATTGCAATTTGGTTTGAAAGAAGGAAAAGTGCAAGCGTTAATTTCACCAGTTATGTCGTTTGTTTTAATGGCGTTGCTTGTTATTATCGTAGGGTATGGTGGAATGCGAGTTTCTAGTGGCGTATTAACAACAGGGGAACTTGTAGCGTTTATTTTATATTTAGTTCAAATTATAATGCCAATGAGTCAATTATCTATGTTTTTCACACAATTCCAAAAGGCAATTGGTGCAACTGAAAGAATTAATACGATTTTAGAATATGAAGTAGAAGACCATGAAACTGGTGTGGAAGTTACAAATGCAAAGCAGTCGATCGTTATTGAAAATGTGAATTTTGAGTATAACGAAGATGAGAAAGTATTGAAAAATATCGATTTCACGATTGAATCTGGAAAAGTAACAGCGATTGTAGGACCAAGTGGTAGTGGGAAAACAACTTTATTCTCGCTATTAGAACGTTTTTATGAGCCGACTAATGGTGTAATAAAATTAGGAGAAGAACCAATTACGGCCTATTCATTACAGTCATGGCGACGTCAAATTGGTTATGTTTCACAAGATAGTCCGTTAATTGATGGAACGATTCGTGATAATATTTGCTACGGTGTTGAGAATGATGTGACGGATGAAGAAATTGAAAAAGTGGCAGCGATGGCGTATGTTGATGCGTTTATTCATGATTTACCAAGCGGATATGCAACAGAAGTTGGAGAGCGTGGTGTGAAGCTTTCTGGAGGGCAAAGACAACGAATTGCGATCGCTCGAGCGTTACTACGAAATCCGCAAATCCTTATGTTAGATGAAGCGACTTCAAGTCTTGATAGTAAATCCGAATCGGTTGTTCAGAAGGCGTTAAATAACTTAATGAAAGGTAGAACAACTTTAGTTATTGCGCATAGACTTTCTACTGTTGTAGATGCAGATAAAATTATCTTTATTGAAAAAGGGAATCTTACAGGAAGTGGCTCACATGATGAGTTATTACGGACACATGACATGTACCGTGAATTTGCAATGCAACAATTGAAAATTAAAGAAGGAGCATTATAGAATGAAAACAATCAGTGAGGGGGAACTTCACTGATTGTTAATTTTAGAGTGCTAAAAAGTATGTTAAGCAGAAAGGAGATGATTCCTTGATACCCAAAATATTAATTGTAGATGATGATCCGCACATTAGAGAACTTGTTTCTGTATTTTTGGAAAGAGAAGGTTTTCAAACATATGAGGCCGTTGATGGATTAGATGCTCTTCGAAGAATAGAAGAAGTGAAAGTTGATATGGCGATTCTTGATATTATGATGCCAAATATGGATGGATTTGATTTATGTTATGAATTAAGAAAATACTATGATATACCGATTCTTATGTTAACTGCTAAAGGTGAAACATCTCAAAAGATAAAAGGGTTTCACCTCGGAACAGATGATTATCTAGTAAAACCATTTGATCCTTTAGAATTAGTTGTGAGAGTGAAGGCATTGTTGAAACGTTATCAAATTACAGTATCGCAATCTATTCAAGTTGGGAATGTACTGTTAAATCGTAAAACATTTGAAGTTAACGCCGGAGAACAAATGGTGACGTTGCCGTTAAAAGAATTTGAATTGCTCTTTACATTAGGATCTAAAGCGGGAAGAACTTGTTCAAGAGAGCAATTAATAGAAGACGTATGGGGATATGATTTTGAAGGGAATGAACGCACGCTAGACGTTCATATTAATCGGTTGCGTGAAAAGTTTCAAGAAGAGTTATCGAAGTTTAGTATAAGGACGATAAGGGGCTTAGGGTATCGCATAGAGGTAAGTAAATGAGAAAAAGAGAAAGAATGAGTAAGATGAAGATGTTAAAAGTAATGGGGGCGATAGTAGCACTCTTTACTTTTCTTACTATAATTTGGTCTATAGCCTTTTTTGTATCGTCTAGTGTAATGAAAGCTCTGGAAATAAACGTATCGCCTTTTATTACTTTTCTAATTAGTGATATGGTTGGCTTTGTTTTTATTGTTCTTATTTGGACATTAATCGGGATTTTAATGAGACCGAAGCGAGAGGCGATGATTTGGACCATTATTGAACCGATACAAAAAATTGCAAAAGGAGATTTCTCTGTAAAAATACGAAATGAAGAAAAGTATGATGGAGAAATTGGTGTACTCGTAAAGAGTATAAATGATATGACAGATGAACTGAACGCGATGGAGAAACTGCGCCAGGAATTTGTATCGAATGTTTCTCATGAAATACAGTCACCATTAACTTCTATAAAAGGGTTTGCTAGAGCGCTGCAAGATAATAATCTTTCTGAGGAAAAAAGAAAGCATTATCTTACCATTATTGAAACTGAAACAACGAGATTATCTAAACTGAGTCAAAATCTATTAAAGCTAACACTTTTAGAATCAGAAGAGTATACACCAGAAAGAGTGAGTTATCGATTAGATCAACAGTTAAAGCAAGTTGTATTAAATAGTGAACCGCTATGGGCTGAAAAAGAAATTGAGTTAGACCTTGATTTAGAAAAAGTGAAAATTACTGCGGACCAAGAAAGTATGAGTCAAGTGTGGATTAATTTAATTCATAATAGTATTAAATTTACTCCAAGTGGTGGTACGATTACGATTCAGTTAAAAGAACATAAGGAGTTCGTAGAAATAAGTATGCATGATACGGGAATTGGTATATCAGAAGAACAGAAGCAACATGTTTTTGAGCGTTTTTATAAAGCTGATTCTTCACGAAACCGTGCTTATGGAGGGAGTGGCTTAGGTTTAGCGATTGTAAAAAAAGTACTCGACCTTCA
Organism: Bacillus sp. NH11B; assembly: GCF_001884205.1. Taxonomy (NCBI): domain Bacteria; kingdom Bacillati; phylum Bacillota; class Bacilli; order Caryophanales; family Bacillaceae; genus Bacillus; species Bacillus sp. NH11B. The sequence goes on along the minus strand of NZ_MAOG01000012.1, from coordinate 124,441 downwards.
TAATGGAGGAATAAAAGTCGAGAGTGAGGAAGGAAATGGTACAAAATTTATTGTGCGTATTCCGAATCATGAAGAAAAATAGTGTTAGGAGGAGAGCCTTCTAACACTATTTTTCTTTAAAAATGTTATGCATAACTACTATAGTTACCTATAGGTAACCTACGCACATGAAAGTGCATCATTGCCTTTTTACATAAACACAGATAAAATTTTAATATAATAAACAACAGAGATGATTAAGGAGTGTTATACTTGGCAGAATTATTACAAGGCAAAAATGCTTTAATTACAGGAGCAGGTAGAGGGATTGGTCGCGCTGTAGCAATCGCATTAGCGAAAGAGGGCGTAAATGTAGGTCTTTTAGCTCGTTCAGAAGAAAACTTAAAAGCAGTTGCGAAAGAAGTGGAAGCAGAAGGCGTAAAAGCTGTTATTGCCACTGCTGACGTATCTTCATATGAAGAAGTAACGACTGCAATTGAAACTTTAAAAAATGGTTTAGGATCTATCGATATTTTAATTAATAACGCTGGTATTTCTAAGTTCGGTAAGTTTTTAGAACTAGAAGTTGCAGATTGGGAAAAAATCATTCAAGTAAACTTAATGGGTGTATACTATGCAACTCGCGCCGCTTTACCAAGCATGATTGAACAACAATCTGGTGATATTATTAACATTTCATCTACAGCAGGACAAAAAGGTGCGCCTGTAACAAGTGCATATAGTGCTTCTAAATTTGGGGTTCTTGGTTTAACAGAATCGTTAGCGATGGAAGTTCGTAAACATAATATTCGTGTAACAGCTTTAACTCCAAGCACAGTAGCAACTGATATGGCTGTAGATTTAGGGTTAACTGATGGAAATCCTGATAAAGTAATGCAAGCAGAAGATATTGCAGAGTTTATCGTAGCACAGCTGAAATTAAATAAACGTACATTTATTAAATCAGCAGGACTTTGGTCTACTAATCCGTAAGGTCTACATTTATCAACAAAGAAGGGACATCTATTCTGTAATGGAGTGGGTGTTCCTTCTTATTTTTTGTATATAAAACGGAATTTTCGGTATAATCAAGTGTGAATGGTAGAAAAGCATTAAAAACTTTAAGGGGATGGTATATACATGAGTACGATTGAGAAATGGACGGCTGTTGATCAATATATGAGTGATGTATTAATACCGAAAGATTCTACATTAGAAGAAGTCCTTCAAGTAAACGCTGCAGCTAATTTGCCAACACATGATGTATCGCCAACGCAAGGGAAGTTTTTGCAACTATTAGTACAAATTCAAGGAGCTCGTAACATTTTAGAGATTGGTACTTTAGGTGGATATAGCACGATATGGCTTGCAAGAGCATTGCCATCTGGAGGGCGAATTGTTACATTAGAAGCAAGTGAAAAGCATGCCGAAATTGCACGTAGCAATATTGAACGTGCCAATTTGAATGATAAAATTGAAATACGAACAGGATTAGCACTACATTCTTTACAGCAAATAGAAAATGAGAAGTATGAACCATTTGATTTTATTTTCATAGATGCAGATAAACAAAATAACCCTGCTTATTTTGAATGGGCACTGAAACTATCACGCCCTGGTACCGTAATTATTGGGGATAACGTAGTACGTGAAGGAGAAGTTATTGACGATACTAGCAGCGATCCTCGTGTACGAGGGATACGTCGTTTCTATGAATTGATAGCTGCAGAGCCACGTGTAAGTGCTACAGCGCTTCAAACTGTCGGAAGTAAAGGGTATGATGGATTTATAATGGCAGTCGTAAAAGAGTGATGTGAGGAGGTAAAAGGGATGAAAAAGAAATTTCAAAAATTATAACATGTATCGTGTGTAACACAGCTAGCTCGTGGACCTCCAACATACATAAAAATATAAGTTTATATAAAAATTGGAGGTTAGGAATAGATGAGAACTGAAAAAGAAATGTTAGACTTAATTATTAATACAGCAAATGAGGATGAAAGAATTCGAGCAGTCATCATGAATGGATCACGTGTAAATCCAAATGTGAAAAGAGATTGTTTTCAAGATTATGATATTATATATGTTGTAAAAGATATCCAATCTTTTACGTCTAATCATAATTGGATTCAAAGATTTGGAGAGATAATGATTGTACAAATGCCGGAAGAAATGTCATTACTTCCAGCAGATGAAGACGGGAAGTTTCCGTATTTAATGCAGTTTATGGATGGGAACCGAATTGATTTAGCACTAGTTCCGGTTGATTTGATAGATATATTCGTTGGGCAAGATAGTTTAAGTAACCTGCTTCTAGATAAAGATAATTGTATGGGAGAATTTCCACCAGCAAGCGATAAAGATTACTTAATAAAAAAGCCAACAGAAAAAGAATTTTTAGATTGCTGTAATGAATTTTGGTGGTGCAGTACAAACGTAGGAAAAGGGTTGTGGCGCGAGGAACTTTCTTATGCGAAAGGGGTGCTTGAAGGGCCAGTACGAGATATGTTAATCGTAATGCTAGAATGGCATATTGGTATGAAAACAGACTTTACAGTTAATGCAGGGAAGTTTGGTAAGCATTTCGAGCAATATTTTGAAAAAGATATATGGCAACAATTTAAGAGGACCTTTTCTAATGCTGAATATGAAAACATATGGGAGTCATTCTTTGTAATGGGAAATTTATTTAGGGAAGCTGCGAATGAAATTGCTAGCACTTATGGTTATCAATATCCGCAAGATGATGATGACAAAGTGACGAGCTATTTAAAACATGTGAAAGCTTTTCCGAAAGATAGTACAACGATATATTAATTTTATAAAGTAGTAAGACTGTCCTAATTATGGACAGTCTTATTTTTGTTCATGAATAAGAATTTCTCTAACAAAGTGCAGCTGAATCACATATGAAATTTTAGGGAGGTTTTTATCATGTATTATTTTTATTCACCAGAGATGTTCGTTCCATTTCAATGGGGATTAGAGCGAAATGTTTCGTATGCTTATATGCCATATAACTCATTTTATTATGGAGACTATATAAGCTCATTGCCATACGCTTTACATGTTCCTCAAAATTATGAAGTCCAAATGAAAGAAAAGGATCGTGGGTCATGGACACCGTTTTCGTGGGCTGAAAAATATGCGTATGCATTTTCAGGTCCATATAATAAAGCGGAAGTAGCTCTTACATTTGATGATGGACCAGATTTAGTATTTACGCCGAAAATTTTAGATAAGTTAAAACAACATAATGTAAAAGCTACTTTTTTTCTGCTTGGTGAAAATGCAGAAAGGTATCCGAATGTAGTAAAGCGTATCGCTAATGAAGGGCATATAATTGGTAATCATACGTATAACCATCCGAATTTAGCGAAAGTAAATGAGGATGAGTACCGTAATCAAATTATAAAAACGGAAGAAATATTAAATCGTTTAGCTGGTTATGCACCTAAATTTATACGTCCGCCGTATGGTGAAATACTTGAAAATCAATTGAAATGGGCAACTGAGAAAAATTTTATGATTGTACAGTGGAGTGTTGATACGGTTGATTGGAAAGGTGTAAGTGCTGATACGATTACAAATAATGTGTTAGGGAATTCATTTCCAGGTAGTGTCATACTTCAGCATTCAACTCCAGGTGGACATTTGCAAGGGTCTGTCGATGCACTAGACAAAATCATTCCGCAGTTAAAAACGAAAGGAGCGCGTTTTGTAACACTTCCAAGCATGTTCCAGACATCGAAAGAGAGAAAATAAAAATGTTAATAATTGGAACTGGAATGATTGTATAGTATAATGAAGGTGTAAGTTAGGGGGTGGATATAATTGATGTATGCACTAGTAAACATAGGAATAAGCATGTTGATCGGTATTATATTTATACTTGCCGCACGTATTCTTCAAAAGAATCCACCAACGGATATTAATGCGGCATATGGTTATCGTACGAAGCGATCTATGAAAAATAAGGAACTATGGGATGCGGGTAATAGGTATAGTGCAGAAGTGATGAAACAAAATGGTTTCATCATGATGTTAATCGGAAGTGTTATTAGTATACTGTTTAGATATCCGCATACAATGATAGCGGTTATGATTGTTATGCTGTTGTTAATTATTCGCTTATTTATACAAGTAGAGAAAAGGTTGAAGATCCTTGAACAATGATGATAAATAAAATAGGACTCCCCGGATATTATAAGCAGGGGTCCTATTTTATTTATAAACTATTATTTTTCAGCAATTCTTTTCCTTGTTCTACAACAAATTCATAGTATTCAAGATTATAAGGATAAATATCTTCAAATGTTATTGTTATCGGATTACTGTTTAAAACAGAATTAGTCGTTAAAGATGAAATATCTCTTTTTAATAGTTGTAGAAAAGAAGTTGCATGTACTTTCATCACATCGTCTACTTCTTCACCTGGTGCAAATGGAAGTGGTTTTATTACATTGTGGAAATACATATGACAAAACTCACGATCAGTAAGGTTTGAAATTTCATAATCTATTTTATAGATTCCTTTGTATGTTAAATCAGTCGTTTGGAAGGAAAGACCCAATTCTTCCTCAATTTCACGTAGACCGCCAATTTGCACATCTTCATCATGCATAATATGTCCGGCGGATGTAATATCCCATATACCTGGAGCTTCTTTTTTATTTTTAGAGCGTAATTGGAAATATAAAAACATATCTTCATCATCTTTTTCTACAAACCAGCAATGGAATGTTTCGTGCCAATCACCGTCACGATGCACTTCATCACGTAATTTCTTTCCAAGTGTATTTTTTTCAGAATCAAATATCGTTAACCACTCTGTCATTTTAATTCCCCTTTCTGCAAATTTTATTATACAATATTTGTATTGAATTTTGGGAAAATAAAGAAAAAGGAGTGGCTATAAGTGGAGATAGAGAATAAGGAAATAAAATCAATAATTTCAACTGAGGAAGAATTAAGACAAATATTGGGGCAACCAAGTGAGCGGGCTTTGAAAAAAGTTATTTCATCACTTGATCATCATTGTGTAGATTTTCTGTCTAAATCTCCTTTTCTAGTATTATCTACTGCAAATAAATTAGGAGAGTGTGATGCTTCGCCGAGAGGAGATGCACCTGGATTTGTATATGTATTAAATGAAAATAAAATTATCATCCCAGAAAGGCCGGGTAATCGTCGTATAGACTCTATTTTAAATATTATTTCGAATCCGCACGTAGGATTAATCTTTTTCATTCCTGGTCTCGGTGAGTCACTCCGAATAAACGGCCGAGCATACATTACAAACGATGAAGAAATTTTGAAAGAAATGCAGGCGAATGGACGTAATCCGTTACTTGGAATTGTTGTTGAGATAGAGGAGTGCTATATCCATTGTGCAAAAGCTTTTATACGTTCAAAAATGTGGGATCCAGAATCGTGGTTAAATAAAAAAGAGTTACCTTCAGCAGCGAAGATGTTACTGGAGCATGCGAAAGTGAATGCTTCAGAAGAGGACGTTGCACGTTCTTTAGAAGAAAGTTATACAAAAAGATTGTATTGAATTATTTTATTAATATAGTTTCAATGAGAACGGGATCTTCTCGTTTTAGAATGAGCTTTTCATATGTGAACTGCTGGCTTGTAAGTTGTTAAGTTGTAAGATACGTAATAAGAGGAGTCTTTATGAAATGTTATTGTGAAATATAATGAAAAATTATCTTTAAAATAGTGAGTAAAAATAGGCTTGCTTTTTAAAATTTTCATAACTATAATAAGTTAACAAATAGACATGAACGAAAAAGTAACGATAAGGACACGAGATGATTTTTACGGTTTACAGAGAGGGAAGACAAGGCTGTGAGCTTCCTAACACGAAAAATGATCTTACCACCTTTGAACTTCAATAGTGAAAGAGTAATCTAGTAATTATTGACGGTATCAGCCGTTATCTGAACTTGAGCAACCTGGAAAGAAATAAGCCTGGGTTGGAACAAGGGTGGAACCACGAAAACACATTCGTCCCTTTCCTAGGGATGAGTGTGTTTTTTTATAGTTTTTAAGATTGAAAATTTAAAATAATTAAAAAATGGTATTGATTTTGTTTTTTATGCGAGTATAATGAGTTAACAAATAAACATGAGCGAAAAAGTAACGATAAGGACATGAGAACATTTTTACGGTTTACAGAGAGGGAGGCCAAAGGCTGCGAGCTTCCTAACACGAGAAATGATCTTACCGCCTTTGAACTTCAATAGTGAACGAGCAATCTAGTAATTATTGACGGTATCAGCCGTTATCTGAACTTGAGCAATCTAGAAGAAAGTAAGTAAGTCTAGGTTGGAACAAGGGTGGAACCACGAAAACACATTCGTCCCTTTCCTAGGGATGAGTGTGTTTTTTTTATCACTTTGAAAGGAGGTGCGGTAACATGAAGCGTTTAGTACGTACGGAAATAACCACCACCTGCATGATTAAAAAGCAGAGTAAGGTGATTCATAGGTGTAACAATTAAACTATTTAGGGGGAGATTAGAAGATGAATAACGTTATTAATGTTGGGGTATTAGGATTAGGTACTGTCGGAAGTGGTGTTGTCCATATTTTGAAAGAACATTATAAAAAAATTACTCTTGATACAGGATATGAAGTAAAGGTAAAGACAGTCGTTGTACGTGATTTGGAAAAAGAACGTGATGTTTGTATCGATGGAATCGTAGTAACAAGTAATGTCGATGAAGTTCTAAATGATTCAAATATTGATATTGTAGTAGAGGTAATGGGCGGAATTGAAGAAGCGAGAGAGCATATTGTGAAGGCATTGCAAAGTAAGAAACATGTCGTAACAGCAAATAAAGATTTAATGGCCGTATACGGTGCGGAGCTTTTGCAATTAGCGAATAAAAATGAATGTGACTTATGTTACGAAGCGAGTGTAGCGGGTGGGATTCCGATATTAAGAGGATTATCAGACGGGCTAGCTTCAGATCAAATTGAAAAAATAATGGGAATTGTAAATGGAACAACAAATTACATGTTAACAAAGATGAGTCAAAATGGATGGTCTTACGAAGAGGCTTTACATGAAGCGCAAAAATTAGGGTTTGCAGAATCAGATCCGACAGCGGATGTAGATGGACTAGATGCTGCAAGAAAGGTAGCAATTCTTGCAAACTTAGGTTTTTCGATGAATGTTTCTTTAGATGATGTGCAAGTTAGAGGTATTCGAAAGGTTGAAAAAGAAGATTTAGAGATGGCCGAAAAATTAGGATTTACTATGAAACTAATTGGTAAAGCCGAAAAACAAGGATCATCCATTCACTTAAGTGTAGAACCGACTTTATTACCAAGGCATCATCCGCTATCGAATGTGAATAATGAATTCAATGCGGTATATGTTCACGGTCAAGCAGTAGGAGAAGTGATGTTTTACGGACCGGGAGCTGGGAAGTTACCAACTGGTTCTGCTGTAGTAAGTGACATCATTTCAATCGTTAAAAATATGAATCAAGTTCCGAAAAATAAAAGTGCGTTAAAAGAACCAGAACCGTATGAACTACAAGGAGATGAAGAAGTAGTTTCGAAATATTTCTTACGTATTTCATTACGAGATGAACCTGGAATGTTGCGTAAAATAACGGAATGTTTCGTTAATTATTCTGTGAGTTTAAAAGAGGTAATCCAATTACCATTAAATCATGAGCATGCAGAAGTCGTTGTTGTGACGCATCAAACTTCAAAATATCAATTCGAACAAGTTTTAGGAGCGATAGAAGATGTCGCAAGTGAAATAAACAGTTACTACATTATTGAGGAGGAAAAACAATATGTATAAAGGACTATTAAAACAGTACGCTTCTTATTTACCAGTGAATGAAAACACACCTGATGTCAGCTTAATGGAAGGGAATACACCCCTGATTCCATTATTAAATATATCAAAACAATTAGGGATTCAGTTATACGGAAAATATGAAGGAGCGAACCCAACAGGTTCTTTTAAAGACCGTGGCATGGTAATGGCAGTTGCAAAGGCGAAAGAAGAAGGTTCAGAGGCCATCATTTGTGCATCTACAGGTAATACATCGGCATCAGCTGCCGCATATGCGGCACGCCTCGGAATGAAATGTATTATCGTAATACCAGAAGGAAAGATTGCGCATGGGAAATTAGCGCAAGCAGTTGCTTATGGAGCGGAGATCATTTCAATAGAAGGGAATTTCGATGATGCACTTAAGGCTGTAAGAAATATTGCTGCAGAAGAGCCGATTACATTAGTAAACTCAGTAAATCCTTACCGAATTGAAGGGCAAAAAACAGCAGCATTTGAAATTTGTGACCAGTTGGAAAATGCACCAGATGTTCTAGCTATTCCTGTTGGGAACGCAGGGAACATAACAGCATACTGGAAAGGATTCTGTGAATATGAAAAAGAAAAGGGTTATAAAAAACCAAGAATTCACGGCTTTGAAGCCGAAGGAGCAGCTGCCATTGTAAAAGGACATGTAATTGAAGAACCTGAAACGATTGCAACAGCGATACGTATCGGTAACCCAGCGAGTTGGTCGTATGCAGTAGAGGCTGCTGAGCAGTCTCATGGTGAAATAGATATGGTATCAGATGAAGAAATTTTAAACGCGTATAGATTATTAGCAAAAACTGAAGGGGTTTTCGCTGAGCCAGGATCAAATGCTTCATTAGCAGGCGTAATCAAACATGTTCAATCTGGAAAAATTAAAAAGGGAGAAACAGTTGTTGCGGTATTAACTGGAAATGGTTTGAAAGATCCTGATATCGCAATTTCTTCTAATAAATTAGATATTGCAAGTGTGTCAAATGATATAGAGCAAATTAAAGATCATATTAAAGGGGTGATTATGTCGTGATACCATTGAGAGTACGTGTCCCTGCTAGTACAGCGAATGTCGGACCTGGATTTGATTCAGTAGGAATAGCGTTGTCATTATATTTAGATGTGGTGGTAAAGGCGGAAGCAGATAAATGGCAAGTAATCCATTCCTTTGAAGATTCAATTCCAACGGATGATAAAAATTTAATTGTTAGCACGGCATGTAAAGTGTGTCCTTCTTTATCGCCCTATATAATAGAAGTTACTAGTAATATTCCGCTGACAAGAGGTTTAGGAAGTAGTGCATCAGCAATTGTAGCAGGAATAGAGCTTGCGAATCAGCTTGGAAATTTGAACTTAACAAGTGATCAGAAAGTTCAAATTGCAACAAATTTTGAAGGACATCCAGATAATGTTGCTGCTTCTATATTAGGTGGAACTGTAATCGGAGCACTGGATGGAAAGAATGTTTCCGTTGTAAGGATCGAAAGTAAGGAATTAGGCGTAATTTCTCTTATTCCGAATGAAGAGCTAAATACGGACGAGAGTCGATCTGTATTACCAGAGATGTTTCCATTTCATGAAGCCGTTAAGGCTAGTGCGATAAGTAACGTATTAGTAGCTGCGTTTTGTCAAAAGAAGTGGGAAGTTGTAGGTGAAATGATGGAGAGAGATCATTTTCACGAGCCGTATCGTTTAGAACTTGTACCGTTATTACCGTCAATTCGTAAATGTGCAAAAGAATTCGGAGCATATGGCACAGCGCTTAGCGGTGCGGGACCGTCCATTTTTATATTAACTCCATATGAGAAGCGACAAGAAATTGCGGCGCAATTAGCGAGAGTATTTACAGCTATGAAAGTATGTGAGCTTGAAATCGACCATAAAGGGATTACTGTAAATAAGGAAGAACATATTGGATTATAAAGAAAGCTAGCATCGCTAGCTTTCTTTATGTTGTAAATATCTGTTAAATTGGCATATAAAAGAAAGATAATAATGTATAATTTAGTAAAGAGTGTATTAATTTTGGAGGTGCTTATATGGATAAAGAGTCACCAGAAGAAAAAAGAGAACGTATGAGACAAAGTGAATTAAAAAGTAATCCGACTGGTTCTTTAAATGACGGACTCAATAGAGTGGAATCAGGTAGTCCTGTTGATATGACAGGGGGGATGAATTGGAAAGGTACAGGGATAATCATCTTAGTACTGCTTTTAGGATACTTTGTATACACTTACTTTTTCAGTTAAAGAATGTTTGTTAAAATTTTGATTTGTTTAGTTTCATAATTAGTGAAAAAGAAAAAAGCAGTTATCGTATTACATATCTTCTAAGCGAGTTAAAGTTGTTCATATCACCTTTTTTAATACTCCAAATAGAGCTAGCAATATGCTAGCTCTATTATTTTTTGCCACATTCCTGTAACAAAGCACCTGTATATTCAGTGGTGGAGGTGCAGAGGATGAAAAAAATGATAGCGATATGTCTTCTTACAACTATGTCATTTTCGACTTTAGTCGGTTGTGATGTAAAAGGTAATAATGCGGTACAAGAGTCTAAAATAAAGAAAGCGACGTATAAAGATTTTACTTACGATGTAAATCCAGAAACATTCACAATAACTGTAGAACATGAGGGTGTAAAGGAACAGGCATCACAACCCCTACCGAAAATGAAGGTATCGAATGTAAAAAAAGAAAAGGATCGTACATCGTGGGAATATCCAGATGAAAAAGTAAAAGTAAACTTAGAAAAGAAAAAAGACCACTTAAACATTGAAGTGGAATCGACTGGTGCGGAAAGCTTTACGTGGCCGAAAGTAGAGGCTGAAAATTATACACTTCCGTTATGGGAAGGTAAGCAAATTCCGAGCAATGATGAGAATTGGAAGAAGTTTTTAAAGGATGATGCATATTCATTTGCTGAATCATTTTCTATGAAGTTTTTTGCGTTAAATGGTTCGAAGTATTCCATTGTATATATTGCAAACAATATGTTTAATAATGAATTGAAATTTCATTCGGATCCGAAAATAGGATTTGATTTTACACATGAATTCCCGAGCATAAATAAAAATAAAACATATGGATTTCAATTATACGTGACAAATAATGATGCGGTCAGTATTGCTAAACTGTATAAGGATAATATTGTTGAAAAAGGTGAATTTAAAACATTACAAGAAAAGGCAAGAAAAAATAAAGAAATCGAAAAGTTATATGGAGCGGCGCATTTTTATTTTTGGAATCAAAATGGTTTATCAGAAAGTAATATAAATTGGCCAAAACTAAGGGAGCAAATAAATAGCCCGCTGTTTAGCCATATAAAAGAACTTATTCAAAAGAATAGTTCAGAGCCTGGGGAACTGAATGTATTAGATCAAGTAAGTAAACAAGATTTCATTGATAAGTATCAAAAAAATGTTATTTTACGTTATATAAACGAAGTATTATCCATGAAGGAATTTTATAAAGAGGATATTTTTCCTAAAGTCGATCAGGAAGCTAATGCACTATTAAAGAAAGGCATAGATCACTTATCGAAGATGGAGTTATATAACTTAAATAAGCATTTATTAAAGTCGATACTTGGTGATGCGGTTGAAGAAGTAAGTAAATGGGGTAACGCAGATGGGACAGATATTATAAAGGAAATGAAAGAAGCAGGAATAGACAAAGCGTGGATTGGTCTACCGAACTGGGAACAAGGATATATGCAGCCTAATTTCGTTACAGAAGCTAAGGAAATGGGATATTTAGTTGGTCCGTATGATTCTTATCATTCTATTCACGAAAAAGGGGATAAAAATTGGAACACAGCTTCCTTTACTGACCCATCATTATACGAAGAGGCTACTGTAACGAAGAAAAATGGAGAAAAGGTGCAAGGGTTTTTAGGTAGAGGGCGAAAACTAAATCCGACACTATCACTTCCTAGTGTAAAAGAGCGAATGAACGACATATTGCAAAATGGTCCTAAATATAATTCATGGTTTATCGATTGTGATGCGACAGGTGAAATTTATGATGACTATTCGGCAAAACATATAACGACACAAGAACAAGATTTAAAAGCAAGATTAAAACGAATGGATTATATTGCGCAAGAAAAAGGTATGGTAGTGGGCTCTGAGGGCGGAAATGATTTTGCGAGTAGTACGATTGCATTTGCTCATGGAATTGAAACGCCAGTTATTAAATGGGACGATGAAGATATGAGAAAAAACAAAACAAGCCCGTATTATGTAGGTGGATATTGGTCACCAAATCAAAATGTTCCCGAAAAATATGCAAAACAAGTACCGTTGAAAGAAGAATATAAACAAGTATATTTAAATCCAGTATATTCGGTACCATTATATAAATTAGTATACAACGATTCCGTTATTACAACGCACCATTGGGAATGGGGAAGTTTGAAGGTGAAAGATGAAGTTGGAAATCGTATGTTATATGAGTTATTGTATAATGTTCCTCCGTTGTACCATTTAGATGAAATAGAGTGGAATAAGCATAAAAAAGAAATTACACAGCATCTGAAAGTTTGGAATGAAGTTCATGAAAAAGCAGTAAAAGAAGAAATGACGAACTTTGCATATCTGTCAGAAGATAAGCTAGTACAATCTGCTTCATATGGAAAGGATATTAAAATTATTGTGAATTTCTCAAATAAAGATGTAGAAATAGAAAAAACGAAAATACAAGCAAAATCAGCTTTAATTAATAATAATGGGAAGCAAATGATATACACACCAAATGAGAAATAATAAGGTGAAACTTTAATCAGTGGGGGTGTTCATCTCCCACTGATTATTAGCCTTCAATCGAGCTTTTACAGGAAAAATTTTACTCTTTATTCTTACTAAAATTCGAGGCTCTTACTACCTAAATAACAGAATGGTAAATCTGTGAATTCGAATGCTTTGAAGTGTTAAATTTTTGAAGTTGATAAACAGTGACTTGCCAAAAATAAGCACGAGAGTATAATGTGAAATGGAATACATATTGGATTCATGATGTAACCTTACAAAAATGTAAGGTGATTGAAAGGAAATTCAATATGAAGATTACTAGACATACATTATACTAGGAAAAGAGAAAGAGAGGAGAATGAACATGAGCTCTGAATTAGAACAAAACACGAGAAGCAATAAAAAACGTTCTAAACGAAAGTCAATAAAATGGTTCATTTTAATTCCATTTTTCCTACTTATTTTTGGAGGAGTAGGATATGGTTCGTTTATATATAACAAAGCAAAAGCTGTTGTAAGTGATGCGTATGCAAAAATTGATAAGTCATCAAAGCGTGATAAAGAAGTTGAACCTTTAAAGGATAATATTTCAATATTAATTATGGGTGTAGATGGAAGTGAAATGAGAAAAAGCCAATATGGCGAAGCGGTTCGAACAGATGCACTTTTATTAGCAACAATTAATAAAGATGATAAGTCTGTTAAGCTAGTAAGTATTCCACGTGATTCACGTGTTTATATTCCAACTAGAAAAAAACTAGATAAAATTACTCATGCTCACGTATTTGGTGGCGTGGAAAGTACCCGAGATACGGTGGAAAGATTTTTAAATGTCCCTGTTGATTATTATGTGAAGTTTAACTTTGAATCATTCGTACAAATTGTCGATTCAATTGGTGGTATTGATATTGATGTACCAGTTACTTTCACTGAACAAGATAGTAAAGATCAAGCTGGTATGATCCATTTAGAAAAAGGTTACCAACATTTAAATGGAGAACAAGCACTTGCACTTGCAAGAACGCGTAAAATTGATAGTGATGCAATGCGTGGTCAAAGACAACAACTTGTAATTGAAGCAATTGCGAAAAAAGCTATGTCTGTTCAATCAATTAGCAAAATGGGCTCGTTACTTGATGCAGTGGATAAAAATATGAAAACAAACTTAACGTTTGATGACATGCTTGCTATTACGAAAAATATGGCTGGATCTGACTTGCAAATGGAAAAAATGCAAATTGAAGGTACTGATAAACGTATTGGCGGTATTTATTATTACATTCCAAACGAAAAAAATGTGAAAGATATTTCGAATAAGTTAAATGAGCATTTAGGTGTAACACCAAAGCCAGTTCGAAATGAATAGTAAAAAAAGATTGGCCTTCGCCAATCTTTTTTTATGGGAATACAATTGTAACTTTTCTGTAACGATTTTTTTATTTTAGAAAAATTATACTCATATGTATGAGAATATTGGAGAAGCAAAAAGTATAAAAAAATACTTAAAATCTGTAGTAAGGAAAGATATCATATGCCGAAATGGATAAGCATTATGGGAATCGTCTTTATATTGACTGGATGTAAAATATCTGAAGCTCCGACGAGTTTAATGGAAGCTCCTGCAAATGAAAAGTGGATTAATGAATTAAGAGAGCAAATAGATAAAGATTTGCCTGTTAATTATCGGTTGCTTACTCCAATGTCTAATAAAGATAAACAGATGATTTGGTCAATGGATTTTAAACAAGATAATAAAAAAGAAGCAATCGTCTTTTATAAATTACCAAATGAAGATTGGAGTATATATTTAGCTATTTATGCGGAAAGCAGCAAGGGCTGGAAACTAAAGTCCACTCATACATTTGATGGTGAGGATATAGATATCGTTAAAGTCGGTGATTTTACAGGGAACGGGAAGCGGGAGTTATTAATTGGAATCTCTGTAAGTCGTGAATCTTTAGAACATGTAATGTATGCTTTTTCGGAAGAAAATGATGATATGAAGGAGATTTATAATCGGCAATATACGAAGTTATTTATAGAGGATTTAAATAAAAATGGCCTTAATGATATAAGTCTTGTTACTTATAAAAAAGATGAGCAATTGAAAGTTGAGCTCATTGAGCAGTTTAATACAATGTCAGAAGTTACATTTGATCCTTATATAAATAGTATTCAAAGAATACAAATGGGACGTATTTCTAACACGTCAAAGGCAGTTGTAATTGATGCAGGAGTGGGGGCTTATTCAGGTATAACATATGTAGCGAAATTTGATAAGGATCATTATGAGGGACTACCTATAGACGGGAAAGAAGATTTATTTAATGATTATGTTGTGGAAAGTAAAGACGTTAATGAAGACGGCATTATTGAATTTGTTCGTACTGTGCGTCCAAAAGGTTGGGAAGAGGTATCGTATGGAGAGAGCACAATGTTTGAACGTTATATACAGTGGAGTGAAGAGGGAATTAAACCGATAGAAGAAAGATATGTCAATATAGATAAAGGTTATTTTGTCAAAATCCCTCAAGAGCTAATTGGAAAAATAACTGTCCCAGTTCAGCAAGAAGCATCGGATGTTCAAAAATTTATGGATGTAACTACAAATAAAATATGGCTTGAAGTCCATATTTTTAAGCGGAAAGAATGGTTCAAAATAAAAGGATACGAGGCAGCAGTTAAAACGGCTTCTCACGTATATGCAGTACCGAAGCAGTCTAAATTTGAAAAAGTAAAAGCATATATAAAACCGCTAGCGGATTATCAACAAGAGTAGGGAGGTGGGAATTATGTCAGCAATTTTAGTTTTAGAAGATGAAATACCAATCCGTAGCTTTATTGTCTTAAATTTGAAACGTGCTGGATTTTATGTATTAGAAGCTAGTACTGGAGAAGAAGCGTTACAGATTTTAAGTGAACATACTGTTGATGTAGCGGTACTTGATGTTATGTTACCGGGGATTGATGGTTTTCAAGTATGTAAAGCTATCCGGGAAGAAAATAAAAAAATGGGCATTATTATGTTAACAGCGCGTGTACAAGATGAAGATAAAGTACAGGGGCTAGGAATTGGTGCAGATGATTATATCGCAAAGCCGTTTAGTCCATTAGAATTAATTGCACGTATACAATCTTTATTAAGAAGGATAGAAGTACATGAAGAAACAACGAATACAATCACGTCTGGTCCGTTTTCGTTAAATATCATAGAAGAAAGATTATATAAAGGTGGACAATTAGTTGATTTAACCCCTACAGAGTACATGATACTACAGTATTTAATGAATCAGGCTTCGAAGCCGGTTTCGCGTGATGAAATTTTAAATATGATTTGGGGAACTAATTACGTAGGCGAGACGAAAGTAGTCGATGTAAATATGAGACGGTTACGTCAAAAGATAGAATGTAATCCGTCAGAACCAGAGTTTATCCATACTGTGTGGGGAAAAGGATATGTGTGGAAGGAAACTATAAGATGAGACGGAAAGTGACTTTATATTTTATGACGGTCATTACACTAATGCTTGTATTATTTGAAGTAGCATTTTCAGTTTCAATTTATCGATATTATTATAATAGTATTGTGCAATATGTTGAATCTCATGCAAAGACAAGTACACGTTTTTTCTCGGAATACAATTCACTATATTTTATTCGATTGCAAGAATATAGCGGAGAAATAATTGAGAGTTTCCAATTAGAAGGAACGGAATTACAATTGATTGATCGTCACGGTACGATTATACAGTCGTCCAGTGGACAAAAGGTAGAAGGTAAAGTAGTTATTCCGTATTCTTTACTAGAAGGGAAAATGTATCATCAAGTTACTACTACGAAAGATAACGTGAAACAGTTAGAAGTGTTTAGTCCACTTATTCATCAAGGACAAACTATCGGTGTTTTGAAATATATGACTGTTTTAACGGATGTAAATGCAAAGATTATTGAAATTATTATGTTTACTATTTCAGTTGGAATTGTCATCTCAGGTATCGTATTTTTAATAAGTAGACGATTGGCGAATTCGTTTGTGAAACCTCTCGAATCTATTATTCATGCTTCTTCGCAAATTGCAGAAGGTACATTAAAGGAGCAAATTAAAGAAGATTATCCTGGTGAATTAGGTGAGTTAGCACATAGTTTAAATTATATGGCCGATAAAATAGAAAAAGCTGAGCAAATGAAAAATGAATTTATTGCCTCTATTTCGCATGAAATACGAACACCTTTAACAGGAATTAAAGGGTGGAGTGAGACGTTAAAAACAGTAGATCATTTAACAGATGAAGAAATAAAGCAAGGTATGGGAATTATTTCAGGTGAAACAGACCGATTGATACATTTAGTAGAAGAGTTACTAGATTTTTCAAGATTGCAGTCAAATCATTTTAATTTATATAAACAAAAGGTGCAATTGTACGATATACTAGAAGAGACGATTTGGCAATTAACTCCTAAATCAGAAGAGAAACAGATTCAACTAGTCGCTAATTTAGAACGAGTAGAACTAGTAGGAGATCAAAATAGATTAAAACAAGTTTTTCTAAATATTATTCATAATGCTATTAAATATTCAAATGAAAAAGGTACAATTTACATTGAAGCGGCCAAAAGTGAAGGAAAAGCCGTGATTAAGGTGACAGATCAAGGTATTGGAATTGCTAAAGAACATCTACCATTTATAGAGCAGTCATTTTATCAGATTAATAACCATATTGAAGGCGCAGGTATTGGATTAGCTATCGTCAAAAAAATGGTGGATCTTCATGGTGGTACGCTTAGTATTACAAGTAGAAAAAGAGTAGGAACAACAATTTTGATAACACTCCCACTATAATTTTTACATAAAGTATGTTTATATAGTGTAATAAAAATAAATAGATGTATAATTATATTGGGTGATTTATATATAAGATTAATAGGGAGAGGAATTCGATAGAATGGAAAAGGCTTTTAAAATTAAACAAGTAGTAGTTGTTATAATAGCGATTGCAACAGTAGCTATTGGGTATTTTATGTTTCAATCAATTACTTCACCAGCAAAAGCTGTTGCGAAACAAGAAAATGTAATACAGATTGCAAGTGAACAACCGAAAGTTGAAATGAATAAAACGGCACCAAGTCGTTTTAATGGACAGGAAAGAAAAGTTGCTTACCTTACATTTGATGATGGGCCAGGAAAATATACGGCTGAATTATTGAATATGTTAAAACAGCATGATGCGAAGGCGACATTCTTTTTAATTGGTGCGAATGTGAAACAGTTTCCTGATTTAGTAAAACGTGAAAATGCAGAAGGACATTATGTTGGAATGCATAGTATGACACACAATTTTGCGAAGTTATATAAAAATGGCGAGTATGTTAATGAAATGAAAGAAGATCAAGGCTTAATCGCAAATATTATTGGGAAAGCCCCTAAATTAACACGTCCTCCATACGGATCGATGCCTGGTTTAAATGAAGGTCTCCGAAATAAAGTAGTTGAGGATGGTTTAAAAGTGTGGGACTGGACAATTGACTCTTTAGACTGGAAATACAATAAAGTACCAGTTGATGCAGCGGCAGCGCAAATCGCTCAAAATGTATTAGCTGGTGCAACAAAACCGCAAGAGGTCATTTTAATGCATGACATTCACCCGCAATCAGTTGCTGCTGTACCAGCAATTTTAAAGGGTCTAAAAGAAAAAGGTTATGAATTTGAAGCATACCATGAAGAGAATCACTTCCCAGTGAATTTCTGGCACGATAACCGTATGTAATTGGAGGAATTGAAGTTGAAGTATGGAAAAGTAGCAGTAGTTGGAGCATTATCAGTAGGATTATTATCAGGTTGTTTCGGTGAAAAACCAGAAGAAAATTTATATACGGCTTTTGAAACAGCAGCGACACAAGAAAAATCGTTAGCTGATGATACGAAAAAGTTAGAGCAATTAGAAAAGCAAGGGCAAGAACTATATTCTCAAATTTTACAAGAGGGTAAAGAACATAATGAAGCAGTCACGAAGAAGATAGAGGAAGCTACTGCAAATGTAAATGAACGTGAGAAAGTATTGAAAAACGAGAAAGAACTGTTAGAGAAAGCTCAGAAGGAGACGAAATCAGTTCAAAGCAATATAGAGAAGCTTGAAGATAAGAAATTACAAAAACAAGCTAAAGCAGTAGAAGAGTCGTATAAAAACCGTTATGAAGCATTCCAAAAAATGAATGAGGATTACACGAAGGCGTTAGCGAATGAAAAAGAGCTGTATGAAAAATTAAAAGTAAAAGAAACGAAGTTAAAAGAAATTGGTGAAAAAGTTAAAACTGTTAATGAGTTAAATGTGGAAGCTCAAAAGGCGAAAGAACAATTTAACAAACATACAAAAGAGTATAATGACAGTAAATTAGCATTTTACAAAGATGCACAGATTAAGATTAAAGAACAGAAATAAAGGAGTATCTTAATCTCGATAAAAAACTATAGAAAAAGCCGAAAAAACATTGTAATAAAAATGTTTTTTCGGCTTTTGTTGCTGGATGAATAGAAAAGACTGGAATTGATATCATAAAAGAGTTATAGTGAATTATTCCAAGGGAAACATTGTAAAGTAAGGAGATTGAAATATGTCATATGAATTTTTATTCAAATTAGGTTTAGCACTCTTTTTAGGATTATTCATCGGAATAGATAGGCAGCTAAAGAATAAACCGCTTGGTGTGAAAACAAGTATGGTTATTTCCGTAGCGAGTTGTTTAATTACAATGGTTTCAATTGAATCAGTGAATGTTTATTCTGTACCGGGTCATACAAATATGGATCCAATGCGTCTAGCTGCTCAAATTGTTAGTGGGATTGGTTTTCTTGGTGCAGGTGTCATTTTACGAAGAAGTAATGACGTTATTTCGGGATTAACGACAGCTTCTATGGTGTGGGCTGCTTCAGCTTTAGGTATTGCAATTGGAGCAGGATTTTATATACAAGCGACGGTTGCTATGGTTTTAATTATTTTAGCGATTAATGTACTTCCTCAAATTGTGAAAATTGCAGGCCCGTATTCATTAAGACAAAAGGACTTATCTATAAAAATTACTGTAAAAGAGCATCAAGAATTAGATGGTATATTTAAGCAAATTAAAAATTTAGGTATGCATGTGAAACGAGTGAAAATTAAAGATATAGATAGTGGAGCGTTTCAGCAATTGGAGATGGTTATTTTAGTTCCAGAAGATTTATATACAACTGAGTTATACAGTTCTCTAAAAGAGATTGATCGTGTTGTCTCAGTTGAAGTTGAAAGTAGATAAAAAAGAGTGAAGTGAATTCACTCTTTTTTATTTGGATTTTTAAGGAAAAAAATTGATATAATGAGGAGTAAATAAGGGGGAGAAAATGATGGAGGTACATATTAGAAGAGCGATAAAAGATGATATATTAGGTATAGCAAAGGTACACGCTGATAGTTGGAAAACAACGTATAAAGGGATATTCGCTAATGAAATTTTAGATAATATAACATATGAACAACGAGAAAAACAGTGGGAAAGTATTTTTCAAAAAGAAGGTAATCATCAATTTAGATTTGTAGCAGAGACATTAAATGGAACTATAATCGGATTCATTGATGGGGGAGTTGAAAGGAGCGGTACATATAATTGTGATGGGGAATTATATGCAATTTACCTTTTACAACAGTATCAAGGACTGAAAATAGGCCAAAAGTTATTTCAAGCATTGCTATCAGAATGTATAAAAAATGATATGCAATCTCTTTTAGTTTGGGTCGTTACTAATAATTCTTGTAAAACGTTTTATGAAAAATTTAACCCTGAAAAAATTGATAAGAAATTTTTAGAGAGAGTACAGGTAGAAGAAACAGCGTATTGCTGGAGAGATTTGAATATTTTATATAAAAAATTACAGGATTCAATATAAAATAATAATATTATGTAAACAAACAAGCAAGCAGGTATACGTTTAGTATACCTGCTTGCTTGTTTTGGATCGATAATAATGAAAAATGCAGAAAATATTAAGTAATTAGTTTGAAAGGAAGATATTTTTAATCATGTTTTTAATGAGATTAAAGATATGTTGAAAAATAATAAAAATTTGGTCAGATGAAAAAATTCTGAAATATACCCTTGAATTGATAATGATATTCAATTAGAATCATAATTGAATATCATTATCAATTATTGTTTATTAAATAAAATTTCGATAGCTTTAATATAAAGAGGAGGACCAGTATGCAGCATGCGAAACAAATCGCAGAACATGCAACAATACAAAGCTTTTTAAACTGTTATTTAAGAGAAACAGGGAGTGGAGAATGGATTACAGAGGATGAAAGAATGGAAAGTATCTTCAGTAATACGTTAAATAGAGATACAGTCCCCACATATTTATGTTGTCGCCTATCAGCACAGAACGTTACTTTGTATGGAGAAGTTTTATATAAATCATCAACAGATCGCCATTTGTTTGGAGGACAGTTTTATTATCAAATTGGAGAGTGCAAAACTGTTATAAAAGCAGATTATGTTACAGTTATTACGTTTTTAATAAAAGAGATGTCTATCAACTATGGAGAAGGTACGAATCCTGCTGAACTTATGCTTCGAGTCATTCGTAGTTGCCAAAATATTGAGGAATTTACAAAAGGTAGAACAGAAGATACATCTGCATTATATGGTTTCCATACAACTTTTATAGAAGCGGAGCAGTCTTTATTATTTGGGCATTTAACTCATCCTACCCCAAAGAGTAGACAGGGTATATTGGATTGGAAAAGTGCAATGTATTCTCCAGAATTAAAAGGAGAATGTCAGCTTCATTATTTTCGGGCACATAAAAGTATAGTAAATGAAAAATCGTTATTATCAGATTCTACAACAACAATTATAAAAGAAGAATTAAGTAATGATGAGATAGTTAGTAAGGAATTTATAGAGAAGTACTGTAAGGAAGATGAGTATTCATTAATTCCTATTCATCCGCTTCAAGCAGAATGGCTATTACACCAACTTTACGTACAGGATTGGATAGATCAAGAATTGCTTGAGTATGTTGGTCCTATAGGCAAGTATTATATGGCAACATCATCACTGAGAACGCTATATCATCCTGATTCGAAGTATATGCTTAAGTTTTCATTTCCAGTGAAAGTAACGAATTCAATGCGTATTAATAAATTGAAAGAACTTGAGAGTGGTCTTGAAGGGAAGGAAATGTTAAATACGGCAATTGGTGAAGTACGAGAAAGGTTTCCAGGTTTTGATTTTATTTGTGACCCAGCCTTTATTACATTAAATTATGGGACACAAGAATCTGGATTTGAAGTGATTATTCGAGAGAATCCTTTTTATAGTGAACATGCAAATGACGCTACATTAATTGCGGGGCTAGTTCAAGACGCTATACCTGGAGAACGTAATCGTTTATCGAATATCATCCATCGCCTAGCAGATTTAGAAAGTAGAAGCTGTGAAGAGGTAAGTTTAGAGTGGTTTAGACGGTATATGAATATTTCTTTAAAGCCGATGGTATGGATGTATTTACAGTATGGAGTTGGATTAGAGGCACATCAGCAAAATAGCGTTGTTCAGCTAAAGGATGGTTATCCAGTAAAATATTATTTCCGTGATAATCAAGGGTTTTATTTCTGTAATTCAATGAAAGAGATACTTAATAATGAGCTAGCTGGTATTGGAGAACGTACTGGAAATTTATATGACGATTATATTGTAGATGAAAGGTTTCGTTACTATTTAATTTTTAATCATATGTTTGGACTTATTAACGGTTTTGGTACAGCAGGGTTAATTAAGGAGGAAATTCTACTTTCTGAATTAAGGTCTGTACTCGAATCATTCCTTCCATATAACCGGGAATCTTCTACATTTTTAAGAGAATTGTTGGACGAGGATAAGTTGGCATGCAAAGCGAATTTGCTAACGAGATTTTTCGATGTCGATGAGTTAAGTAATCCGTTAGAGCAAGCTATTTATGTACAAGTACATAATCCGCTCGTTAGAGAAGTGGCTGTTCGTTCCTAAATAGCGTTAAAATTTCACGTAATACAAATAATGGGATTTCGTAATAAAGTGGAGGGATTTATGAGAGTGGACATGTATCACACGAAAATATTGAGGGCACTCGAATCAGAAGATTACATTTCAGTGCGAAGAAGGGTGTTACGTCAATTAGTAGAATCGTTAATTTATGAGGGGATTATAACGCCAGTTCGTGTTGAGAAGGAAGGACAAATTCTGTTTATTATACAAGGACTTGATGAAGAAGACAAAAGTGTTTCGTACCAATGTTATGGAAGAGAGCGGATGACATTCGGTCGTATTTCTTTAGACTCATTAATAGTAAGAGTCCAAGATGAACAACAAGAAATACAATCTGTGTCGCAATTTTTGGAAGAAATTTTTCGAGTTGTTAACGTGGAACAAGCCAGATTAGATTCTTTTATTCACGAATTAGAACAAACGATATTTAAAGACACGATTGCACAATATGAAAGAGATAATAAGGAAGAATACACTCAAAAATCTTATGATGAGTTTGAAAGTCATTTAATAGATGGTCATCCCTATCATCCTAGTTATAAAGCACGTATTGGTTTTCAATATCGTGACAATTTTCAATACGGATATGAGTTTATGCAGCCAATGAAACTCATATGGATTGCAGCTCATAAAAAATACTCAAGTGTAGGTTATAAGAATGAAGTGACTTATGACAACATTTTAATAGAGGAGATTGGAGAGCGTAAATTAGAAGAGTATTTGGAACGAATTCATAATGTGGGATGTAATCCAAAACAGTACGTGTTTATACCTGTTCATCCATGGCAGTGGGAGAATTTCATTATCTCGAATTATGCTGATCATATACAGGATAAATTTATTATTTATTTAGGAAAATCAGAGGATGAATATTGTGCGCAACAATCTATGAGGACGTTAAGAAATGTTACGAATCCAAAGAAACCATATGTAAAGTTATCGCTGAATATACTCAACACTTCAACGCTCCGTACGTTGAAACCATATTCTGTTGTGAGTGCACCAGCTATATCGAATTGGTTAAATGATGTCGTAAGCAATGATTCGTATTTACGAGATGAATCGCGCATAATTTTGTTACATGAGTTTTCGAGTGTAACGTATGATACGAATAAGAAATCTGTATATGGTTCATTAGGATGTATTTGGCGTGAAAGCGTTTGCGAGTATTTGGATACACAAGAGGATGCAATTCCCTTTAACGGCTTATATGCAAAAGAGAAAGATGGGACACCAATTATTGATCCATGGTTAAACAAATATGGAATAGAAAATTGGCTGCAATTACTCATTCGAAAAGCGATAATACCTGTTTTACATCTTGTTATAGAGCATGGAATTGCATTAGAATCCCACGGTCAAAATATGATTTTCGTCCATAGAGAAGGGATCCCTGTCCGTATTGCATTAAAGGACTTCCATGAAGGGATTGAGTTTTATCGTCCATTCTTAAAAGAAGTTGAAAAATGTCCTGATTTTATTAAAATGCATAAAACGTATGCGAATGGAAAAATGAATGATTTCTTTGAAATGGATCGTATGGAATGTTTGCAAGAAATGGTATTAGATGCCCTTTTCTTATTTAATTTAGGAGAATTAGCTTTCGTACTTGCGGATGAATATGAATGGAAAGAAGAAAGTTTTTGGATGATGGTTGTTGAAGAAATTGAAAATCATTTAAGCAAATATCCACATTTAAAAGATAGATTTGAAAACATTCAATTATACACTCCTACATTTTATGCCGAGCAATTAACGAAGCGTCGATTATATTTGGATGTGGAATCACTTGTTCATGAAGTTCCAAATCCATTGTATAAAGCAAAGCAACTTACAATACAAAAATCAGTTGTTACAGGGGGAAATTATGCTAATCGTTAATAAACAGGAGTATAGCAAAAATGATTTTGAATCGAGATTACAAGTTTACGAGGAGATGGAACAATTTCAAGAGGCAAAGGAAACTAGATTTGCACTTTGTTTGAAAGACCCATTTGATATTATTACGATTGTATTTTTCTTAAAAGAAAAGAAATCATCTGTACTTCTTATACATGAAGATACGCCAAAAGATACGGCTATTGAAATGGCAAGACGTGCAAAGTGTACGGGACTGTTATATGGGGAATGTAGCGACTTTACAAAATTAGAAGTAGTGAATTCATTACTAGAAGAGCCTTCTTTATTGCAATATAGCTCAGGAACCACGGGAGAACCGAAACTGATTCGTAGAGCATGGGCGGAAGTTGATACAGAAATTACTGCGTATAATGAAGCTTTAAACTGTGAAGTAGATGAAGTGCCGATCGTTATGGCCCCTGTTTCACATTCATACGGTTTAATATGTGGTACGTTATCTGCAATTATGAGGGGAAGTAAACCGATAATCATTACCAATAAAAACCCTAAATTCGCATTAAATATAGTTCGCAATACAGAAAAACATATCATATATGCAGTACCACTTATGTTACATATTATGGGGAGTTTTCCGTTAGGAACGTTTCAGTTTCATAAAATTATGACATCCGGATCCCCTTTGCCAGAAGCATTGTTTTATAAACTAAAAGAAATGACAACGTATATGATGCAGCAATATGGTTGTTCTGAAGCTGGTTGTATTAGTATATGCCATGATATGGAAAGTCATTTGGATTTAGGAAAGCCACTACCTCATGCGAGTATAAGCATAGGTTCAGATGAAAACGTGCCTGAAGAAATCGTAGTAAAGATTAACGATAAAGAAATTTTTACGAAAGATTTGGGGTATAAATCCGAGCGTGGCCTTCATTTTATGGGGCGCATGGATGATGTAATTAACGTTTCAGGATTAAAAGTCTTTCCTATAGAGGTAGAAGAAATGATGCTTCGATTAGAAGGTGTTCAAGAGGCGATTGTATATCGAGGAAAACATCCTGTGATGGGCGAAATTGTTAAAGCGAAAGTAATCTCTCATATTGATCCAGTGCAAATAAGGGAATGGTGCATTCAGCGCTTACCGTCTTATAAAGTCCCATATGAAATTGAAAGTGTAACTGAAATTCCGAAAAATAAAACTGGAAAAGTAAGTAGAAAGTTACTAGAGATGGGGGAGGTTACAGTATGAGACGTGAAACGTTAAAGGATGCAGTATTGAAAATTATGACAGGAAAAATGGAACTGAAAAATGTAACGCATCTAGAAGAAACGATGCGATTAAATCAAGATTTATATATAGATTCGGTAATGATGTTACAGCTTATCGTATACATAGAGATGGATTTGAAGTTATGTGTCCCAGAGGATGAGGTAGATCCCAAGGCGTTTCTTACTGTAGGATCTTTACTTGATTTTATGGAGGAGTTACAGCCATTACAAGAAGTAAATATGAATAACTAACATTGGAGAAAGTGGGTGAGAGTATGACTTCAATTAAAGTGCACTGTTTAGTGAGTTGTTTTTGTGAAATTATAAAAAGGCGTAGTGATATAGATTTTCGTCCATTTTATTTTGGACTATGGGATGGAGATTTTGATATAACAGAAGGCGGAATTATTTCATATCATTCCGAAAATATTAACCATGATAATTACTTACTTTGGTATGAAAAATTGTACGGTATTAAAGTGAACGAATGGTATGATCATGCAAAAGATAAAAGTAGTAATGTAGAAACATTTTTAGAATTAGTAGAAAATAAGCCTGAACATCGTTTTGTAATTGTAATGGTTGATATGTCCCTATTACCAGAGAGGGAAAATAAATTTCATCAAAAACCGTTTCCGCATTATTTAATGATATCGAAAACAGAGATAGAAGAAGAATGGTTCATGCTAGATCCTGATTTTCGCTGGGAAGGGAATATGGAAAGAGAAAAAGTACTTCACTCTGTTCAAGACAACCCATTTGGTGGAGGATATTTCATTGATGTAGAAGGAATTGGGGAGCCAACACAAGAAATGGTAGCTAGTTATTTCACTGAAACATTTAAAAAGGACGACAATGAACTGACTATGGAGCTGAAAAATTTAATTATAAAAATGGCAAATGAGGAAGATGGGTATGAGCTTTCTAGGCTTGTAGAAGCAGTAAAGCAAATTCCAGTACTTGCGATTCGTAAATATAGTTATGAGCATGCCTTTGCATACTTCCGTGAAACGTTACAATATGCAGAGCAAGAATTTGATTATTGGTGTGATCGAGTGGAAGATATTGTACAAGGATTTACAAATGTACAGTATCGTGCAATTAAAATGGCAATGACGAATAATAAAGGTATGTTAGTATCAATTGTTGAAAAACTGGATGAAATGAATGCAATTGAACTGCAAATTAAGGCTGAATTAGAGAGACAGTTTTTGTTATGGAAAGAAATGAAAACAAACCAGTCTGTCTTAGCGTATTAAAAAGCTAGCTGAATTTAAAATAAGGGAGTTCAAACCTATGAGATATTCGTTATGTACTATTTCCTTTCGTCATCAATTAATTTCATTTACTGATATTGTTCAATTTGCATATGAAAACGGTTTTGAAGGAATTGAATTGTGGGGGACTCATGCACAAAATTTGTATATGCAAGAGTATGAAACGACAGAACGAGAATTGAATTGTTTAAAGGATAAAAACTTGGAAATTACGATGATCAGTGATTATTTAGACATATCATTATCGGCAGATTTTGAAAAAACGATAGAGAAATGTGAACAACTTTCAATACTAGCTAACTGGTTTAAAACGAATAAAATTCGTACGTTTGCTGGACAAAAAGGAAGCGAAGATTTCTCGGAACAGGAAAGGAAAGAGTACGTAAAGCGAATTCGCAACATTTGTGATTTGTTTGCTAAGCATAATATGTATGTACTTTTAGAAACACATCCAAATACATTAACGGATACGTTGCCTTCTACTTTGGAATTATTAGAGGAAGTAAATCATCCGAATTTGAAAATAAACCTTGATTTTCTTCATATATGGGAGTCTGGTGCAGATCCAATAGACAGTTTTCATCGACTAAGGCCGTGGATACAACATTACCATTTTAAGAATATATCGTCAGCGGATTATTTACATGTATTTGAACCTAATAATGTATATGCCGCAGCGGGAAGTCGTATTGGTATGGTTCCATTATTTGAAGGTATTGTAAATTATGATGATATCATCCGGGAAGTGAGAGGTACTGATTATTTTGCTTCGCTAGAATGGTTTGGACACAATGCGAAAGATATATTAAAAGAAGAAATGAAAGTATTAACAGGTAGAACATTAGAGGTAGTAACTTCGTAATATAAAATGATAAAAGAGTCTCTATTTAGAGTCTCTTTTTTTATAGTTGAAAATAACCAAAAATTACCATGTATTTAATTTTGAATTTAACACAATTTATATATAAATAAGGAGGTGATCGGTAATGGCTAGAAATCGTAACGCTAATCAATTGGCATCACATGGAGCACAAGCAGCTCTAGATCAAATGAAATATGAAATTGCACAAGAGTTCGGTGTACAACTTGGAGCTGATACTTCTTCACGTGCAAACGGTTCTGTAGGCGGTGAAATTACAAAACGCCTTGTAGCGATGGCAGAACAACAGCTTGGTGGCGGATATACTCGCTAAATGTAGAAGGTTATAGGAGAAAGGAAGGATTCTTCCTTTCTTTTTTATTTATTTTCAATTAATTGGTATGGATATATTGTGAACAGGATTCAAAGAATAGGAGTAATGCTATATTTTATCCAATTTCTTTTGTTGTAAATGGAATGTAGTAAAGATGAAATAGCCCTGGTGGAATGTGAACATAATTTCCAGCAGGGCTATTATATGGTAAGAAATATATGATGAAAGGTTCCGAAATCAGCATGTTAAAAAAAGAAAACTGTTGTTTAATTGCACTTGCATCAGTTCCACTTGTTATGACGTTAGGTAATTCAATGCTTATTCCAATCCTGCCAACCATTGAAAAGAAATTACATATTTCATCTTTCCAAGTATCCATGATTATTACAATTTATTCTATCATTGCAATTATCCTAATACCGATTGCTGGTTATTTATCAGATAGATGGGGTAGAAAGATGGTAATGGTTCCAAGTTTATTAATTGCAGCGATTGGAGGAGCGATAACGGGATGGGTATCATGGAAAGTTGATAACCCTTACGTTTGGATTCTTATCGGAAGAGCAATTCAAGGGATAGGTGCTGCTGGTGCTATGCCAGTCGTCATACCGTGTGTAGGTGATTTATACAAAGATGAAAAACAGGTTAGTGCAGGCTTAGGAATCATTGAGACGTCAAATACATTTGGAAAAGTATTAAGTCCCATATTAGGATCAGCTCTTGCGGCGATTGTATGGTTCTTACCATTTTGGGCAATTCCAGTTTTATGTGTAATATCGATTGTTTTATTATTGGTGCTAGTAAAGGCGAAGAAACAAGAAGAAGCAGTCCCGCCATTGAAAGAATTTATTCAATCTATCATCTCAACGTTTCGAGAAAAGGGGAGATGGTTAATTGCCATTTTTATATTAGGTGCAATTATTATGCTTATTTTATTCGGAATTCTTTTTTATCTGTCAACTATACTGGAGTCGAAGTACGACATTCATGGTATATGGAAAGGGTGTGTACTCGCTATTCCTTTGCTTGTACTATCACTTAGCTCATATATGGCTGGTAAAAAAATTGGAGATAAACAAGATATTATGAAAAAGTGTATTTATATTGGATTTTTACTGGCTGCTGTATCTGTCATTTTACCTTTATTTCTAAAAGGAATCTATTTGTTACTTCTTTGCCTCGTTATTATGGGGATAGGGATTGGTATCGCGTTACCATGTTTAGATGCTCTGATTACACAAGGAATTGAAAAAGAGCAGAGAGGGACAGTTACGTCATTTTATAGTTCGATGCGATTTATCGGTGTAGCAGCTGGACCACCCCTTTATTCTTTTTTTATGAAAGGGGCGGATCATGAAATATTTTATTTAACAAGTATCTTCGCCATTATTGGTGCCGTCATAGCGATCATTTGGATTAAACCAGCAAAAGATACAATGATGGTAAAACAGAAATCGGAACCGAATTCATAATTAGAAAGAGAATTGCGTGTTATATGATTAACATGCGGTTCTCTTTGTCTGCTATTGGTGGGCTAATAATCAGTGGGGAAACCCCCACTGATTAAAGTTTTACGCTATTTAGTTAGGGAAAATAACTTGTATTAACATATAAAGCCCGACTCCCCATATGATTAGTCCTGAAAATTTATTTAATACTGTAATCGTTTTTCCTGTCGAGTCTAATCCTTTTAGAAATTTTCCAGCAAAAGCTAAACTAATAAACCAAATCCAAGAAACTATAATTGTTGCCAAAGTGAAAGCCCATTTCTCACTTCCTATGTACTGTATAGAGTTTGTTCCAATTACACCAATTGTATCTAAAATTGCGTGTGGATTTAGTAATGAAACCGATGCGGCGAAAATAATTTGATTTTTTAAAGGCATGCTTTTTTCTTGTTTTACATCATTTGAAGGATCGCTTCTCCAAATAACCCAGCCCATATACATAAGAAAGAAAAATCCAATCATATACAGAGTAGTTGTTAACCAAGAAAAAGTAAGGAGTACAAGGGATACACCTTGTACAGCAATTAAAATTAGCAACGTATCACATATAGATGCAGTTAATACTACAGGGGCTACTCTCCAAATATTTGGTTGGCTAGCACCTTGGTTAAAGACAAAAACATTTTGGACACCTAATGGAATAATAAGACCAAATGCAAGGATGATACCGTGAATAATTGCTTCATTCATCATATTACCTCCTACTTAATGTGATTAATTATGATAGTGTATATTGTATAAAAGAAAAGAAAGTTTGTATCCATCCATATGGTTGGATAGGTTACCAACCAAAAAAATGTGAGGTGATATGATGGAAAGGTTAGTTTGGAAGCCTAATATGTTTTCACCTATTCCATTATATAAACAAATAGAATCTTATATAAAAGAAAGAATTGTTAATGGGGAATGGACAGTTGGAACTAAATTACCTTCACAAAGAGATTTGGCGCATACGTTTGAAGTAAATCGAAGTACAATTGTAATGGCTTTCGATGAATTAGTAGCAAAAGGGTATATTGAGGGGAATGGCCGGAAGGGAACAATTGTTATAAATAATAGTGAGAGTACTGCCACATATGTACCCCCTCCTAACTGGCGGTCTTATGTGGAAACAGGGCTTCATTATCCAAATCTTCCTGCTGTACAAGAGATTAATCAAGCTGAATTTACTCCCAATGTAATTCGATTAGGAACAGGTGAGCTCGCGCCGAGTCTCTTACCTGAGAAAAAGATGAAGGAAATTATTAATAAAATTTTACAATCAAATGTTACACTTGGGTATGAGGAACCGAAAGGAAATCTTTATTTAAGAGAAAAAATTGCGGAATACTTAAAAGGGCATGGGGTATATGTATCTCCTGACTCTATTTTAATTGTTTCAGGGGCAATTCAAGCACTGCAACTTATTTCTATGGGGCTTCTTCCGAAAGGAGCGTCAATTTTATTAGAAAAACCATCATATTTATATTCGCTTAATGTATTTCAATCAGCAGGAATGCGTTTAATTGGAATACCAATGGATGAGAATGGTTTAAATGCATCGTATATTACGAAATATAAGAAGCAATTTAATGCATCTATTTTATATACAATCCCGTCTTTTCATAATCCGACGAACTTTAGTATGAATGCGAAGAAACGCATAGAAGTGATGGAAATCTGTAATGAAATTGGATTGCCTATTATAGAGGACGCAGTGTACCAAGACTTATGGTTTGATGAGCCTGTTTCAAAGCCTTTAAAAGCATATGATAAAAACGGAATTGTACTACATATAGGGAGTATGTCTAAAGTAATTAGTCCAGGATTAAGAATTGGATGGATTGTTGGATCTGAGCCAGTCATTCAAAGATTGGCAGACATAAAAATGCAAACAGATTATGGTTCAAGTTCTATATCCCAGCAAATTGCAGCGGAATGGTTTACAAATGGATTGTATGATGAACATTTACAGTTTGTAAGAATTAAATTGAAAAAGCGCAGAGATTTTATGTTACAAATGTTAGAGAAATATTGTCATGATATAGCAACATGGTATGAACCGACAGGTGGTTTTTATATTTGGTTACATATGAATGTACCCGTTTCAAACCGTAGCTTATTTGACAAAGCTTTGCAAGAAAAGATTTTATTAAATCCAGGTACTTTGTATGATAGAAGTGCAAACCAATTTTTGCGCCTATCATATTCATACGCAACGTTAGAAGAAATTGAAATAGGTATAAAAAAACTTGCACAACTAATGAAAATGTAAGAGGAGAAAATAATGAAACAATATGTAATTTGCCAAATTATCGATGGGGATAAATATTTAGCCGCTTATGCGGAGACGAAGCAGGATGCAATTGAAAAAGCAGAATTGTTAGGATTACGAACGGGAAATCGATACACAGTTATTACTGCTGAGGAAGCTGAAGGGTTAACTTACCCTTAAGCAACGTATAATAATTATACAAGAAGTAAATAAGCCTAGTAATATATGATATTACTAGGCTTGTTTTTTTGAAAGCGTTAAGTGTTCTCATATGAAAAATAATAGTATTATGAGTCAAGTTGCCGGAAATACCGATTTGTTTTTCGGTCCTGATTTCCGTTTCTATATTCATCAATATATTGTCTGAAGTTCCAAGATTGTACAAACTTATTTGCAGCGTTATAGCCAGAATTGTAAAGCCACTCTTTTTCTTCCTTTGTTAACTCAAAGTTTGTACTTGTAATGGATCCCGTTGGAATTGTAATCGTTCTTGCTTTAGATTCCTTGTCTAAATGACGTAAATCATGGGCTTGCATCATAGTTTTAAATAGTCCTTTGAACATGGAGATAGGTTCGTTATAGTGGGCAGGATCAGCTTGGATCGCATCTTTTACAAAATGAAACCCAAAAGTCGGCCAGCGAGGAGAGGTAGGTGAGTCGAAAATCCAAATTGGGTAATTGCTTAAAATCCCTCCATCAACCATATAACAAGGTTGCTTCCATTTTGGGGTTCTCCATTTCACGGGTTCAAAGAAGAAGGGGATTGTACTACTCATTCTTACAGCTTTAGCAATAGAGAAGCGATAATTTAAAAATCCATAGTTCGGCAAATCATCGGGGAAGACAACCATTTTACCATTACTTATATCAGAAGCGATAATTTTAAGCTTATTTAAATCAGGTAAATCTGTAAATAAGTGAACTCCTTTTTTTCGAAGTAATTCTTCAATCCATTCTTCTATAAAAATATTAGAGTAAATACCAAGAGTAGTCCATGCGCTTAATCCTTTACCGATAAACGGGAGTCTGTCAATAAAGGTTTTCTTCGTAAATTTATTATAATCAATATCAGTTATTATCGTTTTTAACTCTGAACAAGAGTATCCTGCTGCTAGGAGCGCTGCGATAATTGAACCAGCTGATGTTCCAGCTACACGCTCCCATTCATAGCCTTTTTCAGCTAACGCGCAAATTGCCCCTACATGCGCAATTCCGCGTACACCGCCTCCTTCAAAAACACCATCAATCTTCATCAATCATACTTCCTTTCGAATAAAAGATTTGAAAATGGCAAAAAAGCACGTATTGTACGTGCTTTTTTACAATAGTTTTTAAGTTTACTAGCAGCCGAATCCGCCGCCCCAACAGCTAGCTCCGATGATGATTAGAAGGATAAATAAAACGATTAATAAAGCGAAACCTCCATAACCACAACCACCGCAACTACCGCCGTAACCGTAACCACCGCCGTAGCCACCGCAACTATATCCGTAACCCATGTGGAATTCCTCCTTAAATTAAAAATAAAAATGAACGAGGGGAAAATGTACTGGAAGAAATAATGAACTATCGTGTTTGTAGGAACAATGTATACTATGCTTTTTTAAACTTGTTCGCGTATGAAGGATGAGCCCGTTTTTTTGAAGGCTTGTTGATTTTACGATAAATGGAGTATAATCTTTGTGCTATGATACAAATAAGTATGTAAATGTAAGGAGAATTTATGGATAAAAAAATTGAAGTATTAATTGATAAATATGGACTGTCACATTTAAAAGAGGAACTTATTAATACTGTATTTCCTTGTGTAAAAGTTGTGCCAAAGCAACAAGAAATGATTGCGATAGGTAGTTCGAAAATGGGGGGAGTTCCTGATTTACCGGATTCATTTGAATATCCAACATATAAAGGAAATCCGTTACAGTTTATCGCTCAATTTAATTTAAATGATTTACAAAATGTTGGTATGGAGCACAATCTTCCTAAGGCAGGAATGTTATATTTCTTTAGTATTGAAAATTATTTTGAAGAAGATGTAAATCCAAACGAGGCCGGGCGTGTACTTTATTATGATATCCCTGTAGAGCATTTACGAAGAGTAGATGAAGTTCAGGGGGAATTTAACCAATGTGCAATTTCATTTGAATTAACGTATAAATTGCCAGAGCTTTTCATTGAAGATGAGGCTGATTCAGATCGTTTCTTGCAATTACTTGAAGAGCTAATTCCAGACAACTACGATAACCATCAAATGTTTGGTGAGCCATTCTCTGTACAAGATGAGGTATTGTACGAGACTGGACAATATATGAACATAGATCCGCAGCAAATGACGCTTTTATTCCAAATTGATTCAGATACTAAAAATTGTAATATGATGTGGGGAGATTTAGGGATGCTTTATTTCTGTATTGGAAATGAAGACTTAAAAAATCGACGTTTTGAAAATGCATGCTGCGTATTACAAACTTGTTAATGAAAAAGGTTGTTCTTGTAAAAAGAACAACCTTTTTACAATGTTAAATATGCATAATCTCATATGACCTATACGAAAAAGTATTGTATACTCTGAAACTATACGATACTTTTTCGTATAGTTATAGAATGTAAGGAGTGACGAGATGAGAAAGACAAATAAGTATGTGACAGCTACCCTGCTTTGTTCAACTATAGTAATGGGAGGCTTACACGCGTCATCCGTATCGTATGCGGCTACGAACCCAACTGCAGTGACAACACAATCAGATGCAAAGTTGTTAAATGATTTCAGAAAAGAATTAAAAAAACAGATTGATAATCGAGATGAAAATATTACAATCGCATATAAAACAAAAGATAGAAATGCTAGAGATGTTATGGACCAATTATACAAAGAATATAATAAAATTGTGGATGCGGATGAGTATGTAAAATATAATGTGGAGTCTACTAAATATTCTATAAAAGGGATGCCAGGGAATTATACGTTTACATTACAAGTGAAGTATCGTGAATCAAAAGAGCAAACACAGTATGTAAAGTCTCAGGCGAATGCAATTATCGGTTCAATTGTACAACCAGGAATGGATGAACATGAGAAAGTAAAAGCTATTCATGATTACGTTGTAAAACATGTATCTTATGATACGTCTTATCAAGCGTATACAGCATATGAAGCGTTAGCGAATCGCTCTGCCGTTTGCCAAGGGTATACATTGTTAACATATGAGTTACTAAAAGAAGCTGGTATTCAAAATCATATTGTAACAGGTACAGGGAATGGACAAGCTCACGCATGGAATTTAGTGAACATTGATAACAAGTGGTACCACCTCGATACTACATTCGATGATCCAGTTCCGGATAAAGCTGGGCGTGTGACATATTCATATTTTAATATGTCAGACGAGCAGTTAAGTAAAGATCACGAATGGGATCGTAGCAAATATCCAGCAGCAACTACAAGTTACTTTGGTGAATTAACAAACAAAATAAAAGCTGGTAGTTCAAAAACTGCTGCATATGAACAAATGTTAAAAGAAACAAATTTAAAGTACTTGTCTGCACAATACGGAGCGGAAAATTACAATGAGTTTAAGAAAAAATTACAGCAACAATTTGCTTCCAAGCCAGAAAAAGTAGAAGTACGATATAAGCAGTCAATGGATGGAACAATGCAAGATATAAAGAAAGTACTAGATGAAATAACTTGGCCAAAAGGTGCAAAGCGTGTATCTTATCAAGTTGCGCCATATAGTGCAATGACAGGTTATTCGTTAGCGACAATTACATTTACGTATTAATGAAAAAGAGCATCTTTAAAAGGTGCTCTTTTTGCGTTTTATAATCATTATATTGACTGTTTTGAATTGTGTGATAAAATAATTGGAAATAGAGGATGTGAAAGCTGAATGAATTTGTTCGAAAATAATATATTTACATTGATATATAATTGTTTAGTAATCGGACTTATCGTTTTGTTTTTCATATCATTTACTTTGTTTATTAGAATATCATTGCAAAACAGCGATAGAAGATGTATGAAAAGGGGAAGAGCATGGCTAATTATATAAAAGAATTACGTGAAAAAGTAGGGCACGACTGCGTTTTCTTAAACTTTGCAGGTGGTTGTGTGTTGAATGAACATGGAGAAGTATTACTGCAAAAAAGAGGTGATTTTAACGCTTGGGGATTTCCGGGCGGTGCAATGGAAATCGGAGAATCTGCCGCAGAAACTGCGATTCGAGAAATAAAAGAAGAAACAGGTTATGATGTAGAAATAAATGAGCTTATCGGGGTGTATACAAAATATTTTCAAACATATCCAAATGGAGACAGAGCCCAGTCAATTGTGATAGTTTTTTCATGCTCAATTACCGGAGGAGAGAAAAAAGTAGACGGTGATGAAACGTTGGATTTGAAGTTTTTCCCGTTAGACAAAATGCCTCCGTTATTTTGTAAACAACATGAAGATTGCTTGCAAGATTTATTGGAGAAAAGAGTAGGAGTATATCGCTAACATAAAAAAAGAAGCTAAAAGAGATTAGCTTCTTTTTTATGTTCTATTTCCACCAATCATCAAACATTGATGCTGGAACTTGTCTCTTATGTTCACTTACTGTGTAACGCTTCTCAATCTTTTCAGCAACGTCAGCTGGAACTGCTTTACCTTCTAAATAGTCATCTAGTTGATCATACGTAATACTTAACTCTGTTTCATCAGCTTGACCTGGTTTTTCATCTAATAAATCAGCTGTTGGCATTTTTAAGTAAAGTCGCTCGTCCGCATTTAGCTCTTGTAATAGAGCGCGTCCTTGGCGTTTCGTTAATCCCGTTAATGGTAATAGGTCTGCACCACCATCTCCGAATTTTGTAAAGAATCCTGTTACAGCTTCTGCAGCGTGATCTGTTCCGATAACAAGTAGTCCTTGTTGTCCGCCGATTGCGTATTGTGTAACCATGCGAATGCGTGCTTTTACGTTTCCTTTATTGAAATCTGTTAATGATTCACCTAATAAGTTTTCATATTGATTTGAGAAGGAATCAACAGTTGAAGCGATATCAAATGCAACAGATTGATCGGCTTGAATAAATTGTAATGCTAATTGTGCATCATCTTCATCTTTTTGCACTTTATAAGGAAGGCGTACAGCGATAAACGTTGCGTTCCCACCTTCATTACGAATTTCCTCAACTGCAAGCTGAGCTAAACGTCCAGCTAATGTAGAGTCTTGTCCACCACTAATTCCAAGTACAAATCCTTTCGCACCTGTTTTTTTTACATAATCTTTTAAGAAATCAACACGTTTACGGATTTCTGCTTTCGGATCAATTACAGGCTGAACATGTAATGCTTTCATAATCTGTTCTTGTAATGTCATTATGTTTCCTCCTATTCGTATTAAAGCGGTAAATAAGTTTATATGTATATTGGTACATACTTCTATCCTTTATTATTTCGCAAAACTAACGAATATACAATAGGATGCGTGTATGAATATGAATGAAGTTATTATAAATAAACTGTTTTGTATAAGCAATTTTTTTAAACCTTTCAAAACTGTAAGGTTTTTGTCATTTGAATCGATGGAAGGTATTTCCGAATTTTACTAATATAAAAAAGCAAAGTTAGTAGAAGGGCGGAGAAGTAGTATGAACATTAGAGAACTTGCATTTCGAAATGTAACGCGAAATAGACGAACATATTCAGCATATTTTTTGAGTAGTGCATTTGCTATTATGGCCTTTTTTGTGTATTCATTTTTTGCGTTTCATCCGGCATTAAGTGCTGGACAATTAGGACGGTACGTATTCGTAAGTATGTCTTTTGCACAGTCTATTATTTACTTGTTTACATTTTTCTTCATTTTATATTCTATGGGAATGTTTTTAAAAACGAGAAAACGTGAGCTAGGGATATTAATGATGCTTGGAATGACGAAATATCAATTAAAGCGTATTATCTTCTTTGAAAATATCATGATTGGAATAGGGGCAATTATTTTCGGGATTCTTTCAGGTATGCTGTTTTCAGGAGTACTAATTTTTGTAGCCCAAATGATATTAAAACTAGATATTTCCTTATCCTATTACATACCAATGAAAGCGATAGTTGTAACGAGTATTATGTTTTTCATATTATTTATTATCATTTCCTTATTTAGTGCCGGTATGGTTCGTAAAAATAAAATTATGAAGTTGTTTAGAGGATCAGCAGAGGCGAAGCCAGAACCGAAAGCATCAATTATTTCTTCTATATTAGCAGTAGTATTGCTTAGTGTTGGGTATGTAGGCGCTCTTATGTCACATGGTGCAATGGTATTTATTATGATGATTCCTGTTACAACGGTAGTCACTATCGGTACGTATTTGCTGTACAAGCAGTTGAGCGTCTTTATTATTCGATTATGTAAAAAAAGTAAACGTTTCTATTGGACACAAACAAATATTATTACTTTGTCAGATTTAGCGTACCGTATGAGAGATAACGCAAGAATGTTCTTTATTGTAACGATTATTTCAACAGTAGCATTTTCAGCAATAGGTACATTGGTTGGATTTGCATCAATGACGAAAGAAATTATGGACAGACCAATTGCGTTTCATTACCACTCTAAGAAAGAAAATACTAGCGAAATACAGCATATACAAATGATTGACAAAGGATTAAAGAAATATAATATAGAAGCTTCAAAAATAAATGTTTCTACGAAAAAAACGGAGGAGCAGTCGTTAAGAAGCGCTACTTTTATAAAAGAATCGGATTATAAGGAATATGCAAAATTAATAGGAGAACCATTTAATACTGTATCAAATAAAGAGGCTTTATTTTTGTCAGTTGAAATACCTGGACCACCGATGAAAGAAAGAAAAGAAATCGCTTTACCTAATGTGAATGAACAGTTAAAAGTGAAAAAAGTTACTTCGTCTTCATTGAGTAAAATATTAAGAGGTAATGTTTATGTAATCTCTAATAATCAATATGATTCATTACAAGATGGATTTAAAGAAGAAAAAGATTATATGTATAAAACAAAAGGAACGAAAGATGAAATTGAGGTTGGTAAAGAGCTTACACATCAGATTAAGTCTTATCAAGAACATGCAACGTTTAGTGCAGAAGAGTACGATCAAAATCAAAGTTTACAAATTGCAGGACCCATTTTATTTGTAGGTTTCTTTATAGGTATTGTATTTTTTGTTTGTGCAGGAAGCTTCCTTTACTTCCGCTTATTTTCTGATTTGGAGGACGATACTCGTTTATTTGAAATGATTCGAAAAGTTGGATTGACGAGAGGCGAATTATCGAAAGTAGTCACAATCCGCTTAGCGCTTTTATTCTTCGTTCCAGTTGGAGTTGCAACATTACATGGGGCAGTAGCATTAACTGCGTTAGGACAAATGTTTGAGTACTCACTGTTTAAAGAGAATACGATTGTATTAAGTATTTTTGTAAGTATTCAAGTTTTGTATTTCGTCATTATACGAGCTCGTTATTTAAAACAATTGAAAGAAAGATTGAATATTCGTTAAATGTGTTTTTTTAACTTTTGTACTATATTTTCTAAAAAGAGTAAGGCATTACCAAATATATAGTGATAAAATGAAAATAGCGAGGTGAAAAAAATAATAGAGAGTAAGGGGGGGAGTAACATGAAAGCAACAGGAATTATTCGAAAAGTAGATGAATTGGGACGGATAGTTATTCCTAAAGAATTACGAGATGTATTAGGAATACAAATCAAATCACCACTTGAAATTTTTGTAGAAGAGGACAAAGTTATTTTACAAAAATATCAACCTTACAATGCTTGTCAAATAACAGGTGATGTTTCAGATCAAAATATTTCATTAGCAAATGGAAACATTACTGTTAGTATAGAAGGCGCAAAACATGTAATAAAAGAAATTGAGCAGTTTTTGAAAAAGAGTGAGATTTAGTCTTAATTTATCCCGCTATTTGTGGGCAGTAAAACTCCCACCTCAAAACTCGGCTGAAGCAAAGAAGTTAGGTGGAAGCCCTGCTGCCTGTAAACGCCCGATTGGTGAGGGCTAATAATCAGTGGGGGATGAACCCCCCCACTGATTATAGTTTCACTTTATATTATT
Source organism: Bacillus sp. NH11B (assembly GCF_001884205.1). Taxonomy (NCBI): domain Bacteria; kingdom Bacillati; phylum Bacillota; class Bacilli; order Caryophanales; family Bacillaceae; genus Bacillus; species Bacillus sp. NH11B. The sequence goes on along the minus strand of NZ_MAOG01000012.1, from coordinate 84,362 downwards.
CTATTGAAAAACTGAAAAAGAAAAGGACCATTTAATGGGTCCTTTTCTTTTGTTTATTGAGAAATATTTGAGAGGAAGGGAAATGGGACGAATAAAACGAATGTTAAATTTAAACGTATTCAATGGTGGTCTGAAATGAAAATAATACATTTTCAGGAGGGATTACAATGAATAGTAGTACAGCGAATAAACAAAAAGGTATACAATTAATTCCGTTTACTGTCAATAAGGTGGTTGAACAAGTAAATGAAATTCCACCAGGTGTACAACTGATTCATGCTCCGCAAGTATGGGAAAAGAGCGCGAAAGGGAAAGACATTGTTGTTGCCGTTTTAGATACAGGTTGTGATATAAATCATGTGGATTTAAAAGATCGTATTATTGGTGGTAGAAATTTCACGAAAGATTATGAAGGAGATCCTAAAGTTTATCTTGATAATAATGGGCATGGTACTCATGTAGCGGGGACGATTGTAGCGACTGAAAATGGTGTCGGTGTTTTAGGAGTCGCACCACTTGCTAAAATGTTAGTGTTAAAAGTATTAGCAGGAGACGGTTCTGGAAGTTATGAGCAAATTATTGAGGCCATTCATTATGCTGTAAATTGGAGAGGACCGAATAAAGAGAAAGTGAGAATTATTTCAATGTCACTTGGTGGTCCACAAGATGTACCAGAGTTACATGAAGCTATTCAAAATGCGGTAAAACAAGACGTACTTGTCGTATGTGCTGCTGGAAATGATGGGGATTGTAACGATGATACGGAAGAATTAGATTTTCCAGGTGCTTATTCTGAAGTAATCGAAGTAGGTGCTGTTAATTTAGAGCGGAAAATTTCATGCTTTAGTAATTCAAATCAAGAAATTGATTTAGTAGCGCCGGGTGATGAAATACTGTCTACGTATCCAGAGGGGAAATATGCAGTATTAAGTGGTACTTCAATGGCGACGCCGCATGTTGCTGGGGCGTTAGCACTTCTCATTAAGCAGTGTGAGAGAGAGTACGGTAGAAAATTATCAGAGCCGGAAATATACGCGCAACTTATAAAAAGGACTGTACCTTTAGGATATGAACGTACATCTGAAGGGAATGGATTAATAGATTTATTAAAAGAATAGTAATTACTAAAAAACATCTCATATTTATATGAGATGTTTTTTTAGTATGGTTCTGTCGCATGTATTACAACATCTAATAAACCAGGGAATCTAGTATTTAAATCTTCTTCACGAATTGAAATGAAACGTTGTGTTCCTTCAAGGCGTGTGTACATAACACCTGATTCACGTAAAACCTTGAAATGATGAGATAAAGTTGATTTCGCGATAGGGATGTTTAATGAACCACAAGATTGCTCATTTTTCTCAAGTAACATATTTACAATTTGTAAACGGATTTGATCGCTAAGTGCATATAAGACTGAAGAGAATTGAATTTCCTCTCGGTTCGGATGATAGAGTGTACGCATTTTTTCACCTGCTTGTATAAGTTAAGATATTTGCACTATAACATACAAAGTGGTATATTTCTATTGTTCGATTATATTCGAACAATAGAAATATAGGGGGATAAAAAATGAAGTATACAAAATTGCAAAAGGCAGGAATAAATATTTCTAAGTTGGGGTTAGGAACGAATGCAGTAGGGGGACACAATTTATACGCTGATGTGAATGAGGAAGAAGGAAAGCGATTAATAGAAGAAGCTATTCAGCAAGGTATTACATTTTTTGATACAGCGGATTCATACGGTTTCGGTAGATCAGAGGAATTGGTAGGAGAAGTAATAAAAGAGAAACGCCACGAATTTGTACTTGCTACAAAAGGTGGAATACAGCCGCTATTAAATGGAGAGGTTCATATTAATAATGAACCAAGCTATTTAAGAAATGCTGTGGAAAATAGTTTAAGAAGATTACAGACAGATTATATTGATTTATATTATTTACATTTTACAAACCCTGAAACAAGTTACATAGATTCAATTGGAGGGCTTACCCGTTTAAAAGAAGAAGGGAAAATTCGTTCAATTGGGATTTCAAATGTAAGTGTAGAACAATTAAAAAAAGCAAATCGATATGGAGATATAGATGTTGTACAAGCGCCTTACAATATGTTAGATCGCACTGCTGGGGAAGAATTATTGCCGTATTGTATTGAAGCAGGTATTTCATTTATTCCGTATGGACCACTTGCTTTCGGAATATTAGGCGGTAAATATGCAGATGATTTGAAATTGAATGAAGGCGATTGGCGCCAAAGTGTAAATCTATTTGAAGAAAATACATATAAGAGTAACTTTAAGAAAGTGGAAAAGTTAAAAGACTTAGCTAAAGAAAATAATATTGAAGTATCTCACTTAGCGTTAGCATGGTTATTAAATAAAGAAGGAATTGATACTGTTATTCCTGGCGGGAAGCGAGCAGCGCAAATAAGAGAAAGTGTTAGAGCAGTGGACGTTTTATTGAATGAACAGGATATGAAACAAATTGAATCTATATTAGAAGATTAGTTAAAAAGAGGGATAGTACCCTCTTTTTATATAAAGGAGAAGGTTTAAATGAAAAGAGTGCTAGCTGTATTCTTTACGATAATGTTTATGATCGGTACAGATACTTTCTTAATTTCACCACTTTTGCCGACATTACAACAGGTGTATCATGTTTCAACTGAGTTGTCAGGGTGGATGGTAAGCTCATATGCTTTAGGATACGCTGGATTTGTACTTATCGCTGGTCCTATATCAGATGGATTAAACAGAAAAAAAGTAATGATACTAGGTATGATTTTTTTCGCAATTAGTACGTTTTTGTGCGGAATTGCACCTAGTTTTTTATGGATGCTGATTTTTCGATTTTTAGCAGGTGTAAGTGCAGCGTTTGTATCTCCGCAAGTGTGGGCATCTATTCCACTACTTATAGAGAAGAAGCAAATTGTGAAAGCAATTGGGATTGCAACAGCGGGATTATCAGTCGCTCAAATTCTTGGACTGCCAATTGGGGCCTATTTAGCAACGATACATTATACAACGCCATTCTTTGTCATTGGCATCCTGTCAGCATTACTTGTTATTTCTATTGGTGTTTTTATACCAGAAATAAAGCCTGTTCAAACAGAGGATAATAAACAATCAATCTTACGGCGTTATAAACAATTACTTAGAGATTCAAAGGTTCCACTCTCTTATTTGGCATATTTTATTTTTCAAACTGGTAATTTCGCAGCATTCTCATTCTTTGGTGTATGGCTTGCAGTTCAATTCGGTTTACAGGTTAATGAAGTAGGAACAGCTATGATTATATTGGGATTAGGAAATTTGACCGGTAATATTTTTGGTCCTAGAATTGTAAACAAAATCGGTTATAACATTTCTTTTTATGGTGGAATTATATTTACAGCAGTGCTATATGTAATACTTCCTCATTTAAATAACATTATATTTGTTGAATTATTCTTCTTTATTTTATTTTTTGTGACAGGAATTTTGTTTGTATTGATGATGGGACGCTTACAAAACATGTCTAGTGTAGCAAGAGGAACAGGAGCTGCTCTTGCTAATGCTTCTATGTACATTGGCCAAATGATTGGAGCGGCAGTAGCTGGAGTATTATTTGCTACGTCTCATAGTTTTGTTTTAGTAGGATGTTTTACAGCGCTACTGTATATTATTGCGTTATTCTTTTTTAGAAAAAGTGAAAAGCTCGCTGAAGAAAATAAAAAAGGACTTGCATCATAAAAGTGTTGCAAACGAAAAGCACTATTTTAGGGATAAGTCTAAAACAGTGCTTTTCGTTTTGATTGAATAGTTGCTGCATTTTCATCATGTATGCCTGCATCTTTAATAATTCGCTTTTTTACTTTATTTAATAGATGGTCTACTGCTTCACCAAAATGGTTAGCTTCGCTTTTTGTGCGGGCTTCTCGTAAACATTTATAGTTTTCTAGCAGTTCCTCTTTTTCGGAGTTTGTTAAGAAATCTTCTATTTTCTTTTTTGTCATACGAAACACCCTTTCTTCTGACAAACGACGCAATAGAAAATATTTATTTTTCATTATAACAATAATTTTTAAAGAAAGTATAGATTAACGTCGTAATAGTTTGTCAATTTCTTGAATTTTCTCATCAGCTTTCCCAATTTGCGTGTTTTTAGCCTGTTCACCACCTAAGGCTTGATGAAGTAAAAATGTTTGACCTGAAATGGCAGTTACAATAGATACTTTTATAATTTCTTTTATTGTGGTGACATCGAATAAAACGAGTCCAAGAAGTGCAGCTAGGCAACCGGTCAATATATCGGTTAAAAACCCAAAGTGGAAAAACGTTTTTAAACGGCGTGGAAGCAATAACTTGCCTTGGTTATTGATCAGATGGGAAACGAAGCCAGTAATGCCACCAACTAGAACAGCAGTTAGCCATTGATACATTTCCATCGAATCCACTCCTTTTAGTGAATAAGATTCGATTTTTTCATATTGATTCCTTTTAATATTTCATATAAGCATATTGAGAAAGTTTGTTTAGGTATATTCCTTATTCAATTTAATTATAACAGAAAATTTCGATATATTTCAGTCTATTATATGAACAACTTTTACAATAATATGAATGCAGAAAGGGGTGCGTGATATGAATATAGATTATCGAGTAAGAAGTGTAGATGGTTATACAAAAAATATAGGTGAATTAGTAAGTATGCTGGAGCATACGAGGGCGGTAACATTACAGGAAATAGAAAATCTATCAGTTGAGCAATTAGATTTAATTATGCCAAGTGGTGGAAATTCAATTGGAGCTTTATTAAAGCATATAGCAGCTATAGAAAAAGTCCATCAGCTTATTTCATTTCAAAATCGTGACTTCACAAAAGAAGAATTAGAAGTATGGGAAGATGCACTGTATTTAGGAGAAGCGGGGAGAACGATTCGTGGTCATGAAATACAGTATTATGTACAACTTTTGCAAAAAGTGCGAGAAGAAACACTGAAGTGTTTGAGTGAACAGGATGACGAATGGCTAATGTCAGAAAGAAAGTGGCCTAATGGCGTAGCGTATAATCAGCACTACCTTTGGTTTCATGTGCTAGAAGATGAAATTAGTCATCGCGGCCAAATTAAAATGCTAAAAAACAAGTTGTTTGAAAATTACGTTAAATAAGGTAGCTTTTTAATAAGATATTCCATATAATGAGAGTAATTAAAATTAGAACGGGGTGATGTATTATGGCGAAATTAACTTATATGAATAATAAACCAAATACAAAGGTGGACGGAAAGGGCGATACTCTATAAGTGAGCGCACAATCCTTCCACTAAGTTCAAACTAGGGAGGATATCAATTTGGATCAAAATATTTTAGAATCGTTCGGATGGGATTCTTTTTTTGAGGAACAAGCTGTAGAGAACTATGAAGTAGGACGTATTTTACTTGAGCATAAGCATATATATCGGATTATTTGTACTGATGGTGAATATGTAGCGGAACTGTCTGGAAAGTTTCGTCATGAAGCGTTAACGAAAGGGGATTATCCGGCAGTTGGTGATTGGGTGTATATAAAGAAAATAGAAGGAGAGCGAAAGGCAATTATTCATCGTATTTTTCCAAGGAGAAGCTCTTTTTCTAGACAAGAGGCTGGCTACCGAACAGAGGAACAGATTATAGCTACGAATGTGGATTATCTTTTTTTAGTAAATGCTCTTAACCATGATTTCAACGTAAGAAGGATGGAACGTTATTTGCTATTGGCTTATGAGAGTGGTGCAATGCCTATTATTGTTTTAACGAAGAGTAGTTTATGTGAAGATGTGGAACAAAAAATTGCAGAAACTGAAGCAGTAGCAATCGGTGTTCCTGTATTTGTTGTTGATAGCTTAGCGTACGTCGGAATAGAATCATTGCAACAATTTGTTTCACCAGGAAAAACCATTGCCTTAGTTGGATCTTCAGGTGCAGGGAAATCTACTTTGTTAAATGCATTAACAGGAACAGTTGTAGCAAAAACCGGAGATATACGTGAAGAAGATAGTAAAGGGAGACATACGACAACTCACCGTGAATTATTCCAATTACCAAGTGGTGGTTTAGTAATTGATACTCCTGGTATGAGAGAACTTCAGCTTTGGGAAGGAAGCGGGGCAATCCAAACTACATTTTCTGATATTGAAGATCTTGCACATACTTGCCGCTTTCGAGATTGTAAACATGACGGTGAACCAGGATGTGCAGTGCGAAGTGCTATAGATAACGGAAGTATACCTGTAGAGCGCTTGCTAAGCTATAAAAAGCTGCAAAGAGAATTGGCATATGTTATGAGAAAACAAAACATTACTCTGGCAAGAGCGGAACGAGATAGATGGAAAAAGATTTCTAAACAACATAAAAAAATATAAAAAACCAAAGGGCTTGTTCCTTTGGTTTTTTGTATTTGTAAATTTTATATTAATATTATTCATATATATAGACAATTGGAATTAATTTGTTTAAACTTTACAAAGTGTTCATCAAAACAAGTTATAAAAATAGTAACTAAGGAATGGGATATATTCAAAATTAGCTCATTTAATCTTTAGAGCTTAATATTGAAATGCAGGAGGTTTATAATGCGTAAACTAGTAAGTTGGTTTAGAGATATGAAAGTAGCAAAAAAGCTATTAATTTCATTTTTTGTTATATTAATTGCGGCAGTCTCTATTATTGGGGGCATGTCGTATCAAACAGCTAAAAAGAATTTTGAATCACAAATTATGAGTAGTGCTCAGGATAATATAAAAATATTGGATAATTTAATCAATCAAATGATTGAAGCGAAATTCAACGATGTAAATAATTTTGCACGAGTGATTCATACTGATATGTATCAAGGGGATAAACAGGATGAACTAAGAAAAACATTATCTCAATATATTAGCTTGAACAAAGATGTAGAACAAGTGTATGTTGCCGGAAACGATAAAAAATTTGTACAAGAACCAAAAATACAAATGGAAACAGATTATGATCCAACAGCGCGTTCTTGGTATAAAGATGCAGTGAATAAGCAAGGTGGAATTGTTGTCACTGAACCATATAAGGCACAAGGAAATGGGCATACTGTCGTAACAATCGCAAAACAAACTGAAGATAAAAATGGTGTTGTTGCAGTAGATTTAAATTTAGATAATTTATTAAAAACAACAAAGTTAATCAATATTGGTAAAAAAGGCTATGCTTTCATTTTAGATGGGAACAAAAAAATAATTGCTCACCCTCAAGAAAAACCAGGTGACAAGGCAGATGATTCTTGGGCAAAGAAAATATACGAAGATAACCATGGCACTTTTTCATACACTTATAGTGGTAGTGACAAGAAAATGGTATTTGCCACAAACTTAAAAACAGGTTGGAAAATTGCTGGGACGATGTACTCAAATGAAGTAGTTGAGGCTGCTCAACCTGTATTTTATAATATGTTAATTGTAATGTTTATTTCATTAGTTGTAGGTGGAGTGCTTATTTATTTCGTGACACTTTCTATTACCAGACCTTTAAAACAATTAGTTGTCACTTCTAAAGAAATAAGCGAAGGGGACTTAACTCCAATGATTCAAATACATTCAAATGATGAAATTGGACAACTTGCGAAAGGTTTTAATGAGATGACTCATTCACTACGTACATTAATCGGAAGAATTAATACTTCAGCAGGGCATGTTGCAGCTGCATCTGAAGAGTTAACAGCAAGTGTGAGACAAGCGAGTGAAGCGACTGAACAAATTACATCAGCAATGGATGAAATATCAAGTGGTGCAACGACGCAAACAGCAAGCGTAGAAAATGGTGCTATGTTACTGTTTGGTGTAACAGAAGGGATTCAGCATGTAGCAAATAGTTCATCATCTATTAATACTGCTTCTGCTCATACACGTGAAAAAGCAGAAGATGGCGGAAAACTAGTAGGAAAAACAGTAAATCAGATGCAGTTATTCAGTTATTAAATAATAAATCAAAGCAAATTGGTGATATTTTAGAAGTAATTCAAAATATTGCAGATCAAACCAACCTGCTAGCATTAAATGCAGCAATTGAGGCTGCAAGAGCTGGCGAGCATGGAAGAGGCTTTGCAATTGTTGCTGATGAAGTACGAAAATTAGCAGAACAATCTAGCGTATCATCGAGTGAAATTAGTAAATTAATTTGTGAAATACAAGATGATATGAGTAAAACAGTAAAATCTATGAATAATGTAAATGAAGAAGTTCAATCTGGACTTGTTATTGCAAATGAAACAAAACAAAATTTCACTGAGATTTTACAATCTACAAATGAAATTGCTGATCAAATTAAAACGATGGTTGAAACGGCTAATGGAATGTCAAAAGGTGCAAATGAAGTATCTATTTCAGTTGGCCAAATTGCAATGACAGCACAAAATAACGCGACGAGTACACAAAGTGTTGCGGCGTCAGCTGAGGAGCAGTTAGCTTCTATGGAAGAAATTAGTTCTGCGGCGGGTACACTATCTCAAATGGCTGAAGAGTTACAAGTATTAATTGAAAGATTTAAAGTGTAAATAGAAAGGGCTGCTTCAAATAGTATTACTGCTATTAGAGGCAGTCCTTTTAGTTAATAGCCTGTGGGGAACGGGGGGATTCAATAATTAAAGCTTTATTTTAATTAATATTTGTCGAAAAATAGAGGGATTTGTTAAGTTTGTGTATAATGAATATTGTATAGATTACATATAAAGGAGATTATTATGGGAGTGTATTGGGGAACGAAAAGGCATTCTTGGCTTAGTTATGTCTCGTTTTGGTTAAGTATTTTATTCTTTGCTGTTTTTGTAATTGAAGTGTTTGTATTTAAAACACTTTCAAATAGTTCATTACAAATCGTTAAATATTTTTATTTTATATTTGTCCCATTAAATATCATTCTTAGTTTGAGATTATTATCAAAGAAGAATGAAAAGAAAATATTACCGATTTTTAGTTTAATTGTCTCGCTATTATTTGCCAGTTTAATTATAGTATTAGCATTAGTAGCCGCAGGAAAAGTCTTTTGAGGAGAGTGATAAAAATCACTCTTCTTTTGTGTGGAATTTTTAGATTTATAAGTAGTGTGAAGGAAATATGGAGAGTGATAAGTTATAAGTAAAGGGACGTACTAGTGAGTAGAAAATGAATCAAAAATACTATATGTTTTGTATGTGTTTATAAAGCAAATGAATGCGGTAAGATTCGTGAAATATGGTACAATAAACATGGATAGTGATAGAGATAAAGGGTATATAAAATACTCATCGTTTTTTAGTAAGAGAGGGGTTATCTTATGCTATACGAGGATTTGATGACATTATTCCAAGCTGCTCCGATAGAATTGGATAGAGGCGGCTGGAAATATATAATCCAGGAACAAAATGATAATTATGAAATTGTTGATGAAATGTTAAAAAAGCAAATGAATGTTGAATTGTATTTTAATGAATATGATGAGGTGAAAATCACTTTATATAAAGATGGAAGCCCCATTACTACAATGCAAAGAATTGCTATTTCAAAAGTTGAGTTAGATGAAGAGGAAGAAGGCATTCAATTTGTATTAGAACGTATGCCAAGTCGAATGATTCGTTTGCAATTAAAGCCATATCTTGCAGTAGAAATGGGACCGTATTGGGAAGTATGTGAAGAGTGTGAATGAACATGAAAAAGTATCCGTATAAACGGATGCTTTTTCATGTTTTTTGAAGTTGTTTAAAAGCGATAATCGGTAGTAAAATGATGCTTACCCAACCGATAATTGGATATAGAATATGAAGTAATTGGCTATATCCGATGTAACTAAAGCAATAACTAATTAGTAATATGAAGTAAATAATGTTATGACTTTTCCATCCTGTAATGGATTGCATTTGTTTTGTCATTCCGAAAATATTCCCAACTAATGTTGTGAACACTTCACCAAAAATAATAAGAACAAAGAAAAAGTGGAAAGTGGCATTAAATCTTCTTACAACTTCAGCCATCGGGATGTTGTATTGATAAAATTGTTCAACTGATAATATTGCTAAATGGCTACATAATAAAATGAAGCAAAGCCCTGCGCCTCCTAAAATCCCCCCCCACAAAATAGCTTTTCGGTCTTTTACTTCACTGGCTAATGGGACGAGAACACTTTGGGCGAGTGAAAGATTTAATGCAACATATGTAATCGGGCTAGTAATCCATTTCATATTCCAACTTTCTGTAGGAACGGTGTTAATAAGAGGAGTTGTACCATGAATAAAGGTTGTGATAGCAAGACCGATAATAAAAATCATCATTATAGGTACGACAAGTGTATTTACTTCAAAAACACCTTGTAATCCCCGACTCCCAATAATGAGACAGGCGATGACTGTGATGAAAATACCAAGTTGTCTCGGGAGGCGGAGTTGTTCTTCAAATACTGCCCCAGCCCCTGATAACATAACGCTTGTTACACCAAATAATACGAGTAATAGTAATGTGTTTACGACATTTCCAAATACATCCCCAAATAAATATTTGTTAAATTCTTGAGCTGAAAATGCCCCTATTTGTGATGAAAGCAACATCATCTTTGTGCCGAGCCAAATAAAAAAAAATCCACTTATACATATGCCAATGGTTCCGTAAAATCCGTTCACTGTAAAAAATTCAACAATTTCTCGTCCAGTAGCAAATCCAGCTCCAACGACAGTTCCGATATAAGTAGCAGCGACTTTCTTTGCTACTTGCCATTGTTGATTGTCCATGTTATCCCTCTTTCTTCTATGATGAGCTTGACTTACTATTATGCATATGTGTGAGCTTGGACAATTAGACATATGAAGTAGCTGAAAGAATACATGAATTATATGATATTAGGGAAATATTAAGGTTGTTAAAACTTTGTTACATATAAGCTGTTCATTCAAAAGAGTAGGAAATGTATGGTAAAATGTAATTAGGTTATTAAAAGATAATAATTATAAAAATGCTAAGAGGAGTGGATTGTATGAGTACGAAAACAAATGTTGTTGAAGTATTAAACAAGCAGGTAGCAAACTGGAATGTGTTATATGTGAAATTGCATAATTATCACTGGTATGTGACAGGACCACACTTCTTTACATTACATGAGAAATTTGAAGAGTTTTATAATGAAGCAGGGACTTACATTGATGAGTTAGCGGAACGTATTTTAGCGCTAGAAGGAAAACCGTTAGCGACAATGAAAGAATATCTAGCAACTTCTACTGTGAGTGAAGGGACAAGCAAAGAGTCTGCAGAAGAAATGGTACAAACTTTAGTAAATGATTTTTCTGCACTCATTCAAGAATTGAAAGAAGGTATGGAAGTAGCGGGTGAAGCTGGTGATGAAACATCTGCTGATATGCTATTAGCAATTCATACGACATTAGAACAACATGTGTGGATGTTAAGTGCATTCTTAAAATAAACATAAATGGATTAAAGAAAAACTCTATTGAAAAATTCTTTCAATAGAGTTTTTTATGATTTTTCAGTTTCCTTTTATGCTATAATATAGTAAAAAGGAGGCGATGCGATGTTTCGCTTTTTCAGAACTGGAAAAGAAGAGCGGGAAATTACGAAAGACGAATTAGAACAAGCGATGGCTAAGTTTCTAGAAACGAATGCTAATATCGTTTATACAGTATTAGTAAATGATGATTACACAGTAAATTATGATTTATTAAAGCCCTATTTACCTGCATTTCCAACCAATTTTTTTCTTATTACGAAGGAAACGCTTGAGGTATTTGAGCATACAGAAGAAAATTTAAACCTAGTTAAAGAAATTGATATCGTACAAAAAGCCGTCGATCAATATGTAACAGAAAAAGAAATGTTCCCAATTGTTGAAGATAGCGAAGATCGCCTCATATGTGTAATAAAGCTAGGACCATATTTAAATCGTATATTAAAAAGAAATTTATATATTTCAGAAAAGCATTATTTAGTTTCAAGTAAACCAGATAAGAAAAAAAAGAATACCGGGTAGATGTTATGAGAACAACAATAATATATTGTTGTCTTTTTTTGTTTTAAAATATTGATTTTTCAGTCTATTTAATTTTATACTATAACTAGTGGATAGGAAGGAGTGGTGTATTATGCGTATACATACATTAGTTATTAAATATCATTCTGAAAATCAGGTATTGTTAAGTTGAATTGTAGAATTTTACTACTTATACCGTGACCCTAGAATGATAGGAAGATTGGAGAAAAAATTTTTATAAAAGGTTACGGGGGATTTCTATATGAAAAATAGTATGACTTATATTCAATTATTAAATGAAACGCTAGATTGTTATGCAAAAAAAGGAAGTTTTGAAGCATATTCTTATATAATGGAGCATGCTAAAGGTGTAGTGGGTAATGAAGCACAAATATATAACTTTAAATATGCGCTAGCAAGTGCAGCAGGACTTGAAGAAGAAGCGTTGCATTTAATGAAGAAAGCAATTATAGAAAATGAGTTTTGGTACGGAAGTGAGTATTTAATTTCCGATGATGATTTAAAACCATTACATAAATTTGAAGAGTTTCATAGAATGGTTCAATTATGTAAAGAAAGAGAAGAATTAGCAAAGAAATCGGAACAAGCAGACCTGAAATATAAATACAGCAAACAAAATGAAAATCTACTAATCACACTGCATGGGGATCAAGAAAATATACAAATAATAGAACCATATTGGAACTCTGTAATGGAACAAGGTTTTATGCTGGCATTGCCTCAATCTTCCCAAATTCAATTTTCAGATGGATATGTTTGGGATAGTATCGAAAGAGGAAGAGAAGAGTTAAAAGAACATTACAATAAGATTAAAGTGAATAAAACATTTGGAAATATTATTATTGGTGGCTTTTCTGCTGGGGCAAGAGTAGCGTTACATTCCATGTTACAAGGTGAAATAGAAGTGAACGGTTTTATTTTTGTGGCACCGTGGCTCCCGGAAATGGAAGAATGGGAAGAAATGATTGGAATATTACATGATAAAAGCATAAAAGGATATATAATATGTGGGGATCAAGATGAAGATTGTTTCGAATGTACACAGCAATTTGTAAAGTTATTAAAGGATAAAAATATAGAACATAAGTATAAAGTTGTGCCTAACTTAAATCATGATTATCCTGAGAATTTTGATGAGTTATTAAAAGAAGCTATTGAATATATAGGAAGCAAAAACAATTGATTGGTAGTAAGAAAGGGAGGATGCATCATATGTGATGCATCTCCTTTTCGTTATTATAAATTAAAAGCGTCTGCCAATAGGCGATAAGAGTTTAATTTATCTTCAAATTGATGAGTGATTGTGACAATCATAAACTCTTCAGTATTGTATGCTTTGCTTAAGTTTAATATTTTTTCTTTTACAGAAGACGGATCGCCGACGATCATACGTTGACGATTTTCTTTAATACGAAATAGGTCATAAGCACTATACGAATAATTTTGAGCAGTTTCGATAGAAGGGGTTCCAGTAGTCCGTTTTCCTTGTTCTAATAGTAAAATCGATAAATCAAGGCTTGATGCTATATTCTCCGCTTCTTCGTTTGTTTCTCCGCAAATAACAAAAATAGAGACGATTGATTTTGGTTTATCACCTAAATAGGAAGGTTGGAATTGCTCTTGATAGGCTTTCATTACTTCAGGGCCACCGTATCCGTTAATGAACTGTGCAAATGCAAAAGAAGCGCCTTGCTTTGCGGCAATCATTGCACTTTCCCCGCTAGAACCGAGCATCCACATTTCAGGAGATGTTGTGATAACTGGAGTAGCCTTTAAATTTGCATAATGATGGTTTTCTGGTACTTGATCATGTAAGTACATAGCAACATCTGCAATTTGTTCTGGATATTGATCAAGTGAGACCATTTTACCTTCTTGAAGTGCGCGAGTTGCTATCGGCATACCACCAGGCGCTCTACCAACACCAAGGTCAATACGGTTTGGATAAAGTGCCTCTAACACGCGGAAATTCTCGGCAACTTTATATGGACTATAGTGTGGCAACATAACACCACCCGAACCAACTCTAATACGATTCGTTTTTGCTGCAATATGTGAAATGAGTATTTCTGGACTTGAGCCTGCTAGGCTTACAGAATTATGGTGCTCGGATACCCAAAAACGTGTAAATCCTAGTTTTTCAACTTCTTGTGCAAGTGTTACTGTATGTGAAAAAGCTTCAGTTGCTGTGCTGCCATCAGAAATAGGTGATTGGTCTAATACACTTAATTTGATCATAGAATATACCTCTCAATCTTAATGTACATTCTATTATATATTTACTTACGAAAAATGCGTAATGAAATGCTCACACAAAAAAGAGGATGATAATATAGCCACTTTTAACGAGAAAACCCTCGTTCATAATGATTCATTTCGACTAAGTTTAATATATATTCGTAGTTATCAATCTCAAGTTTTATTTGTTCACGCTCTTTTTCAGATAATTTCATATTACTAAGTTTTTTGCATAGGTGTTGTTTCTTTAATTCTAGATGTTTTTTTGTAGCGTGGTAATCATAAGTCTGTTTCATTTTCAACCACTCCTTCGTTGCAGTTGCTATATTATACGAAGCATAAAGAAATGTGAGATCTGTCTCTTATGTACTTTTAGTGAATATTCAAATTGCAATGGTGTTATGTTTATGGGGATTTATGAATAAAATGCACTAAACCACTAACGCGCATTTTATGAAGTAAGGGGTGGAATTGTGCAGAAAGACTTAATGTATAACACTGAGATGGATGAAACGTTACAAGTTATAAATAAGGGATTGAATAAGACGACACGTCCGAAACAAATTATTGTAGTAGGGGCAGGCATGGCTGGATTAGTTTCGGCATCTTTATTAAAGGCTGCAGGACATGAAGTGAAGATTTTTGAAGCAAACAATCGTGTAGGCGGCCGCATAGAGACAGTTAGAATGGAAGATACCGGATTATATTTAGATGTTGGAGCGATGAGAATTCCATATTCGCACACGTTAACGATGGCATATATAAGAAAATTTGGGTTACAGGTGAGCCCTTTTATTAATAGGAATGAGACAGATATCATCTACGTAAATGGTCGGAAAACGACATTAAAACAATACGAAAAAGATCCAAGTATTTTAAGATATCCTGTGGAAATGAATGAAGTTGGGAAAACGTCTGAGGAACTATTATTGTTAGCGGTACAGCCCATAATAAATTTTATAAAAAAGAACCCAGAGAAAAATTGGGATGTTGTAGTAAAGGATTTTGGAAGATACTCTACAGGACAATTTTTAAAGTACCATCCTTATCAATATAATACGTATTTTTCACCAATAACGATTGAGATGATTGGTGTTTTATTAGATTTAGAAGGTTTTTTAGAAAGATCATTCGTTGAGACGTTACGTTTTTTATACATTATGCAAGAGGAGAGTGGATTGTGTGAAATAATAGGTGGAAACGATAGATTACCAAAATCTTTTTTACCGCAATTAGAAGGGAATATTATTTATAATCAAAAATTAATGAAGCTACATCAACACGATAACGGTGTGACGGCTTTCTATCGAAACGAGGCAACTTTTGAATATAGTAGTATTACAGGGGATTTAGTTATTGTTACAATTCCGTTTTCGACAATGCGTTTTGTGGAAGTAGATCCATTTGACTCTATATCTCATGAAAAGTGGAAAGCAATTCGTGAATTGCATTATATGCCTGCGACGAAAATAGGAATTCAATTTAAAAGTCGATTTTGGGAAGAACAAGGACAATTAGGCGGAAGAATCATAACAGATTTGCCAATTCGTTACGCCTATTATCCAAGCCATGGAATTGGAGAGAAAGGACCTGCTATGATGTTAGGAAGCTATACATGGTCTTATGATGCGTTACTATGGGATGGGCTATCGAAGGGTGATCGTATTTATTACACATTACACAACTTAGCAACAATATTAGGCGGTCAAGTATATGATGAGTTCATGTCTGGAATATCAAAAAGTTGGACATTAGATCCATATGCACTTGGAGGGTTTGCTCTTTTTCAAGCTGGTCAAGAATCTGAATTACAGCCAGTCATTGTAAAACCTGAGGGGAGAATATACTTTGCTGGAGATCATACAACGCTGTATCACGGATGGATTCAAGGTGCGATTGAGTCTGGAGTTCGTGTTGCGGTAGAGGTAAATGAATAAAATGTTTAAAATTCAGAAATTTCTTTACTGTATAACTTGAGATGGATAGTATTATATACAAAAGAATTATAGGGAGTGTTGACAGTGAATCCGTTATTATTTGATTTTCCTTCTGAATTTTATACTGAAAGGCTATTTATTCGAATGCCGAAACCAGGTGATGGTAAAGTTGTATATGATGCAATTCAAGCTTCAATGCAAGAATTAAAACCTTGGATGGCTTTTGCACAAAAAGAGCAAACAGCGGAAGAACTAGAAGAGAGTATTAGAAAATCATATATTCAATTTTTGCAGCGTGAGGATTTGAGATTACTAGTTTTTTCGAAAGAAACAGGTGAATTTATTGCATCTGCCGGATTACATCGTATTAATTGGGATATACCTCAATTTGAAATCGGGTATTGGATTGATTCAAGGTTTAGTGGAAAGGGCTATATGGTAGAGGCTGCGAAAGGTATAACAGATTACGCTTTTTCTGAACTAAAAGCAAACCGCGTAGAAATTCGTTGTGATTCTCTAAATAAGAAGAGTAGAGCGATACCAGAGAAATTAGGCTTTAAATTAGAGGGTATTTTAGAAAGTGCCAGTATTGCGGTAGATGGAAATGGATTAAAAGATATGTGTGTATTTGCAATGACGAGAAATACATATGAAAAAGAAGAGCTGTAAGAAAATAGCTCTTCTTTTTTTATATTATGGTACAGGATGACCGTTAGAGCTCTCGAAAATTGTAAACCATTGTTGGCGGTCTAAATTAACTTTTGTTGCCATTGCAGCCGTTTTTACTCGATCTAATTTGCCAGAGCCAACAATTGGCATCATTTTAGCTGGATGAGCAAGTAACCATGCATACATAACAGTATCGATGCTATCAACACCTAGCACAGTAGCAATTTTTTGTAAAGTTTCACGTACACGTAAGGCGCGTTCTGATTGGCCAGTAAAGATTTCTCCACCAGCAAGAGGTGACCAAATCATTGGATTGATTCGTTTTTCTTGGCATAAATCAATCGTACCTTTTTCAAAATGCTCAAGTTGCAACGCAGATACTTCAATTTGGTTCGTAATAAGCGGGAAATCTAAATACGAACTTAACATATTAAACTGTGAAGGTAAAAAGTTAGATACACCGAAGTGACGAACTTTTCCTTCTTGCTTTAAGCGTGAGAACGCTTCGGCCACTTCATTTGGGTCCATAAATGGATCAGGGCGGTGAATGAGCAATACATCAATATAATCTGTATGTAAGTTTTGTAATGAATCCTCCGCGCTCTTTATGATATGTTCAGCACTCGTGTTGTAGTGAGCAACATATCGCTCTGGAAATTTCGGTGATGGGGGAGCGATTCCACATTTTGTGATAATTTGCATGTTTTCGCGTAAGGAAGGCTTGAGTTGTAACGCTTCTCCAAACAATTCTTCACACGTATATCCACCATAAATATCAGCGTGATCAAAAGTAGTGATCCCCATATCCATACAAGATTCAATAAAAGAAAGTAATTCTTGTTTCGTCATATTCCATTCTGCTAAACGCCAAAATCCTTGAATAATACGAGAAAATTCTAGTGTTTCGGCCATTTGAACTCGTTCCATTTTAAGTACCCCCTTGATGAATGATAATATTTTTGAAAAGGCTTTCTTGCTACATACTATTATATAGTTACCCGGTTGTACATACAATAAATATGTTTTGCTACAAAAACGATTTTCTCTATATGCTATAATGTAGGAACATAGAGCTATAAGGAGATGTAAGGGATGATTCCAGTAACAATATTAACTGGTTTTCTTGGATCAGGGAAAACGACTTTATTAAATCGTATTTTATCAGAAAATCACGGTAAGAAATTGGCGGTGATTGTAAATGAAATAGGACAAATTGGTATTGATAATCAATTGATTATGAATGTTGAAGAAGAAATTATGGAAATGACAAATGGCTGTTTATGCTGTACTGTACGTGAAGATTTACTCGTTGCTTTAAAACAATTACTGGATGTAAAAGCAGAGGGGGAAATGGATTTTGATGGTTTAGTAATTGAAACGACCGGTCTTGCGAACCCAGGTCCGATTATTCAAACATTCTTTTTAGATCCAGTTATTCAATCTGCATACCAAATTAACGGCGTTGTAACAGTAGTAGATAGTTATCATATACATAAACATTTTGAAAAGGGACTAGAAGCGAAGGAACAAATTGCATTTGCTGATGTAGTGCTGGTGAATAAATTAGATTTAATTGAAGAAAGTGAAAAGGAAAATCTCTTGCATGAACTGCAAGGAATTAACCCAACTGCAAAATTAATCGAGACGACTAACTGTGAGGTAGATATACCATCGTTACTACAAATTCAAACGTTTAAAACGAAAGATACGTTACAAATTTACCCTCATAAAGAACATAATCATTTAGAAGGTGTAAAATCGTTTGTACTCCGTGAAGAGCGGCCGTTAGATTTACAAAAACTGAATGAGTGGATGTCAGCTGTCGTTCAAGAGCTAGGAGAGTATTTATATCGTTACAAAGGAATTTTATCGATTGATGGAGTAGATAAACGCATCGTATTCCAAGGTGTACATACATTGTTTGCTGCTTCGTACGATAGAGAGTGGCAAGAGGGCGAAGAGCGAGTAAGTGAAGTAGTTTTCATCGGAAAAGATATTAATAAAGAATGGTTCCAGGAACATTTTGAAGAGTGTGTGAAATAAGTCTGCGTATATTGCAGGCTTTTTTTGTTTACTAAAATTGGAATTTGCATTAAAATAATCTGAAAATACTAAACGTTTAGTATTTTGTTAGGGTAGGGGGAGAAAAGGTGCGTTTAATGATTCTTGGATTGCTTACTAAAAGGGAGTCGCTATCTGGTTATGAAATACAGCAGGCGCTAAATATGGTGCAAAGTAATAAATGGGCGGAAGTTTTCCCAGCTTCTATTTATCACGCATTAAAAAAAATGGAAAATGAAAATTTCATTCAAGTTAAAGCAATTGAAATGACCGGAAAACGGTCGAAAACGATATATTGTATTACAGAAAAGGGAAGTCAAGAATTTAAAAGGTTATTAAAAGAGTCGTTTCAAAAAACTTCAGTTATGTTTCCGAAACATCTATATACAGCGTTAACATTTCTGTCAGAAGAAGAGAGTATGAGAGAGGAGATTTTAGAAGCTTTAGAAGAGCAGAAAAGTGAAATACGATCTACTTATGAAGAGATGAGGAAAGGAGAAAGACTAAAAGATAACGCGCCAGCGTATGTGAAACTGATTTTCGAAAATATGTATGAACAATGTGAGATGCAACTTCGATTTATTCATAGGTTAGAGAAACTATTAAAAAAATAAAAATGTGGTGGGAAGAATATGAAAATCGATCATCTTGTTATAAATGTAAATAAAGAGATGCAAGAAAATAAGGAAACGATTAAAAATGTACATTCTATCGGGCTTCCATATGTTCCAAAATGGGGAAAGGGAACGAAAGGGTTTAAAGTATCTAACATATGGATTGGAAAAGAATATTTAGAATTAGTAAGAGTAAAAACAAAAGATGGGGGTGGTTGGGTACAAGAGTGGGTTCAGAAATATTATGCTGGCCATAGAGGACTCATCGGATTGGCAATTGATGTTGAAAATATAGATAAAGTGTATGAAAAAATGATAGAAGCTGGAATTGAAATTACAAAACCAGAATCATTACAATATAAGTGGTTTTTTAATTTATTTAAGAAAACTATGCCGTGGAAAAATGCATACATACAGCCGATGAAGGGGATGCCGTTTCAATTCTTTCTACAACAAATGGATGATCAAAAGAGCAGAGAATATATGGAGAAATATATGTATCCAAATAGTTTGGAACAGGGAATTACAGGAATAAATACGGTGAAATTATATGGAGAAATAACAAATGAAGATAGAGACATTATTAATTGTCTATTTTCAGATGTTACAAATGAGGAAGAAGAAATAGTAATACGTTTAAACAATCAAATGATTCATCTAATTCAATCGAATGAGCATTTTACGGAGATAATACTAGATTGCAAAAGCGAAGCACATAGGAAGAAAAAATTAAATATAGAAAATGTGACATTAATAAATAAATAATAAAAAGCCTGTTTTCACAGGCTTGTATTTTCATCTATTAGTAATTCCATTACAACACCTACAACTGGGCCTTCGTCATCGATATCCCCGTTTAAACGGAAGCCAAATGACTCATAAAGTCCCATTGCGAGTTTGTTGTCAGGATGTAAACTTAAATAAATTATTTTACATTCGAATTTTTGTTGTAAGAATTGAATGAGCAAGCGAAGGAAACGTTTTGCATATCCTTTTCCTTGAAAATGCTGATCAATCATAAAACGATCTAACCATACGCTTTCATGCTTTTGGGAATACCAACCGTACATTGCGTATCCAACGAGTGTTTCTTTGTCATATAAGCCTACTGACGTTCCGTTTTCTTCATATAATGATTCTGCTAAAGAAAACGCATTGCTTTCAATAAATTGCTGCTGGTCTTTTGCTACGTCTAAAGCAGCAACTGAACGCCAATTATTTGCTGTTACTTCACAAATGTGAAGATTCATAGTTCCAACTCACCTTCTAAATTATTATAGCTTAAAAGCTAATATGGATAATTTTACTTGTTATTTCGGTCAAGTCAAGGGTAAATACATAAAAAGGCAGCTGAATGACATATTCAGCTGCCTAGAAAATATAGTTGATTAGTTTGTTGCTTCTTTTAAAGTATTCACGTTTTCTTCCATTAAAGTAAAGTAATCTTTATTGTTCTTAGCATCATCTTCAGAAATAGTAGCAAGGTGATTTAAACGTAAAATTTTTGTGCCAGTTTCTTGTTGAATCACTGATGCTACTTTTGGAGTAGAGAATGTTTCAAATAAAATATATTTTAGGCCGTGCTCTTTTACTGTTTTTGTAATGTCAGCTAGCTGTTTTTGAGATGGTTCATCAGATGCTGAAATTCCAGCGATTGGGATTTGTTTTAAACCGTATCGTTGTTCCCAGTAGCCATAAGCTGCGTGTGAAACTAATATTTCTTTCGTTTTTGCATTTGCAACGACAGCTTTAAATTGATCATCTAGATCAGTAAATTTTGTTTGTAGTGCTGCAAAGTTTTTTTCGAACTCTTTTTTATGTTCAGGCTGTAATTCTACAAGTGCATTTTTAATTTTTTCTGCTTGTTTCATCGCAAGAGTAGGATCGATCCAAACGTGTGGGTCTTTATCATGATGATGTTCATCTTCTTTATGACCGTCTCCATGATCGTGCTGCTCTTCTTCAGATGAAGCACGAAGTTCGATATCTTTAGATGCATTTACAATTTTTACGTTTTCTTTTTTTAATGATTTTTCCATTTTTTCGGCAAAGGGTTCTAATTCTGCGCCGTTATAAACAAATAAATCGGCTTTCGCAACTTGTACAGTCTGCTTTTGACTTGGTTCAAATGTATGAGAATCCGCACCAGGTGGGTAAATTGTTTCTACATTTACATAATCACCACCGATTTTTTTGGCAAAGTCAGCGAGTGGGAAAATGGTTGTATAAACAGAAAGTTTCCCATCTTTTTTCGCTGCACCTTCTTTGTTGTTAGAACATCCAGCAAAGATGAGTGTGAAAATAAGTATAAATGAAAATAGAGCTAATTTTTTAGGCATATAATTCTCCTCTTTTCTTTTTTACAATTATATTTTCTCCAAATATAAGAAGAAAATATCGTTTTAATGCAAAACGGAATAATTACGTTTTAGTTCGCGAACCTAGTATAATACATCTTTATGAAAGTTGCAATAAATAATAATCATTACGATTTGGTTTTGTTATAAATTTGTCAAAAAGAAAGGTATTAATTTTTATTATTAGTGCATATGTGACAATGTTACTTTCATATATTGGGAGGGAGCAGAGAAAAGGGGATGAGTGCTTGGGTTACTTCATGGAGGCCATCTTATTAATACTTGCGGTCGTTTTGCCATTATCTTTTGTTTTAATTTTTTTAAGGAGATTAATAAGTAATTTAGGAGATGCTACAACAATAACGAAATTACCAATGGAAGAAAAAGAAAAGAAAAAAGAGTAAGTAAAGCACTATGCGTACGCATAGTGCTTTACTTATGGTAAAATAGGAGAATGGAAACTCCTGTTAGCGACGAATAGCTATAGGGGAGAATAGTAAATAAAGAGGTATACACATATATGAATAAGCGAACAGCGTTAGTACTTGGTGCAAGTGGGTTAGTTGGACAAGAAATAACGCGACTATTACTTGACTCAGATTACTACGATTCGGTTACTATTTTTGTAAGGGAACCATTACAATTACAACATGAGAAATTACAGCAGAAACAGGTGGATTTTTCAGTGTTAGAGGAATATAAAGAATTTTTTGCAGTAGATGATGTATTCAGTTGTTTAGGGACAACGATAAAAAAAGCGAAGTCGAAGGCGAATTTTAAAAAAGTAGATTATGAATATACATTGCGAGCTGCTTGCTTAGCTGAAAAACAAGGCGTGCAAAATTTTCTTGTTATTTCATCAATGGGAGCGAATCCTAAATCATTCTTCTTTTACTCGCAAGTGAAGGGGAGGATGGAAGAGGAGCTGAAAAAGCTAGTTATTGGTGGCATACACATTTTTAGGCCTTCATTATTAGTAGGAAATCGACAAGAATATCGTTTTGGAGAAAGAATGGCCGAGAAATTATCTCGTATTCTCCCGTTTATATTTAAAGGAGCTTTTAAAAAGTACAAACCAATTTCAGCTAAAGATGTGGCGAAAGGAATGTATATAACGGCATTGCGAGAGGAATCGGGTATCCATATTTATAATTCAAATGAAATTACAACGATAGAATAAATAAAACCGAGAAGAATGACTTCTCGGTTTTATTTATTAGTTTTAATGTTTCCAGGTGCTCGCCCGTATTGATATGGTTCTTGTAATTCAAAGCCTAGTTCATTGGCGGCTATTCTTGGGAAGTATGGATTGCGAAGTAACTCACGTCCGATAAAAATTAAATCTGCCTCGTTAGTTTTTAAAATTTGCTCTGCTTGTGATCCAGTTGTAATTAATCCTACTGCGCCTGTTGCAATGTTAATATGTTCCTTAATATGTTTAGCATATTGTACTTGATACCCAGGATACACATCAATATGTGCCGGTACAACAGCACCAGAACTACAATCGATTAAATCTACACCCTGTTCTTTCATCCATCCTGTATACTGTACATAATCTTGAACCGTTAACCCATCAGGATGATAATCATTTGCCGAAATACGAACAAATAACGGTCCGTTCCAAACTTCATTTACAGAGTCAATGATTTCGCGTAGGAAACGATAGCGATTTTCAGGTGAGCCCCCGTATTCATCAGTCCGCTTATTGGAAAGTGGAGAAAGAAATTCGTTAATAAGATAACCGTGAGCACCGTGTAATTCAATAATGTCAAATCCCGCTTGTTTAGAGCGGAAAGCTGCTTTTTGAAAAGCAGAAACGGTTTCTTTAATTTGCTGTTTATTCATTTCTACTGGTATTTTCATTCCGTCGCTAAATGGAACTGCTGAGGGAGCGAAAGCGTCTGTTTCTAATTCAGCCTTTCTTCCGGCATGAGCGAGTTGAATGGCTGCTTTTGCACCGTTATCATGTATAAAAGTTGTCGTTTTATGTAAGCCTTCAATTAAAATGTCATCCCAAATGCCTAGGTCTTTGTTAGAAATTCGTCCTTCAGGTAACACAGCTGTTGCTTCAATCATAACTAGACCTACTTGACCAGCGGCCCTGGTTCCATAATGGACGAGATGAAAATTAGTTACTTGACCATCCGCGTTTTCTGATGAATACATGCACATAGGCGACATAACGATACGGTTTTTTAGTGTAACGTCCTTAATTGTATAGGGTGAAAAAAGTTGGGAATGCATCAAATAGCCTCCTTGATTGAATTTTCTTACATTGTATCATTCTCTTTTTTGTTTCCCTAACAAAACGCTTATACGAAAAATTTTGTCTATTCGTGTTACAATGACTAATATGAAATGAATTGGAGGATGACATATGTATCAGGCTTATTATGAAAGTGAATTAGGTTTGCTGGAAATTACAGCAAATGATAAAGGAATTACGTCTGTTATATTTGTTGATGAACGACAAGAAGAACGTACAAATGAAATGATAGATCAGTGTATAAATGAGCTAGAGGAATATTTTAAGGGGAAAAGAAAAGAGTTCACGGTTCCGTTGTCTGCTGAGGGAACATTATTTCAAAAAAATGTATGGGATGCGCTCTATACTATTCCGTACGGCGTAAGTGCTTCATATTTAGATATTGCGGAGAAGGTCGGCAATACAAAAGCTGTACGAGCGATAGGAGGAGCAAATAGCCGGAATCCAATTTCAATTATCGTTCCATGTCACCGTGTAATAGGAAAGAGTGGAAAGCTTGTTGGGTATGCGGGTGGTTTATGGAGGAAAGAGTGGTTATTGAAGCATGAAGGTATTTTAAAATGAAGTGTGGATGGAAAGAGGGATCGTTTTGAAATGTATAAATTGTGGGCAACCTTGTACTAATGATCAGTTAAATTGTGCAAATTGCCAACGAAATTTGCATAATGAACAAGGGGAAAGTAGCTCGTTAATAGACAAAGAATTAGAAGTATATGTAGGGAGACAATATCCGTATTACAAAAGAAAATGGGAGCTTGAAAACAAGCGAATTGCTAGGTGGAGCTGGAATGGTTTGGCTGCTATTTTCAATGTGGGTTGGCTTGGATATCGTAAGTATTATTTACCTGCTGCTTTATTTATACTGTTATTAGTAGCATGTGATGCGTTTTCTTATTTTATGGGGTTCAACGTAGCAGTGCCAATCATTAATATGGTGCCTCTTACGTTTTTATTACTCGTTTTTATTCTATTTGGGATGGGGATTTTTGCGAATGGATTATATTATCAATTTGCAGAAAGGCGTATATATCGAATAAAAGCACGGGGAATTAAAGATGAAGCGGTTGAAAATTATCTCATCCGTGATAGTGGTGGAACGAGTAAAATGGGAGCAACAATCGTAACTATTTTAGCAGTTGCTAGCCTTCTTTTAAGCCATTTCTTTTTTCCAACTGATCGAGACGTTATTCAAAAGGTTCGTACAAGCTCGCTTTATGAATATCCTTTCTTTTCAATAGGTGAATCTTTCGAAAATTATTTTCAAAATTCAGGTTGGATATATTATCGTGGAACGGAAGGGTTAGAATTAGTAGAATTCCAAGGATATAACGCCGGAACGCCAAGACAAAAGGTGACGATTCAATTTGTTGTCGATTATAAATTGGGTGAAGTGGAACCATACTCACTTACGGTTAATGGTGAATCTAAAAATGAAGAAGAGTTTTTGAAGATGATGGAAGAAATATTTAAGGTTCAAAATCCATTTGATATAGAGGATGGATTACAAGTAAATGCTATTCAAGAAAGCGGCTGGAAAGAAATTTCCGACCGCTTTTTTCTATGTTTGTTAAAATAAATATTTAAAATAATCAGAATTTTTTGTATAATAAAATATATTATATAGGATTTAACTTATACATATAGATTGGGGGAAGGAAGAATGAAGAGAAAGACAACAACAATTGCTGCACTTGCGTTAACGACGAGTGTATTGGTTGCAGGATGTGGGAATGGTGAGAAGGCTTCGACAACGAAGAAAGAATCGAATAACGGAATGGCAGATAAACAAGTTTTAAATTTGCTAGAAACAGCTGAAATTCCTTCAATGGATACATCTAAATCAACGGATTCTGTATCTTTCCGTGTATTTGTAAATGCAATGGAAGGTTTATATCGTCTAGATAAAGATAATAAACCAACACCAGGCATGGCAAAAGATGTGAAGATTAGTGAAGATAAAAAGACATATACATTTGAATTACGTGATGCGAAATGGTCAAATGGTGATCCAGTTCGAGCACAAGATTTTGTATATGCATGGCAACGTACATTAGATAAAGCAATAGCGGCAGAATATGCATTCATTTTATTTGATGTGAAAAATGCACAGAAAGTAAATAAAGGAGAATTACCATCAGATCAATTGGGTGTTAAAGCGAAGGATGATAAAACGTTGGTAGTAGAATTAGAGCAACCAGCACCTTATTTTCTTGAGCTTACGTCGTTCCCTACATTTTTCCCATTAAATGAAAAATATGTGAAAGAGCAAGGAGATAAATACGGATTAGAAGCAGATAAATTATTATATAATGGACCATTTACAATGAGTCAATGGAAACATGAACAAAATTATCAGTTGAAGAAAAATCCTAATTATTGGGATAAAGATACTGTAAAGTTGGACGAAATTAATGTAAGTATTGTGAAGGAAACAAGCACGGGAGTAAATTTATATGATAGTGATCAAGCAGATCGAGTTATTTTAACTTCTGAATTTGTTGATAAATATAAAAAGAATAAGCCAGATGAATTTAAAACGAAGTTAGATCCACGCATGTATTTCTTGCGTTTTAACCAAAAAAATGCAACATTTAAAAACCAAAAAGTCCGTGAAGCAATTGATTTGGCATATGATAAAAAAGGAATTGCGAATGTTATTTTAAATGACGGATCAATGCCAGCATATTTCTTAGTACCTGAAAAATTTACGACAGGGCCAGATGGGAAAGATTTCCGTTCTGTTAATAAAAATTTCCGTGACAGTAAAGATAATGCAGCAAAAGCAAAAAAATTATGGGAAGAAGCGAAGAAAGAACTTGGCCAAGATACAATTACAGTAGAGTTTCTAAATGATGATAACGGTAGCCGTAAAAAAGTGGGCGACTTTATTAAAGAAGAGTTAGAGAAAAATTTACCTGGTATTAAAGTGAATTTGAAACAACAACCATATAAGCAGAAGCTAGAATTAGAAAAGAAATTTGAATATGAATTCTCATTATCGGCATGGAGTCCGGACTATCCAGATCCAATGACTTATATTGATATGTTTGTAACTGGAAGCTCATTTAATGAAATGGATTATTCTAATCCGAAGTATGATGATTTAGTAGCAAAATCAAAAGGAGAATTATTAAAAGATGATGCAGCACGCTGGAAAGCACTTGCGGAAGCTGAAAAAATCTTAATTGGTCAAGACGCTGCAATCTCACCTGCTTATCAGCAAAGTACGGCTTATTTAGAGAAGACATTTGTAAAAGGTATCGCTAACCATACATTTGGTGGGGACTTTAGTTATAAATGGGCATATATTACAAAGAAATAGTATAATAAAAGATGAGTGAATTTTCGCTCATCTTTTATTTGTATAAGGGGGAGCTATAGTTGTTAAGGGGAATCAATCATCTTTGTTTTTCGGTTTCAGATTTAGAGAAATCTATTGTGTTTTACGAAAAGATACTAGAAGGAGAATTATTGGTTAAAGGAAGAAAGCTTGCATATTTTAATATATGCGGAGTGTGGGTAGCACTTAATGAAGAGGTACATATTCCAAGAAATGAGATTCATCAATCTTATACGCACATTTCATTCACTGTAGAACAAGAAGATTTTAATTGTTTGTTAAAGCGATTAGAAGAAAATGAAGTTCATATTTTAAAGGGTAGAGAACGAGATGTGAGGGATTGTGAATCTATATATTTTCAAGATCTAGATGGTCATAAATTTGAGTTTCATTCAGGGACGTTACAAGACCGACTTAATTATTATAGGGAAGAGAAACCTCATATGACATTTTACTAAGGGGGGAAGAAGTTGCATGCACTTGTAATTGGTGGAACAGGAATGTTAAAGAAAGTTTCTATGTGGCTTTGTGATCAAGGATTTCGTGTGTCTGTTATTGGACGAGATGAAGTGAAATTAGAAAATGTTAAGCAAGCGAGTTCGGCACCAGAAAATATAACATGTCTTCCTTTAGATTATCAAAATGACGATGATCTAAAGCGATCTATTACAAATACAATTGAACAGAATGGTCCAATTACATTAGTTGTTGCATGGGTACATTCGAGTGCTAAGCATGCATTACGACTTATTTGTAATGAGGTTGAATTGTCATCGGAAAAGTACAGTTTATTTCATATATTAGGTAGTAGTGCATCACGTACGAAGTCACAAAAAATAGGTGGGGCATTATGTAGCTATTATAGAATTATATTAGGGTTTATTTTAGAAGATACATATGCAAGATGGCTTACTCATGAAGAGATTGCTGACGGAGTTATAAAAGGAATTGAAAGTAAAAGCACAGAATGGATTATAGGGAGAGTAGAGCCGTGGGAATCGCGGCCAAAATGGTAAGGAGGCATGGGAAATGAAGACAACGGTATATGTAACAAGGCACGGTGAGACAGAATGGAATGTAGCAGGGCGGATGCAAGGACGGAAAAATTCAGCATTAACAGAGAATGGTATGATACAAGCGAAACAATTAGGGGAGCGTATGAAGGATTTACCACTCCATGCCATATATAGTAGTCCAAGCGAAAGAACGCTTCATACTGCTGAATTGATTAAAGGGGAACGCGATATTCCAATTATAGAAGATGAACGTTTCTATGAAATAAATATGGGGATATGGGAAGGGCAAACAATTGCTGATTTGGAAATGCAATATCCAGAAGAAGTACATTTATTTTGGAATGAACCACATCTTTTTCAGTCAAAATCAGGGGAAAACTTTGCGGCCGTTTATAAAAGAGTAATTGAAGGGATACACTTTCTTTTAGAAAAGCATAAAGGAGAAAACATTTTAATAGTTACTCATGCTGCAGCAGCGAAACTACTTGTAGGACATTTTGCAGGTCTTGAAATTGAACATGTATGGGGAGAGCCATTTATGCATAGCGCGAGTCTTAGTGTGATTGAATTTGATGAAGATCTTGGTAAAGTAAAACAATTTGCAGATATAAGTCATTTTCAGTAAACGTAAAAAAGGTCGCAAAGCGACCTTTTTTGGTGGACATAAAAAACTAGCAATTACGTTTTTTATACCAGAAGTGATCGAATTTTTTATTCTTGCAAGAAGAAAACTTGTGTCTGCAATCTTTGCAATCATTCCATTTGTGCCCGTCATCGTGACAGTCTTTACCATGATCACAATCATCGCAAGAGCGACCGTGTCCGTGAGGGAAGAATTCGCATTTTTTACAGAAACATCGTTTTGTCCAGAAACATTTCTTTTCAAAGCGTATGCATTTTGTAACGAAAGTACAATGTTTTCTGCGAGTACGTTTTGTAACTAAAACGCATTCTTTTCTACGTGTCACTTTCGTAACGAACGTCCATTTTTGAACGCGTACACGAGTACATTTTGTAACAAATGTCCATTTTTTTACATGAGTACATTTTGTAACGAAAGTACAATGTTTTACGCGAGTACATCTTGTTCTTGGACATTTATTCCCTGTTGTACATTTATTCCCTGTTGTACATTTCCGTCCTGTTGTACATTTACACCCTGTTGTACATCGATGATGAGAGAATTTATCATCATCGCACTCAAAAGTACTTGGATCTTGGTGTAAGAAATCCTCCATCCCTGCACTTTTGATTTCTTCAACAGCTTTTCTAATATCACGTTTCATAGAAATCCTCCTTATCGAGTGTTAAATTGAAAAGGTATTCTTTTTCCTTAACATGATATGAGATTCGGCTTCTTTCTGAACAGGACAAGAGTGTAATTTTATATAAATGGATGATAGCGGATGTATGGACAAGGCGTGGTGCATACATTGAATGAAGAGAACTGAGAAGGGATGAGAAAACATGCTGCCTTCATATGATTTTTTTGTTCATCCAATGTACTTAGTGGAATTGAAAAAAGACATTTGGTCAGATAGTCCAGTACCAGCAAAGTTAACATATGGAAAAAAGAAGTATGACATTGATATTGTCTACCGTGGTGCTCATATTCGTGAATTTGAGAAAAAATCTTATCATGTTATGTTTTATAAACCGAAAAAATTTCAAGGCGCGAAAGAGTTTCATTTGAATTCTGAGTTTATGGATCCGTCTCTCATACGAAATAAATTATCTTTAGATTTTTTTCATGATATTGGTGTACTTTCACCAAAGTCACAACATGTATTTATAAAAATTAATGGTCAAATTCAAGGGGTATATTTACAGTTAGAATCGGTCGATGAAAACTTTTTGAAAAGTAGAGGATTACCGAGTGGTTCTATTTATTATGCAATAGATGATGATGCGAATTTTTCATTAATGAGTGAGCGAGATAAAGATGTTAAGACAGAGCTCTTTGCGGGTTATGAATTTAAACATTCGAATAAAAATAGTGAAGAACAACTGAGTGATTTTGTATTTCAAGCGAATACTTTGTCGAGGGAAGATTATGAAAAAGAAATTGGGAAGTTTCTAAATGTAGATAAATATTTACGATGGTTAGCTGGAGTTATTTTTACGCAAAACTTTGATGGTTTCGTTCATAACTATGCACTATATCATAACGATGAAACAAATTTATTTGAAGTGATACCGTGGGATTATGATGCGACTTGGGGGCGAGATGTACAAGGGAGACCGCTTAATCATGAATATATTCGCATTCAAGGGTATAACACGTTAAGTGCAAGGCTGTTAGATACACCTGTATTTAGAAAGCAATATAGAAGTATTTTAGAAGAAATATTAGAAGAACAATTTACAGTTTCATTTATGAGGCCAAAAGTAGAAGGAATGTGTGAATCGATTCGCCCGTATTTACTACAAGATCCATATATGAAAGGAAAAATCGAAACATTTGATCAAGAGGCTCATATGATTTATGAATATATAAATAAAAGAAGAAAGTATATACAAGACCACTTACATGAATTGGATTAATTTTGAAAGAGATTGAAACATTATCAATCTCTTTTTTTGTATAATAAAGATGGAGAAAAAAAGTGAAATAATATTTAGTAGAATGAAATTGATTAAGAGTGGGGTTGTGTAAATATGACGGTTAAATGGATTGACTGGGTCAAACAAATACAATCAATAGCACAAGCTGGTTTAATGTATTCCAAAGATGTATATGATATAGAGCGTTTCCAACAATTACGGGACATTTCAGTTTCAATGATGTCACATTACACAAACACAGATTGGGAAATAGTAGAGAATTTATTTGCAAGTGAGACAGGCTATCAAACGCCTAAAGTTGATATACGGGCAGTTATTTTTCAAAATGAAACACTATTATTTGTGAAAGAAAAAAGTGATAGGAAATGGGCATTGCCAGGTGGATGGGCTGACATTGGTTATACGCCAACAGAAGTCGCGGCGAAAGAAGTATTAGAAGAGACAGGTTATAAAGTAGATCATTTTAGGCTACTAGCAATATTCGATAAAGAAAAACATCAACCATCCCCATCAGCAACCCATATATATAAGGTTTTTATAGGTTGCGAGATTGTTGGCGGAGAAAAAAAGCTAAGTATTGAAACAGAAGATATAGATTTTTTTAGTGAAAATGAAATACCTGATTTATCAATCGCTAGAAATACCGAATGGCAGATTAAAGAAATGTTTGCGTTTATGAAAGATCAAAATAAGGAAAGGATACTTGATTAATTAAATGAATCAAGTATCCTTTTAGGGTATATTGATGAAAGGTTGTACATATTCTTTTAACAAAAAAGAACATTGTGTAGTTATCATTAATGTCTATAGGTTAGGTGAAGAGGTTCACATGATTAGATTGGCAGATGCCAATTTTTATGTGATAATGGGATGGTATGTAAAGAAAAAAGGAGATAGAAAAGAAAATGTTAGCAAACATAATAGATCAGTTATTGCAATTCTTTGCAAGTCTAGGATACTTTGGAGTAGCGCTTGGTTTAATGATTGAAATTATCCCGAGTGAAATTGTTCTTTCATATGCAGGGTTTTTAGTTGCAGAAGGAAAAATTAGTTTTGTCGGAGCTGTTATCGCTGGAACAATTGGTGGTACTTTAGCGCAAATCTTTTTATACTGGCTTGGATACTACGGAGGGCGTCCGGTTGTTGAAAAATACGGGAAATATTTACTTATTAATAAGCATCATCTAGATATTGCAGAAAATTGGTTTAAACGATACGGGGCAGGTGTAATATTCTCTGCACGCTTTATCCCAGTTGTACGCCATGCTATCTCTATTCCAGCAGGATTAGCTAAGATGCCGTTAAAGCTCTTTACACTGTATACAGTAGTAGCGATTATTCCATGGTCAATCCTTTTTATATACTTAGGAGAAAAGCTTGGTGGAAATTGGAGACATATTAAAGAGTATGCATCTGATTACACACATTACATAATTATAGGTGCGGTTTTCTTTATTGCTCTTTACTTCGGTTTAAAGCTTTTGAAAAAGAGAAAAACAACTCATTAAAGTCAATGATTTTTCATTGGCTTTTTTTATTGTTTCAGTTCTAAAAAAAAGAAGTTGTCCATAATGTGTAATAATAAAGCGTAGCGGGGGAATGTGATGAAAGGATCACCGTTTTTACGTGGAACGATATTTTTAACGATGGCAACGATGATATCTAAAATGTTAGGGTTCATATATGTTATACCATTTACAGCAATGGTAGGTACGAGTGGGTACGTATTATATACGTATGCATACCGTCCTTATACAATTATGCTTAGCATTGCAACGATGGGATTGCCACTTGCCGTTTCAAAAATGGTATCAAAATATGATCAACTGAATGATTATCATACGGTTAAAAGAGTATTAAAGAGTGGTATCGTTTTTATGTTCATAATGGGAGTTATTTCATGTTTTACACTATATATATTAGCTCCACATTTAGCTAAACTTGTAATCGATGGAAATGATCAAAGCGGGAATAGTATAACAGCGGTCACTAATAACATTCAAATTGTAAGTTTTGCGCTAATACTTGTACCAGTAATGAGTTTATTAAGGGGATTCTTTCAAGGGTTTCAATCGATGGGGCCTTCTGCACTAAGTGTAGTTGTTGAGCAATTTTTTCGGGTCTTAACCATTTTAATAGGAAGTTTTGTCGTTTTATATGTTTTAAAAGAGTCTATTTCGCTAGCGGTCGGTATTTCAACGTTTGGTGCATTTATGGGAGCAATAGGTGGATTAACCGTTTTAAGTGCGTATTATGTAAAAAGGAGAAGGCACTTAAAGAAAAAAGAGATGGCAAGTATACAACAAACAACGAAATCTTTTTTCTCGTTATATAGGGAGCTCTTTACATATTCAATACCGTTTGTTGTAGTCGGTTTAGCGATTCCGTTGTATCAGACGATTGATACATTTACAATTAATAAACTACTCATAGAAATCGGATATATGCAAGGAGAAGCAGAAAAGATTAATGCGATTATCGGCTTAGTTCAAATGGTTGTGCTCATTCCAGTTTCCGTTGCGACCGCTTTTAGTATGTCTCTTGTACCGGAAATGACGAAAGCTTATACAGCAGGAAATACAAAATTGCTGTACAAACATTTTACGAGGACGAATGTATTAGTAGTAGGGATTACAGTACCAGCGGCAATTGGGATGATGGTATTAGCTAAGCCAGTATATACTCTTTTATTTGGTGCCGGAAATGATCCGGAGATGGGGAGAATCATTTTACAGTACTATGCTCCTGCTTGTATATTATTTTCACTCTTCACAGTAACGGCTGCTATGCTACAAGGAATCAATCAACAGCAGAAAACAGTGCTAGGATTAGTAATCGGAATAATTGTAAAGATAGTTTTAAATATTGTATTGCTACCGTATTTTGATTATGTGAGTTTTATCATTTCAACATATGCTGGCTATACGATTTCAGTCGGTTTTAACTTGTGGATGCTTTCTAAATATGTTATAAAGGCAACATAAGCTTTTTTAAAGGCAGAGAACACTCTGTCTTTTTCTATGTTTACAAGATTTTTCTTAAAAAAACGTTTTCAAAATAATTTTTCTATTGAAATTTAATCGTTTGTTCCATATGCTGAAAATAGCGGTTCAAAAACTGTTGTTTAAGTGAGGTAGATTCCTACATGTAAAAAGAATCGGGGTGATAGTATGTTAAATATTTATTTAACAGACCGAAACGGAAAACTACAAGAGATTGAGGAAATGCAAAAGGGCTGCTGGATTAATGTACTTCATCCAACAGAAGAAGAAATTCAGTATCTAGTACAAACTTTAAATGTAGACTTAGATTTCATTAAAGACCCTTTGGATGATGAAGAACGCTCTCGTATTGAAAAGGAAGACAATAATACTTTAATTATCGTGGATATTCCGACAGTCAGACATGATGAAGAAGGAAATTCCATTTATGACACGATTCCAATAGGTATGATTGTAATGCCAGATTGTTTTGTTACTATTTGCTTAGAAGAAAATCCAATTTTTGAAAGATTTATTAATCAACGTATTAAAGAATTTTATACGTTTAAAAAGACGCGCTTCGCACTTCAGCTCTTATATACAATTTCTACTTATTATTTAAGATACTTAAAGCAAATTAATCGAAAAACAATCGATTTAGAGCACCAATTAAATAAGTCGATGAAAAATAAAGAAATTTTCACATTGCTCGGTCTTGAAAAAAGTTTAGTTTACTTTACAACATCATTAAAGGCCAATAAGATTGTAATTCAAAAATTAATGCGAAACAGTACATTTTTGAAAATGTATGAAGATGATCAAGATTTATTAGAAGATGTATTAATTGAAAATAAGCAGGCTATTGAAATGGCAGAAATATATAGTCACATTTTAAGTGGGATGATGAATACATTTAGTTCGGTTATTTCTAACAATTTAAATAGTGTTATGAAACTGTTGACTTCAATTACAATCATTTTATCATTACCAACGATGGTTTCTAGTTTCTTTGGAATGAATGTAAAGGTTCCGTTTGAAGGGGAAGCACATGGTTTTGTAATTGTACTTATTATATGTGTAACATTATCTTTCACTTTAGCATTTGTTTTTTGGAAGAAACGTTACTTTTAATGATAGGAAAGCTGATCTAGCATAGTTATAAAACTGCGCTAGATCAGCTTTTTTTGCTATGAAATCTCAATTTTGGAACAGAATATATATTGTAAAATGTAATGTGTATGAAGGGTGTGAATTCTGTATAACCCTTGTTCAAATAATAAAATGGGGTTAAAATTACATATTGTTAATGAAAAGTTGGAGGAAATACATCATGGAATTGTTTCAATTACCGAAAGCATTCCTGCAAATGAATACAATCTTTATCTCAATATTAATCGAAGCACTTCCGTTTGTGCTAATTGGTGTATTTATTTCAGGATTCATTCAAATGTTTGTGACAGAAGATATGGTGGCAAAATGGATGCCAAAGAACCGATTTCTTTCTGTTTTATTAGCTACTTTTTTAGGCATGATGTTTCCAGGGTGTGAATGTGGAATTGTTCCGATTGTAAGACGACTAATCGGAAAAGGTGTTCCTCCATACGCAGGGATTGCATTTATGTTAACTGGACCGATTATTAATCCAGTTGTACTATTTGCTACATATGTTGCTTTTGGAAGTAGTATGCACATGGTATGGTATCGTTCTATTGTAGCGATTATCGTAGCAATTATTGTTGGAATTATATTATCATTTATGTTTAAAGAGCATCAATTAAGAGATGATCACTTCCCAGAAGTGAATCATAAGCGTCCATTACGTACAAAAATGTGGGATGTATGTACTCATGCTGTTGAGGAATTTTTCTCAATGGGAAAATATTTAGTGTTAGGAGCGTTAATTGCTGCTGCAGTTCAAACGTTTGTACAAACTTCAACATTGCTTGCTATTGGACAAGGTCCGTTTTCTTCATCAGCTGTAATGATGGGACTTGCTTTTATTTTATCACTTTGTTCAGAGGCAGATGCATTTATTGCTTCTTCGTTTCAAAGTACATTTTCAACAGCGTCACTTGTCGCGTTCCTCGTATATGGACCGATGGTGGATATTAAAAATATGTTTATGATGCTTGCAACATTTAAAACAAAATTTGTAATTGTCGTGACGGTTACAGTTACACTTGTTGTATATGCAAGCTCACTACTCATTTATGCGATGGGGTGGTAGGTTATGTTTCGAGCATATATATTATTAGGTTTTACAATATTAATTGGACAGCTTCATATTTCCGGTAATATTACGAAATATATAAATATGAAGTACGCCTATTTATCAAAAACTGCAGCTATTATTTTAGGTTTCTTAACGATTGTACAAATTATTATCGTTTTCCAGAAAGAGCACCAAAAGGAAAAAGAGAAACATGATTGTAGTTGTGATCATAGCCATTGTGGTCATGATCATTCGAAAGATGAAAATACATGGTGGAAACGAACGTTTTCTTATACTCTGTTCTGTTTTCCGATTATTTCAGGATTATTTTTTCCGATTGCAACATTAGATTCGGACATTGTTAAGGCGAAGGGGTTTCACTTTCCTGTTGCACAAGCGGAAAGCAAAGATCCATTTATGACAAGACAATTTTTAAGACCGGATACGAGTATTTATTACGGGAAAGAAGGATATCGTGGTGTAATGGAAAAAGGGAAGAAAGAGTTTGTTACAAAAGACAATATTGCATTAAAAGATGAGGATTTCCTCAAGGGTATGGAGACAATTTATAATTATCCTGGTGAGTTTACTGGTAAAACCCTGTCTTATAAAGGGTTTGTTTTTCGCGATGACTCTTCCAAGAAAGAACAATACTTCTTATTCCGTTTCGGTATTATACATTGCGTAGCGGATTCGGGTGTATATGGTATGTTAGTAAAAAAACCAGAAGGTGTAGAGTGGAAAAATGATGATTGGATTCAGGTGGAAGGAGAAATTTCAACTGAATTTTATCAGCCGTTTCATGCGAATATCCCTGTTCTAGAAGTAACGAAATGGAATAAAGTTGAACAGCCGAAAGAACAATATGTATTTAGAGGAGCCGATTGATAAAATCGGTTCTTTTTTATGGACTAAAAGTTCTAAAAATTGTTAATATTAAACGTGTAGTTCATGAGATGTAGAGTATATTGGGATATTTGGGATAAATAATTAAAGGGGTGATAACAATGACTGAAGTAAAGGGTAAAACAGCTAATGAATCAAGAGTGTTTAAAACGAGCCGAGTATTTCCAACAGATTTAAATGATCATAACACGCTATTTGGTGGAAAGATATTGGCGGAGATGGATATGGTTGCTTCAATTTCAGCAACGAGACACTCGAGAATGGAATGTGTCACAGCGTCTATGGATTGGGTAGATTTCTTACATCCAGTTCGTTCTTCAGATTGTGTTAGTTATGAATCTTTCGTAATTTGGACGGGAAGAACTTCTATGGAGATTTTTGTGAAAGTAGTAGCGGAAGATTTAATTTCAGGTGAAAAACGTGTAGCGGCAACTTCATTCGTTACTTTTGTTGCGCTTAGTAAGGAGAATAATCCAGTTCCTGTACCGCGTGTTATCCCTGAGACAGAAGAGGAGAAAGAATTGCATCGAATTGCTGTGTTACGTGCAGAACAACGCCATATTCGTAAGGCAGAGAGTAAGAAGGTAGCTACACTGTTAACTTTTTGATGAAATATACTTTTCCAGTGGTACTATTATTGGAATAGGCTAGGGGATTTTTGCAATGAAAAGCGGACACCTAAAAATAGGTGTCCGCTTTTATAGTTTTTTCATCCGCATATCGTATTACAATAACTGCTTAGCAGAAGCAAGCAGCACCGACGATAATTAAGAGGATAAATAATACGACTAGTAGCGCAAATCCATTACCATGTGCGAAGCCCATTGTTATTTCCTCCTTTTATTTTAAGATACAACATACAATATGCAGATGAGCTCCGGTTTGATATGGACGTATATCATGCAATGACATATTTTTTGAATGGTAATGTTAAAAAAAGGAAAGATATAGGAATAACAGTGTTTAGAGAAAGGAACATATCCATGAAGCACTTTTTGATTGTAATATTTTGTTTTATAGGTGTATTCATATGGATGAACGTCGATGTGGAAATGGGGAAGAAAATGGCTAGTGGATATGAATTAGAAAAAATTCGATTAGGGGATTTTCAATTATATACGAATGGTGATGAGTTATATAAAAGTTTATTTGAGGATATAAATCGTGCAGAAAAGAATGTGTATATTCATTTTTATATTGTAGGAAAAGATGAAGTCAGCCAAAAGTTCTTACAGTTATTAGAGAAAAAAGCATCTAGTGGAGTAGATGTGAATTTGTCAGTAGACCGTATTGGTGGATATAAACTTAAGAAAAAGATAATTAATCAATTAAAAGAAAAAGGCGTAAAGTTCACATTTAGTAAAAAACCTAAATTAAAAAACTTATTTTATTCTTTGCATCAACGTAATCATAGACGCATTGTTACTATAGATGGGAAAGTTTCGTACATTGGTGGCTTCAATATCGGAAAGGAATATCTTGGACAGGATCCTAAATTTGGTCCGTGGCGTGATTATCATGTACGTATCGAAGGGAATGGAGCTACTGATATGGAACGGAAGTTTGCGGAAGATTGGCAAGAAGATACGGGAGAAAAGTTTCCTATACATCAAGAGTTACCTGTAAAAGGAAATGTAAAATATCAATACGTATTTTCGAATGGAAAAGGTTTATGGAAGGAGTATGGAGCGTTTTTAAAGAAGGCAAAACATTCTTTAATTATCGCTACACCATATTTTGTACCGAGTAAAGAAATGGTGAAGGGGCTGAAAGATGCATTAAATCGTGGTGTCCATGTAAAAATCCTCGTCCCATTTAAAAGTGATGCCGTATTGTTAAAACAGGCTGCCTATCCTTATTTGAAAGACATGTTAGATGCTGGAGCGGAGATTTATCAATATCGAAATGGATTTTTTCATGGGAAAGTAACAATCATCGATGAAGAAATGGTTGATATTGGTACAGCAAATTTTGATAATAGAAGTTTTTACTTAAATAACGAATCTAACTGTTTCATATATGATAAGACAGTCGTTGCTGACGTCTGGAGTCGATTAAAAGATGATTTTCATAAATCAAAACGATTTTCTGAAGAAGATTTTGAGAAAATTAGTAAATGGGATTGGTTTCTAGCAAGAATATCAAATGTTATCGCATCATATTTATAGTATAGAGATGAAATAGGAAGGGAGGCGCTTTAATGGATTGTATGAAAGAATTGATGACATATAGTTACACACTTATATATAAAGTTGGAGAATACACGAGCAAGGTTCGAGATGAAGAATTAAAGGATATTTTGCAGCATCATTTGCCATATATGTTACAAGCATATAATGAACAAGTGAATTTTCAAGAAGGAGAAAATATACAACATATAACTTGTAAACAAATGTGGCCGGAATTTACTGAAATGGATAGGGAAACAGATAATGAGTATACAGGGGATATTGGGATTGCTATTTGTTATATTACACATTTGAAACGATTAGCATTAAAGTTTGCTCAAGTGGCAGTAGAAGTTGCGAACCCGGAGTTTCGTTCTTTTCTGGAAAATTGTTTTGTGAAAATGAACCGTTACGCATATAATGTTTGGCAATATGTTATGAAGAAGGAATATAAGATTAAACATGTGTATGAAAATGAAAAATTCGCGTGAAAAGCTAAGGCGGAATGAAAGGCGCCTTAGTTTTTTTATGTTCAATTAGAGGGTGAAGATTAAAGAGTGGGTTTGTTATCGGGATATTTACAAAAATTTACTGTATCTTTACTATTTTTAAATCTTTCCTTTAAAAATAAAGAGTAATATGGGATTGTACATATTCTATCAAAGGGAGGAAACGCAAATGAACAAATGGGTTAAGTCATTAACTGCTATGGCACTTGCAAGTTCTTTATTAATGGTAGGTTGTAGTAAAGGTGAGGATAAAAAGAAAGAGGATGACACAACTTCGCAGCAAGATGAAAAGAAAGATAAAGAAACAAGTGGAACAGAAAAGTCTTCTGATTCAAAAGAAAAGAAATAAAGTGAAGCTTTAATCAGTGGGGGGGTGTCCATCCCCGACTGATTATTAGCCCACACTAATCGGGCTTTTACAGGCAGTTGATCCCGGTCCTACCTAACTCCCTCGTACTCGCCGAATTTTGAGGTGGGAGTCTTATTGACCGCAAATAGCGGGGAAAATGGATAATAGTGCTTCCTCACATATATGGGGAAGCTTTTTTGTTGTATATTTGTAAGTTTTGCGGAAAAATAGAGAGAAAGAATGGAAGAGGGGGATAGTATATGAAAGTATGTATATTAGGAGCGACAGGTAGAGTAGGTTCACACATTTTGAAGTTAGCATTACATGATTCATATGAAGTGACTGCATTAGTTCGTGATTTGAGTAAAGTGGAAATAGAGCATGAAAGGTTACATATTATAGAGGGAAATGTATTAAATGAAAATGAGATAAAAGAAGCAGTGAAAGGGTGCGATTTTGT
The DNA here is from genome assembly GCF_001884205.1 of Bacillus sp. NH11B. Lineage (NCBI taxonomy): Bacteria > Bacillati > Bacillota > Bacilli > Caryophanales > Bacillaceae > Bacillus > Bacillus sp. NH11B. The sequence continues at coordinate 43,693 of NZ_MAOG01000012.1, read as the reverse complement.
AATTAGTACTCTTGGGACAGATGGGAATGGAACGTTAGCAAAGAGTTTACCAATTATTATAAAATGTATGGAAAAAGAGGGCATAAAGAAGATAGTTACAATAGGAACTGCTGGCATTTTACAAGCACGAACAAATCCAAGTATATATCGTTTCCAATCAAATGAATCGAAAAGAAAAACAACAACAGCAGCGGAAGATCATTTAGCTGCCTATGTAGCGCTGGAAAATAGTAAACTTTGCTGGACTGTTGTTTGTCCAACGCATTTAATAAATGGTGATGAAACTGGTTTATATCGAACGGAAAAAGATATGTTGCCGGCAGATGGATCCAAAATCACTGTTGGTGATACAGCTCATTTTACATGGGGATTATGTCATAAAAGTAAATATGAGAAAAGTAGAGTAGGTATTTCATATTAAAAAACCATCCCAAAATAGGGATGGCTAAAAAATGATATAGCATACAAAGAAAATAATCATAATGATTTGGAGAATTGCTTTTGCTACTGTACTACTTAAAAAACCAACTACAGTTGCAATTCCGACTAAAAAGGCGTCTTTTGGCGCCTTTTTATGCATTAATTCTGTTATAAATACCGATAAAAACGGTATTATAATAAGACCAAATGGTGGGAAGAAGAACGAGCCGACAATGATAGAAATCATGCCGACACGTTCGCCCCACTTAGAACTTCCGTATTTTTTTAAGAAATATCCATTTGCAATAAAATCAGCACCGAAAATGAAAAGCGTAAAAATGACTTGAATGATCCAAAAAGATGTTGTTAACTCTCCGCCATTTATACCAAAATGATAAATGAAATAGCCAGCCCATACTGCAAGAATGCCAGGAATAATGGGGTAAATAAAGGCAAGAAATGAAACAATGAAACAAGCGATGATACTAATGGTTAATAATACAGTCACTTTATACCTCCTTAATAGAATCTAATTTATGTACAGCAATCTTTTTAATTTGATGTCCGTCTAGTTCTAATGCCTTAAATTGAAAACCATCATGTTCAACTGAATAGCCAGCTTCAATATTCAAATCAATAGCTTGTGAGAGAAGCCATCCCCCAATTGTATCTAAATCGTTATCATCAATATGTAAACCAAACATATCATTTACTTCAGAAATAAGTACTTTTCCATCTAATACTGTAAGTTTAGGTGTGCGTTTTTCAATCATTGGTGATTCATCTGCATCAAATTCGTCTTGAATTTCACCAATAATTTCTTCAAGAATATCCTCCATCGTTAAAAGTCCAGCAGTGCCACCATATTCGTCCATTACAATCGCCATTTGAACACGGTTTTTTTGGAGATGTATTAACGTTTTACGAATAGGAACTGTTTCAAAAACAGTTAAAACTGGGTGTATGTACGATTCAAGTGGTTTATAAATTCTTTTTGTTTGATCGTGAAATACTTCTTTCGTATTTATCATCCCAATTATGTCGTCTTTGTCTTTTTCAATAATAGGATAACGTGTATACTTTTCGGTTGCGACGATATCCATATTTTCCTCTAACGTATTTTCAGTAGATAAGCAGATCATCTCAGTACGAGGAACCATGATTTCTTTCGCAACACGATCATCAAATTCAAAAATATTATTTACATACTTATATTCGGTTTGATTAATTTCGCCGCTTTTATAACTTTCCCCTAAAATAAGTCGCAGTTCTTCTTCAGAATGAGCAAGTTCATTTTCTTTCGCAGGCTCTAAACCGAGTAATTTTGTGAAAAATATAGCTGCACTATTGAGAAGCCAAATGAACGGATACATAATTTTATCAAATAAAATAAGTGGTTTTGCAAACTTTAAAGTGATTGCCTCTGCTTTTTGGATTGCAAAAGATTTAGGAACTAACTCTCCTAATACAACATGGAAAAAAGTAATCACACTAAAAGCAATAATAAAGGATAGCGTGTTAGCCATTGTTCCAGTAATATTGATTCTTTCAAATAGTGGTCGTAATAAATGCTCTACAGTTGGTTCACCAAGCCAACCAAGACCTAAAGAAGTGATAGTAATCCCGAGCTGACAAGCGGATAAATAAACATCTAAGTTAGATAGGACGCTTCTTGCAGCTAATGCTTGCTTATTACCTTCATTGGCAAGTTGATCGATTCGACTTTTTCGTACTTTTACAACAGCGAATTCTGATGCAACGAAAAAACCAGAAATAAGGATAAGTATAAAGATGAGAAAAATATTTAATATGTCCAAGTGTGTTCCCTATTCCAAAGTTTGGAATAAAGATGTCACCTCCTGCAATTATGTTATACTTTTATAATAAATCCAAATGAAAAGATTAGTCAAAGAAAATGGGTAAATAATGGTAGGTTTTAATAGTAGTTTTTTAATTTGCTGTTATTTTGTCCTCTATATAATAGGAATAACCGTCTACATTTAATTTAAGTAGACGGTTATTCTATGTTATGGTTTCGAAATACTTCTAGTTAAAGTATACGTATTTTGTTTAGAGTAGTTTGTTGTCCATAAAGCTTGGAGAAACGATAAGATGCTATATGGAATATAAAGTAGTAATAAACCAATTGTAACAACTATAGGTGCTTTTCCGCCAAATTGAACGACAAATTGTAATAGTCCGTTTGTGTGAAAAATACATTCCATAAAAACGAATGAAAGAATAATGGAACTTAAAATAGATTTATGATTGGAAGTAAGTGCAATAAATAACGTATCAACAAGGAAAGATGAATTTTTTATTTCGTATTCATTAGTATTATTTAAGAACGGTAGCCATTTTTTAATTGCTTGCATAACGATAATCATGGAAGCGCTACATACGATGATAATAGAGGAGAAGAAAGGAAACTTTATGAATTTCGCGATATAGAGAAGTGATAATAGGACTGAACATTGTAATATCACAGTGCTAAAAGAATATGGTATCCAACGAAATAAAGAACTGCACTTTTTTAATGAATTGGGTGCTTTTAAAAATAGATGACCAATTCCTAGACTTATAAAGAAACCGATTACAAGAGTGAATGTGAAACGAACGATCGATAAAAAATAAATTTCCCATATGTAGGGGAACAGTGGTGACGAATGATTAGAGGTATGTATTATATTTTGTGCATGTATAAGCTGATTTGCTGAGAAAAGGATAGGTTCATGCATCCAATCAATTGTTGGAATTGAAATGGAAGAAGGATGTGCAAAATTATGAAAAATGCTTACAGATCCAGTTAAATAAGAGTAATTATGTGTAATGAATAATGCTGGAATAGGACTTATGACAAAAATAATCAAAACACCGATTATAAATTTACATATATGTGAGCGCAATAAGGACATACAATCACCTACTCTTTGAATATTCAGAAAATTCTTATTCTTATTTTAGCCTTTTTCGGATGAAGTTACAACATATTTTTCTCGAAGTAGGTTAGAGAGAATGTACTACGCTCAAGATTATCCCGTAAAGGCCCGATTGGTGAGGGCTAATAATAAGTGGGTGGAAAAATCCCCACTTATTAAAGTTTCACTTGATACAAGTGTATGATTAATGAATAAATTATGACGGAAAAATGAATAATTTTCAGAAAAATAAAATAAATCATTTATTTTTTTCTGAAAATATAATATAGTTATGGCACAGAAAGTATTTTAGCATAAGGAGGCTATTTATGAGGATTAAAGGGAATTATGTGCCGAAAAGGGAAGTTTTATTTTGCTCCGGCTCAATTACAGTAGGGGAAGCGCTAGAGCACTTAAATAAAACAGGGTATCGTTGTGTACCAGTTTTAGATGAAAAAAAAGAGGAATTTTTAGGAAATGTATACAAAGTAGATATTTTAGAATATAAAGGTTCGCTTGAAGATAATGTATTACAATTATTGAACGATAAAGATGGGTACGTGAGAGAAGACTCTTCCTTCTTTAAAGTATTTTTTACAATTAAAAAGCTACCTTATTTATCAGTAGTTGATGAAAAAGGGGTCTTCCTTGGTATTTTAACTCATAAAAAAGTTTTTGAACTATTAGAAGATGCATGGGGAGTCCATTCTAGTAAATATTCTGTCATGATTGGAACACAAGATTATAATGGGGCTATTCAAAAATTATCGACAGTGCTAAAGAAATACACTGGTATTCAAAGTTTAATGACTTTTGATAATGATGCTTTATTAGTACGTAGAATTATGTTTACATTGGGAGAAGAGTTTGAAGATAGCGAATTAGAAACATTGCTAAAAGATTTAGAAGATCATGGATTTAGAGTTGTGTATGTTGAAGAGATGAAAAATCCACGTGAAGTTGAAACGATAGACTAACAAGTAAAGCCATCTTATTTTTGATGGCTTTTACTTTCTTTCACATAAAGATATCTAGATATAATAAAGTAAATGAATCTTAAATTTTTAAAAATATTTGTGTAATAGAATAAATAAAGGAAGTATATGTGGATAATTTTGATTTTCAAAAAATTCTATTTAAAAATATGTTTTTATTTTTCAACCAAATATGTTACTATATGTGTGATAAAAACAAAGAGGTCTGACAACCATATTCCAAGCAATACCACTCTAATGAGTTGAATATTCAAAAAAATCAAAAATTAATAATTAGAGTAAGAATAAGGGGAATGGAGAAATTATGGAGAAAGACATTGCTTTGTAAGGGGCATATTTTATCAGCTTGAGCAGAGAGGAGGATGCATAGCATATTGTGAAAATAGAGATAAACAATGAAAAAGTGCTATGCAAATGAAAAGCATGAAGGGACGTTTAAGGCCAGGTGATACATTAGCAATTGGTTTAATGTTATTTGCACTATTTTTAGGAGCAGGAAATTTAATTTTCCCACCAGTTTTAGGGCAACAAGCTGGAGAGAATGTTTGGGTTGCTACAATTGGATTCCTTGTAACAGGAGTCGGATTACCCCTATTAGCTGTAACAGCTGTCGCGTTTGTAGAGGGGGACTTGAAAGCGCTATCTTCTAGAGTTCACCCTATATTTGCGTTTATTTTCCCATTAATTAGTTATTTAGCGATTGGACCATTCTTCGCCATTCCGCGTACGGGAGCCGTTTCATTTGAAATGGGTATGAAGCCGTTTCTATCAGAGGCATTGGTTTCAGAGTGGTACATGCTATTTCTTTTCACTATAATTTTCTTCGGAATAACTTGGTATTTATCATTAAATCCATCTAAATTAGTGGATTGGTTCGGGAAATTTCTTACACCATTGTTAGTATTGATTGTTGCTGTAATAGTCGGAAAGGCAATTATTGATCCGATTGGAGAACCAGCTGCGCCGCTAGCGGCATACAAAGAGAATGCTTTCTTTGGTGGATTTATTCAAGGATATTTAACGATGGATGCAATTAGTGCGCTTGTATTTGGAATTGTCGTTGTACAAGTTATCCGCTCTAAAGGAATAAAAGAAAGTAGTCAAGTTGCAAAAATAACAGTAGTATCAGGTATTATTGCAGTACTTGGTTTAACGTTAATCTACTTATCACTTGCTTATCTTGGTTCAACAAGTACATCACTTGGGGTATCAGAGAATGGTGGGCTTATTTTAACGAATGTTGTAAATGAGTTATATGGAACAAGTGGTAAAATTTTATTAGGACTTGTTATTATACTTGCTTGTTTAACAACTTCAGTTGGATTAACATCAGCTTGTGCTGGCTTCTTTACAAACTTATTCCCGAAACTTTCGCATAAAACGATTGTAACAATGGTATGTGTATTTAGTTTAATTGTATCTAACCTAGGTTTAACACAATTAATCGCAGTTACTTTACCAGTGTTAATGATCATTTATCCAGTTGCAATCGTATTAATCGTACTTTCTTACTTCCATAAATGGATTGGAAAGCGTAATACCATTTATATAGGAGCTATTTTAGGCGCATTGTTAATTAGTTTCTTTAACGGTTTAGAAAGTGCGAATATTAAAATTGACGCGATTTCTAACGTGTTACAAATGTTACCATTATATAAAGAAGGAATAGGATGGTTAATCCCATCATGTATTGGCGGGATTCTAGGTTTCTTCTTCTATAAATCAAATGAATCAAGTGAGTTACAAAAGAAAGGTGCCTAGGCACCTTTCTTTTTTTGAAGGGGATTTTTATATTTTGTCTAAGTAGGTAAGTGGGAGGTTTGATAAAATGGCTAGTTTTGAAGATTTTTTAAATTTGGATTTGCGTATTGGGACGGTAAGGAAGGCGGAGGAATTTAAAGAAGCAAGGGTTCCTGCAATAAAGTTAGAAATTGATTTTGGAGAGCTAGGGGTTAAGCAGTCCAGTGCTCAAATTACGAAAAGGTACAGCCCAGAAGATTTAATCGGTCAACAAGTGGTTGCTGTTGTGAATTTCCCACCAAAGCGTGTGGCAGGATTTAAATCGGAAGTGCTCGTATTGGGTGGTGTTCCTAAAGCTGGCGATGTTGTTTTACTTCAGCCTAATATGGAACTACCGAATGGAACGAAAATTAGTTAGTGTGAAAGTGGGTGTTAATTTGGATATCGGACAAGAATATTTACAATGTGCAATTTCGAATTTCAAAGCAACACAAAACCAAGGAGAACGAGTACTTTCTCAATTATCTTATGAACATATAATGTGGTCTTCTCATGAGGAGACGAATAGTATTGCGATTATTATTAAGCATTTACATGGTAATATGCGTTCAAGATGGACGGATTTTTTAACGTCTGATGGTGAAAAAACAGATCGTAATCGAGATGATGAATTTGAAGTCGACTACAATTCAAAACAAGAAGCTCTTGCTGCGTGGCAAGAAGGGTGGGAATTTGTTTTTGAAGCTTTGGATAATTTAACGCCAGAGCAGGTTTCGCAGAAAGTGTACATTCGCGGAGAAGAACACACTGTAATGCAAGCGATCCAAAGGCAGATTTCTCATTATGCTTTACATATTGGACAGATTATTTACATTGGTAAAATGTTAAAAGAAAATGAATGGGAGTGTTTAAGCATTCCTAGAGGTCAGTCTACTAGTTATTTACAGAAAAAATGTTCAACGTAATAATATGAAAGAAATCGATATAAGATAGGAAGCAAAAAAATAAGCCAAACGATAGATGGCTCCATGAACATTAGAATGCTACCTACAATAAGTCCATATGTAATAAGAAAGAAACCAAAGAGTGTATTTATAGGAATAAAACGTGAGACAAATAATTGCTGATTTTTGAAACAAGTGTTGTGAAATAAATAAAAGCGGAAATACCGTGTAGAGGTAATAAGATCTTTCTTTCTCGTTATTCTTTTTTTACATGTATGACAGATGAATGGTGGCTGCATTTCGTTACACTCCATTTTTGGAATTCATTAGTTTCATAATAATTTGAGACAAAATTAAGTACAACGCGTATATACCTATATATGCTCCTGCGAGTAGAAAAAATGGATTTAGTAAAATTCCATGAATGCTTGTCATGAAAACTAAATTTTGTATTAAAACATCATATATAGTAATAGAAATTATAGTCCCAAGTACATACAATGCTAGGTACGCAGAAATATGGAGCACAATACGAATTTTAGGATGTAAAGCAAGTAAATAAAAAGTAATTGATAGAGCGATTGGTAATGTTCCTATTAATAGCTTCAATTCATTTCACCTCATTAACAATATAGCCGAAATTTAAGCGGTCTATTCTCTAGAGCTTGTACATAACTTGAAATAGAGAGGGTGATAGTATGAATCGAGGCTTTTTTTACGTGAAATTAACAAGTGTGCGCAAATTAATTTTATTTGTTATTACTACGGTATTAGCGACTTTTTTTCTTATTAGTGTAATGGTAACTTCCATGAAAGAGACGAAGTCAACGTATTTATATAACTGGTTGAATGAGTTATCAATGAATGGTTACATGTACGTTATTGGGAAAGAGAATCATTATTTTACACAGGAGTACAGGAATTTGAATCAAGACTTTTCTATTTCTTCATTCCTCTTTTCGATGGCTACGAATATTCGTTTTGACGATGTACGTAGTTTTGTCGGGAAAGAACTTCCGGGATTTGGGAAATATGATACAGAAATCGTTATAGCAGGTGAAGGAACAAATTACTCCAACTTACCGATAGAATCGAGTGTTCCGCTTGAAGAAGTAGTGAAGGAACGGACTGGAGAAGTTGGACATGTTCCTAAGCCTGATCCGAATAAAGAGAAGAAACAACCATCTCAAACGACGGGAAAAAGACAAGTTGCATTTATTTATCATTCACATAGCTGGGAATCTTATTTGCCGTTACTTAACTTAACGAATGATCCTAATCCAAATAAAGCAACGAGTTCTGTAACGAATATTTCAATAGTTGGCGATCGATTGCGAGAACAGTTAGAAGGTGAAGGGATCGGTGCTACTAACGATAAAACTGATGTTGGTCAAAAGTTAATAAGTAAAGGGTTAAACAGTAATAGTTCTTATAAACTGTCACGAGAAATTGTACAAGAAGCGATGGCTGGTAATAAAGAACTCCAATATTTTTTCGATCTGCACCGTGATAGTGCACGGAAAAATGTCACGACAAAAATAATTGGAGATAAATCATATGCGAAGCTTGCTTTTGTAATCGGGAAAGGTAACAAAAACTATGAAAAAAACTTACAATTAGCAACGGCTTTACATGAGACGATTAATAAGAAATATCCAGGAGTGAGCCGTGGTGTAATTCAAAAAGGATTCCAAACAGGAAATGGAGTCTATAATCAGGACTTATCAGGACAAGCCATATTAATTGAAGTTGGTGGCGTAGACAATACAGAGGAAGAATTAAATAGATCGATAGATGCTCTTGCTAAAGCATTTGGAGAATATTTTTGGCAAGCTGAAAAAGTGAATGGATAAAGTGAAACTTTAATCAGTGGGATTCTTACTGCCCGCAAATAGTGAGAAAAACGTAAGCGGAAAGCTTACGTTTTTTGTTTGGACATAAGTTATGGTTAGAAAGAAATGTCACATAATAGACATAATTAACTATTATTATAGTAATATCGAAATTTGTCTATTTATAGTAAGGAATTTAGAAAGGGTTTTTTCAGAATAGTAGAGAAAATCTTTTTATAAGGAAAATTTTTAACTAATGGAATGGGTAGGGTGATCAAGGTGATTCGGGAGATTAGAGTAGAAGATGCAGCATTATTTTTACAATTAAGTAAGCAATTAGACGAAGAAACGAAATTTATGTTATACGAACCAGGAGAACGAAAAACTACAGTAGAGCAACAAGAAAAGATGGTCCACCGTTTTATAGAAAATGAATATGCGACAATATTTGTAGCAGTTGAAGAAGAGAGAATAGTAGGATTTATTTTAGTTAATGGAAATAATATTCAAAGAAAGAGACATGTGGCAGGCATTGTAATTGGTATTTTGCAAGAGTATAGTGGCCGAGGTATTGGAACGAGTTTGTTTAAAGAAGTAGAGAAGTGGGCAAGATTACATGATGTATGGCGTTTAGAATTAACGGTAATGGCCCACAATATAAGAGCTCAGGCACTATATAGCAAAATTGGATTTGAACAAGAAGGTGTCAAAAAATCTGCTCTTATCATCGATGGAAAAGGTGTCGATGAGTATGAAATGGCCAAATTATTAAAATAAGAGGTCGTTATATGAAAAAAAGATGGGTACTACTTGGTATCGTAGCAATGATACTAATTGTTGGAGTAGCAGGAATAAATTATAAGATGTACAAGGATCAAGAGGCGCGGGAAGTAAATGTAAATAATATATTCCCAAAAGCAAAAGAAACGATTGCTAATATGGATGGAGATATCGCAGTCATTAGTAATCCAAATTCGATGCTTGTACTTGTGAATAAAAATAGGCGATTACCAGATGGGTATAGACCGCCAGATTTAGTTATTCCGAAAGTACGTTACTCTAGTGAAGGTGATCAAGAGAAGAAAAAGATGAGGAAAGAGGCAGCGTTGGCACTTGAAGAAATGTTTAAGCAAGCTAATAATGAGCGGATTTTCCTTTTTGCAGTCTCTGGATTTAGATCTTTTGATCGACAAAAAGCATTAAATACGATGTATAAAAGGCAAGATGGAGAAGCAAAGACAGCGATGTCTAGTGCAGTCCCTGGTACGAGTGAACATCAAACAGGACTAGCTATGGATATTACATCTCAATCAGCTAAGTTTCAGTTAGAAACTGTTTTTGGGGAGACGAAAGAAGGTAAGTGGCTTTCTGAAAATGCCCATAAGTTTGGTTTTATTATTCGATATACGAAAGAGAAAGAAGGGATTACCGGTTATCGTTATGAACCGTGGCATGTACGCTATGTTGGGAATCCGCAAGCTACATATTTATATGAAAACCAACTGACGATTGAAGAAGTAACACAGTAATGAATTGAGGGGAGAGGGCTAAGATGACGATGTTATATAAGAAAAAGGTACATGCATATATTACGAGAGAAAAAGAAGGGGTTATGCAACTACTCGTTTTTAAACATCGTGATATACGAGAGGCTGGTATCCAAGTGCCAGGTGGGACAGTAGATGAAGGGGAAACGTTAGAGGCAGCAATTTTACGTGAAGTGCAAGAAGAGTCAGGACTACGCCATTTTTGTATCGAGCGCTTCCTTTCTGATTACATTATTTATATGAAAGAAAAAAAGGAATATCAAAAACGTCATTTTTTCCACATTTCATTATTAACAGATGTGAAAGATACGTGGGAACATAAAGTAAGTGCTGGTGAGGAAGACAAAGGTTTAGTATTTTGCTACGAATGGATTGATATTGCAAAATGCCCTGAATTAGCAGGAAAACAGGGAGAGTTTTTACATTTGTTAGATGAGGTATATGCACAGTAATAAAAAGAGTTTGAAGCGAAGGATAATTCGTTTCAGACTCTTTTTATTTTTCGGGAAATTAAAGGTGTATTAAAAAGTAAGTTGAAACTTTTAAAGGGATATTAATTTGGAATAGGTTGAGGTGAAAAAATGAAAAAGTAAGAAGTATTCGTAAAAACTAAAAGGGGATATAAAGGAGAATATAAATGGAAATTCAGTTTAATACAGTATTAAAAAAAGAATTAACAATTCATGATATACAGACCGCAATGGAAGAAGGAACGTTATCTTCCAAAGAATTAGTTATGTATTATCTTCATAGAATTGCACAATATGATCAAGATGGACCGAAAATTAATTCTATTTTAGAAATAAACCCGGATGCTATTTTTATTGCAGAAGCGTTAGATTATGAAAGAAAGATAAAAGGTGTAAGGGGACGATTGCATGGTATACCTGTTTTGCTAAAGGACAATATTGGAACGAATGATTCCATGCATACAAGTGCAGGTACGATTGCCCTAGAACAAAATATAAGTAGTGAAGATGCATTTCTCGTTACAAAATTGCGAGAAGCAGGAGCGGTGATAATAGGTAAAACGAATATGACAGAGCTAGCAAATGCAATGTCTTTTGAAATGTGGGCCGGATATAGTGCAAGAGGTGGTCAAACAATTAATCCTTACGGTACAGGAGAGGATGATATGTTCGTTGGTGGCTCCAGTACAGGGTCTGCTATAGCAGTTGCCGCTAACTTTACTGTATTATCCGTTGGAACAGAGACAGATGCTTCTATTTTGAGCCCAGCTGTTCAAAACTCGGTTGTAGGTATTAAGCCGACTGTTGGGTTAATTAGTCGCAGTGGAATTATTCCTTTCACTTATTCACAAGATACAGCTGGGCCATTTGCTAGAACAGTAACAGATGCTGCTATTTTGCTAGGGAGTCTAACTGGGGTGGATGAGAAGGATGTAGCTACTCATAAAAGTGAAGGAATGGCATATCAAGATTATACAACTTACCTCGATGCTAACGGTTTAAAGGGGGCGAAGATTGGTGTGTTTAGCAATGCACCAAAAGAATATTACGAATCTGGTGAGTACGATGAAAAATTGTTTAAGGAAACGATCCAAGTATTACGTAGTGAGGGAGCGACAGTAGTAGAAAATGTTGATATTCCTTCTTTTCACAGAGAATGGAGCTGGGGAGTTCCGCTTTATGAACTGAAGCATAGCTTAGATAACTATCTTTCTAAATTACCTTTTACCACTCCAGTACATTCTATGTTGGAATTAATAGAGTTTAATGAAAATATAGCAGAAAGAGCTTTGAAATATGGACAAGCTAAATTAGAGAGAAGAATAGATTTTCCTAACACGTTAAGAAATCCTGAATATTTAAATGCAAGATTAGAAGATGTATATTTTTCTCAAGAACAGGGTATTGATTTTGCTTTGGAAAAATATAAACTTGATGCGATTCTGTTTCCATCCTATATAGGATCCACTATATGTGCGAAGGCAGGTTATCCATCTATAGCAATGCCTGCGGGATATATGGAAAGCGGGAGACCTTTTGGAATTACGATTGCAAGTACTGCTTTTAGTGAAGGAATATTAATTAAACTAGCATACGCGTTTGAACAAGCGACAAAACATAGAAAGATACCAAACTTATCATGAATAGAGAATACAAAAGGACAGGTGAACCCTGTCCTTTTTGCTTTATAGATTAAAATGAAATATCTTTCTTCTCTGTCTTCTGATATTTTAATAAGCTAAAAGATAAACAGGCAGAACATAAAATAAGAAAAGAAGCGATCATATAAATCGTACGAACACCGAACACATCAGTAATAATGCCGACGCTAAGCATAGAAAGGCCGGAAGCTGTCGAGAGAAGTGCACCATGGGCTGTATACATCTTTGATAATAATGAAGGAGAGACACTTGATTGAAGAACTGTTGTTTGAGAAATATCTCTAATTTGATAACATGGTCCCATTAGAATGCAAAGAAATATAGCGATAAATGCGTTGCTTGTAACACCATATAGAAACGTAAGGATACTAAACATAAGAGAGCCTAACGCCATGGAGCGTATTAAATTGTTTTGAATGTATGAACTCATTCTCCACGCTATTAGACCACCAATTAATGTACCGACATAGTAACTTGTATTAATATATCCCCACCATTCTTCACCTTTATGTAGAATAGTCGTTACATATGCCATCGTAATAGCACCAATCCATATTGTTCCTGCGAAAGTTTCAATTAAGTCCATTAGTGTAACTGTGCGCAAAGAAGGGTGATGAAATAATAGTTTCCAGCCTTCTAATAAAGCGGTGCTTTTTGAAGAGGAAGGCTCTGTTACTCGTTCAGTATGTATGGAACGTAATGAAAAGTGTAATGCAACACATCCAAAAATCATCAAAATGTTATTAATCATGAGTGTAGAATTAGCGCCAATGAGAAGAACTATAATACTTGTAAATGAATAAGCTGTCGCTTGTGCAATTTGTGTTGAAAAGGAAAAGATACTATTTATTTTTACCAATTTTTCTTTTGGTGTTAGGCGTGGAAGGATGCTGTATAGTAATGGAGCACTCCACCCACTACATAATGAAATGAAAAAAATGAAAGTTAATAGAGCTAAAATGTTTGTGGATAAGACCGGGAATAAAATCATTAATAATAGCAAAAGAGCTGTTTTCAGCCATTGCAGAGTATATAGCAACGTATAAGATGGAAGCCAATTCATTATAAGTGGTGCAGATATGTTAGCGATAAGATTTGTAATAACTTGTAATAATGGAAAGAGAGCGGTAATTGTAGCTGATTTAGTTGTGATATAGATGTGAGTTGTAATAATCATTACGTATACAATGTCAGCAAGGGTAATACATATTTTGGAACCTAAATAGTAAACCAGTGAACAATTCCCCAATAAAAATACCACCTTTCAAATCAATAATGCTTTTTAATTATAATTATTATAATCTGCTGGTTATATTTTTGAAAGAATTAAATTTTTTGTCATTTTTTGAAAGGAATTTTCATGTATAATGAAGAATATATTAATATAGTATTTTATTAATGCTTGTTGTAACAGCGAATATATATAATAGCTTGTAGCAAACGCCCCTCTATGAGAAAGGGCGGATAAACCATTCTTTTCTTCATATACATATAGAAAATGAGAAAGAAAGTGAGGGTTGCATATGGCCGGATGGGTGATTTGGTTCATAATAGCAGGTATTTTATTTATCGCAGAAATGTTGTCGATTACGTTTTACATGCTTTGGCTTGGGATTGGAGCTGTTGTCGGAGGTCTTATTGCTTTGTTTGCTCCTGATGCACTATTTTTACAAGTTGTTGCTGGTGCGATTGTCAGTTTAACATTGACCTTCTTTACGAAAAGAATTTCAAAAAACTTTCGAGAAGCAAAAGGTTTTACTGATACAGTAGATAAACTTGTTGGTAAAAAGGGAATTGTTATGCAAGCGATTACAAGTGAAGTGAACGGTATTGTGAAAGTGGATGGAGATACTTGGACAGCTATTTCGGATACTCCTATTGATGCTGGAGAAAAAGTCGTTGTTATAAAGAGGCATAGTACTATTTTACAAGTAAAAAAGGAGAGTGAATAAATATGGTAGTAGCATTAACGTTAACGATTATTTTCGCATTGATTGTCGTTGTATTTGTTGCATTGACGATTAAAATTATCCCACAGCAAAAAGTTGGGGTTATTGAAAGGTTTGGTAAATTTCAGCGCATTATGCACCCAGGATTAAATATTTTAATCCCGATTGTAGATCGCGTTCGTGTATATCATGATCTACGTATTCAACAAACGAATGTACCACCGCAAAAGGTAATAACGAAAGATAATGTACAAGTAGAAATTGATACAATTATTTTCTATCAAATTGTTGAACCAGAACTTGCGACATACGGTATTTCTAATTATGAATATGGTGTTCGCAATATTACTTCTGCAACTATGCGTCAAATTATTGGTAAAATGGAACTTGATGAAACATTATCAGGTCGTGAGAAAATTTCAACAGAAATTCGCTTAGCGCTTGACGAAGCAACAGAAAAATGGGGCGTTCGTATTGAACGTGTTGAAGTAGTAGATATTAACCCGCCAAAAGATGTGCAAGCATCGATGGAAAAACAAATGAAAGCAGAACGTAATAAACGTGCGATCATTTTAGAAGCGGAAGCTGCAAAACAAGATAAGGTTCTTCGTGCTGAAGGTGAAAAACAAAGTAAAATCTTGATGGCTGAAGGGGATAAAGAAGCACGTATTCGTGAAGCTGAAGGTATAAAAGAAGCAAAAGAATTAGAAGCGCAAGGGGAAGCAAGAGCGATTGATGAAATTGCAAAAGCAGAACAAAATCGAATTGAGTTACTTCGTGCAGCAGATTTAGATGAGCGCGTACTTGCTTATAAATCATTTGAATCATTGATTGAGGTTGCGAAAGGGCCAGCAAATAAAGTCTTTATTCCATCTAATGCAATTGAAACACTTGGTACTCTTGGTGCGATTGGGGAAATTTTTAAAGAAAAACAAGCAAAGAAATTACCTTCAAATGATACAGGTAAAGAACAATAAGAGTGAGAAGGAGAAATGGGATGCCATTTCTCTTTTTTTGTGCGTATATTACATAAAGCTTGTACATATTCATGTATAAAGAAGGTGATACAGTGAAAAAGTTTGCAACTCGTATACATGGAAAGAAACTAATTTCATTACTCTTTTTATATGCACTAGTAGTAATTATTATGGCGTCGATTGTGACGTCACTTTTACATACAATGAAATCTTATTATGCGAATCAGTGGTTTGGAAAAGTATCGATGCAAGGTTTTGTTCAAATGATAGAAAGTGAGAATCATTACTATGGATATGATTATTTTAAAAAATATAAACGGGACTCAGTTGGAAGTTTACTATTCTCTATCGCGACGGATTTAAAAATTAAAGATTTAAGAACGTTTGTTGGTAAAGAAGTACCCGGTATGTCAAAATATTATTCTAACATTATCGTAGCTGGGGAAGGGACAAACTATACGAATATTCCTAATGAATCTAGTGTACCAATTGAGGAAGTAACGAAAAATCGAGAAGTAGCAAAAGATAAAGTTACAGAAGCAGAAAAGAAAAATCCAGTGCAAAAAAAGAATGGAACGCAAAAAGGTGAAAGTGCAGTATATATTTACCATACACACAGCTGGGAATCCTTCTTTCCATTATTACCAGGGGCAACCGATCCATCTAGCCCAGATGTAAATGTATCTTTACTAGGGAAACGTATGAAAGAGCAACTTGAAGGACAAGGAATTCCAGTAATTCATGATAAAACGAATATGGGTGATTTACTAGCAAGCAAAAAATGGGTATGGTATCAGTCGTATAAAGCATCTCATGGATATGTAAAAGAAGCATTAGCACAGAATAGTAAAATTGCGTTTCCGATTGATATACATCGTGATGATCAGCGAAAGAAGGTAACAACAAAAGTCATTAACGGGAAATCGTATGCAAGATTATATTTTATTATTGGGATGGAAAACGAAGGGCGTGCTGAAAATGAAAAAATTGCAAGGGCGATCAATAGCTATTTAGATGAAAACTATTACGGAATAAGTAGAGGAATATTCCCTAAGGATAAAAAAGAAGGAAATGGTGTATATAATCAAGACTTATCTAAAAACGCAATGTTAATTGAAGTGGGTGGTGTGGATAATACGCTAGACGAACTATATAATACCATTGATGTGTTAACGGAAGCATTTAGTAAGTATTATTGGAATGATGCAGAGAAAGTGAATGGGTGAGGGACGGGAAACCGTTCCTTTTTTGTTATATAAAGTTAAGAATATGATATAATGGAATTTTGTGAATATTAAACGAGGGAGCGGGAGAAACATGCAAATACTACTAATACGCCACGGAGAATCAGAAGCCGACATTTTAAATGTACATGAAGGACGAGCTGACTTTGAATTAACAGAAAAGGGAAGACAGCAAGTACAAAGACTTGTACAGAAAGTGAAAGCGGATTTCCCGCCAGATTTCATTTGGGCAAGCACATTAAAACGTGCTCGAGAAACGGCTGAAACATTAGCGGAAGAAATTGGATGCCCAATTCAACTAGAAGAAGAATTAATGGAGTTTAATAATGGAGTACAAGCCGGTTTATCCTTTGAAGAAGCGAAAAAATATCCAGAGCCAAAATTTCTCCATGATCGTTTTGAAAACGGGGAATCATTTATCGAATTTAGAATGAGAATAGAAGGAATCTTTTCTAAAATCGTGACAGAGAATACATATGACCGAATTGCAATTGTTGCACACGGTGGTGTAATAAATAGTATTTTACGAGCGTTTTTCCAAATGCCAATTAGCATGGACTATTATTTTAAAATGGGAGATACGGGAATTAGTTTGATTGAACTTACGGATAAACAGAAAACTATTCATTTTATAAATGATACAAATCATTTAGATGGAATGTAAGAGGATATGTACAAAGTTGTATTTTTTGATGTTGACGGTACTCTTTTAAGCGAGATTGATAGAAGTATGCATGAAAGCACAAAAGAAGCGATACAAAGGTTAATAGATAAAGGAATTCACGTAGTTGTTACAACAGGGAGACCATATAGTTTATGCTCACAATTTAAAGAGCTGGGCATAAATACGTTTATTTCTGCAAATGGTGCACATATAAAATGTGCTGATGAAGTTGTACATAAATCGGTACTTTCAAGTGAAATTGTTCATGATATTTCAAATTTTGCTGAATTACATGGTCATAGTGTTTCTTATTTTACAGAAGAATTTGTAATGAATGGTATTGCCTCAAAAGACGAACGTGTAATACGAGCATTAAATGAAACGTTAAATTTAGAACATTATCCTGACAAAGTTAGAAACTTATCAGAAGAGATTTATTGTGTATGTCTGTATGCTGATGAAACAGAAGCTCAAAAATTCTTTGAAAGATATCCAGCACTTACGTTTGAACGTTTTCATGGTTACGTTATGAATGTGTTGGAAGATAATAAAGTATCGAAGCTAACTGCAATTCAAAAGGTATTGGAACATCTAAAAATTTGTAAGTCAGAAGCAATTGCATTCGGAGATGGTGGGAATGATATTGAGATGTTACAGTATGTAGGATTAGGAATTGCGATGGGGAATGGCGGAGAAGAGTTAAAAACAAGAGCAGATTTCGTTACAAAGAAATCAAGTGAAGGTGGCATTTCTTTTGCTTTAAAAGAGTTTGGGATTATTTAGAGATATTAGTTAGTCAGTATGAAAAATCCTGTTTTAAAAACAGGATTTTTTTGTCTAACAATATTCTTGCAATAAAAGGAAGGAAATGAGTATAATAAAAAGTAGTTAGGTAAGCTAATTAAATGAAAGAAAGGAGAGTGAAAATGAATGGATTCAAAAAAAGATGCTCTTCCTTTAGGGATTGAGCCTTATGCAGAGTTAATAAAAAAGACAGCATCAGCGGATACGGATCCAATCGCAGCAAAACTTGGTTTGTTAATGTTATGGACGTCTGATAATGTTCTAGATGCTGTTGATGTAGATTTAGCTCCGCTTGGTATTTCAGAAAGTAAATTAGATTTTTTACTGTTGTTTATTTTGCGTGAAATGGAATCGAATGGGGGAGAGGTGAACATGAGTCCTTCGGATATTGCGAGCCGCTTAGGGATTACACGTGCTTCTGTCACTGGCTTATTAGATTGGATGGAGAAACGAGAGTTAATCGTAAGATTCAATCATTCTGAAGATCGAAGAAGATTAAAGGTGAAAATTACTCCGAAAGGAAAAGAACTAGTTACGCATTCTTTACCGACTTTTTGGTCATCTTGCGCTTCATTAATTGATGACTTTAGTCAAGAAGAGCGTCAAACTTTAGAGAAGCTATTAAATAAAATGCAAGTAACTATGCAGAAGAAATTAGGAGAAGGCAGATAAAGAAGTTGATTGTGTGAGTCAACTTTTTTATTTAAACATATAATTAGGTTACCTTATTATATGTTTAGCTAATTTAATGAGGGGTGGTGATATGTCTTTTAACGTAAACAAATTAAGTAAGTGTTGAAGGAATGTCGTTTTGAGTAGTTTACTTTAGATGTTTTAAACCGATGGGGAAAATCATTGTAAGGGGGAGATTTTAGGATGGAAATATCAAAAGAAGTAAATAGTGAAAGGAATTACACAATAATGACAGCGGTGTTATGTTGGGCAGGCATGGTAGTTATGTCCAGCCTATATGTGACGATTCCTTTAACCTCTCTATTTTCAGACCTTTTTAAGGTATCATTAGCGCAATCTGCGGCTACAGGCAGTATATTTTCTGTAGGCTTTGCTATAGGTTGTTTGTTATTTGGGGCAATCTCTGATAAATATGGGCGAAAAAAAGTGATCTTTATTGGATTGCTTGCACTCTCGATTGTTTCTTTTTTCTTAGGGTTCGTGGATAGCTTATTCTGGCTTGTTATTCTTCGAGGATTACAGGGTATAGCAGCAGCTACATTTTCTCCAGTAGCGTTGGCTTACGTTGTAGAAATATTTCCAGTAGAGAAAAAGGTTACAACAATTGGGTTTGTCAGTACTGGCTTTTTAGTAGCTGGAATTGTAGGGCAAGTAATAAGTACGGCTGTTAGTCAGCATTTTGGATGGCATATGGTGTTCTTTCTTCTTAGTATTGTCTATATCATTACTGCTGTATGGGTTCATTATTCTCTTCCGAAAGGGGAAACGTCTCAATCCTATACTGATATTTTTGGACCAATTAAACAGATGGGTAAAGTTTTTACACATAAAAGCTTAGTATTGAGCTATATGATTGCATTTGTTTTATTAATGGCTTTTGTTAATATGTATACTGTTTTAGGAAATTATTTGAGCTCTCCTACTTACAATTTAACTCCAGAACAAATTATTTATTTTCGCTTAGCAGGGCTATTTGGTATGTTGCTGTCACCACTTGCGGGTCGTTTAACAAAGAGGTTCGGAGTAAGGCGAGTTCTTCAGGGCGGATTGTTGGTGGCTATTTTTGGTCTAAGTTCAATGGGCTTTATTTCGAAGCTGCCGCTACTTGTAATGATGAGCATCTGCTTTGTAATAGGTATTGCTATATCTGTTCCGTCTTTAGTTTCTCTTGTTGGCCAATTAGGAGGGGGAGCGAGGGGAATAGCAGTTTCTATTTATACTTTTATTTTATTTTTAGGAACTAGTATAGGACCTATTATTTCTATTTATCTTATGAAAATAGGAGACTACGCTCAGACGTTTGTTTTATTAGGATTGATACTCTTTATTGGTTTTGTTTCCGCTCTTTTTATTCGAATAAAGGAATGCAAGGATCTTTAATATGTTCAACTAATAAAATATGAATTTGTCCGCGATGATGATAAAAATGTGCAACGATTTCAAGCAACCATTCGAATCGAGAATAAGAAATTCCCCAATAAGCAGTCATAATTTCCGCTAACTCTTCATTGGAATAGGATAAGAAAGTTTTAGAAAGTAGTTCGTACCCTTTTATCATCATTTGTTGCATTTGAGTAATTGTTTTTGGTGTTTGTTCTATATAAAAGGTATGTAAATCTTTTTCCGTAATACCATTTAATATGAGGAAATCCGCATGGCAAATAAGTGAAAGATGTGTATACATTTCAAATAGGGAACGTTTAGCTTGAATCGGTCTTATGTTCAATTCGTTTTCAGTATAGTGGTTAAGCATATGAATAGAACTATCAATAGCAACTTTAAGTTGGTGCAACGCAGATTGTACAAACATTGTAATTCTCCTCATCTCCGTATATAATAGTTTCTTAAGGGTATTATATCATACTCAAAATTCCGAAAATTCTAGTAGTTTGACTAGCATATTGAAAAGTATTATATTGTAAAAGGTCATATGAAACGTGAAATAGAATGGAATGTAATTATTGAGTTAGGAGTTAGACCAATGAGCTTGAAATATGGAAGAGATACAATTGTTGAAGTTGACTTAAATGCTGTAAAACATAATGTAAAAGAATTTAAAAAACGCGTGAATGATGAAAATATTGCAATGATGGCTGCTGTAAAAGCAAATGGGTATGGCCACGGAGCAGTTGAAGTTGCCAAATCAGCTATCGAAGCAGGAATAAACCAACTTGCAGTTGCATTTGTAGATGAAGCAATAGAATTAAGAGAAGCTGGAATCACTGTACCGATTTTAATTTTAGGCTATACATCAGTAGCAGCTGTGGAAGAGGCAATTCAATATGACGTTATGATGACTGTTTATAGAATTGAAGATTTACAAAGTATAAATGAAATTGCAAACCGTCTTCAAAAGAAAGCACAAATTCAAGTGAAAATTGATACAGGAATGAGTCGTATCGGTTTACAAGAAGAAGAAGTGAAACCATTTTTAGAAGAATTAAACCGCATGGAGTATGTGGAAGTGGTAGGAATGTTTACACATTACTCTACCGCTGATGAAACTGATAAAGCATATACGAATATGCAAACAAGTCTATTCGAAAAAGCTGTAAATACAGCAAAAAAATTGGGAATTCATTTTCCATATATTCATAGTTCAAACAGTGCAGGATCAATGGAACTTAGCAACACATTTCAAAATATGGTTCGTGTCGGTATTGGAATATATGGAATGTATCCTTCAAAAGAGGTAGATCATTCAGTTGTTTCTTTACAGCCTGCGTTGTCGTTAAAATCAAAAATAGCTCATATTAAACATGCGAAGAAGAATCGCGGTGTAAGTTATGGGAATACGTATGTAACGACTGGTGAGGAATGGATTGCAACTGTACCGATTGGTTATGCTGATGGATATAATCGCCAGTTATCTAATAAAGGGCATGCAATAATAAATGGAGTTCGAGTACCTGTTATTGGTCGTGTTTGTATGGATCAGCTCATGTTAGACGTTTCAAAAGCAATGCCAGTACAAGTTGGGGACGAAGTAGTATTCTACGGTAAACAAGGTGAAGAAAACATCGCAGTAGAAGAAATAGCGGATATGTTAGGTACAATTAACTATGAAGTTACATGTATGTTAGACAGAAGAATTCCACGTGTTTATAAAGAAAATAATGAAACGACTGCTGTTGTAAATATATTAAGAAAAAACTGAATCGTTATGATTCAGTTTTTTTATTTTTGACAAATGAAAAAAGTTCTATTTGCACCATGTAATTGAATGTTTTTAAATCCTACAGATTCCAACGAAGAAATTATTTCTTCATTGGAGTAACAAGCTTCCTCAAAAGAAAAGTCACTTCTTTTCCAATTATCATTTATGTCATGCTTAAATAGTATAAAGTTCATCACTGCTTTTTTTCTTTCAATGTCATAAGTAGAGTTTATCGTACAGACATATTTTTGTTCTGAAATGTGAAAGGACGCACTCCAATTTTCAAGAAAACCTTTCTCCATATTCATATCAAATGCAAATGTACCTCCATCATATAATGCTAAATAAACATGATGAAAAGTGTTTTTTAGCTCATCTAATTTAAGTATATGATTTAAGCTATCACCGGCTGAAATGACAAAGTGGAATTGCTCACCCACTTTGAATGAGCGTGCATCATCGACGATGAAGGATGCACCTGGCGCGTTTTGACGTGCGTGTTCAATCATTTGAGCAGAACCATCTATACCAGTTACTATAAAATTATTATCAATTAGTTTCCTAGTAAGGTGCCCAGTCCCGCAGCAAAGGTCTAATATACGGGAGTGGGAAGCGGCATCTTGTAAAACGAATTTATGATAGGCTGGATAGGAGTGTTCTGCAAAATGTCCCCAATGTTTATTATAAATGTCTGCAAAAACATCATAATCAGAATAAATTAGTTCTTTAGACATATGTATTCTCTTCAAAATTCATTAAATTATAATAGTCATGCTTCGTTTTAATTTCAAAACCACATTGTGTATATAGTTTTAAAGCATTGTTATTTTTCGTTTCGACGTCTAATTCAATTGTTGAAACTCCATCTGTAATAAGTGTATGTACCATATAACTAAGAATATCTTTACCATACCCTTTACCTTGATAAGAAGGATGAACTGCGAATCCTGATAGTGTAGTAGATTGCTCTTGCTCAGTAACGGTAATCGTTCCAATTGCTTTTTCATTAATAAGAGCAATGTGAACTTGATGAGAAGGTGACTTCATCATTTTTTGTAGCCATGTGGACGTATTTGCTGCTGAATCTCCAAAAGCTTCACTAGCGATTTCTATAAGATCAGGAAGTAATTCAGAAGATGCAACGGTAAGGTTAATATTATTTTTCATTGTTTTTTGTGCTTCGTTTGTTTTGAACTCCATACCATACTCACTATATAAATAAGGCAAGTTCATTTGTTTTGCAAATGATCTCCCTGAAATAGAGTCACCATTAATTATAAGAAGGGCTTCATCTGCTTCTCTTTCTTGTATTTCTTTCATTGCGGTTTGTAAAAGAGTAGTGCCTATATGTCGTTTCCTATAGTTCGGATGAACAAACCCTATTAACTCCAGTTTTTTCGGTCTTTCAAAGTCATACATACTCAATGCACCGATTAATTGAGTATCATCATAAAATAGAAAATCATTTATCACATCTTTATTACGAGCAGTTAAAAAGTTGACATGCAACTCTGACGAGTAATCAATTTTATCTTGTTGCCCGCAAATATGAGCTAAATCTTTCATTTGCTGAATTTCGTTTGTTGTTAAAGATTTCTTTTTTTCAATATTCATTTCATAATCCCTCGCAATCGTTATTAAAAATAGGATGGATGACGTAACCACTTTTCTAACTCCACATTACCCTGAACAGATAATAAGCGATATAAATATCGATAGGGTTGTCTACATTCTTTAAGACTAGGAATGGGCATAATGGTTTCATAACCTTTTTTAAAAGTATGAGCCTCTTTTTCTGTAAATACATATTCTAAGCCGATAAAATCAAACTCTCGTGGAGCAATTGCAAAAGCCTCTGTATCTACTAAGCCGGTAATAGTTGTACCATCTGATAAAAACTGAGTAGGATCCATATCAATTAAAACGAGTGTAGCTTCCTTCGGTGCTGGCAAGGAAGAGAGTTGTGACTCAAAAGTATGAAATGCGTTATGGATGCTAACATTATCGGAATAGAACCTATTTACAAGATCTTTACTGACTTTTAATATGTGAGACTTAAATTCTTCTAGTGGAATGTGGAAAGTACTTGATGGGTTTCCTATAAACTCTGCTTGAAACGAATGAATTTCTGCTAGTCCTTTTCCAAGGCTGAATAAAATAGAATCAGGTTGTCCGATAAATGATTGCAGCGTACTTCCGGTTAGTTTTTCGACGATTACATACTCTCGCCCATTTAAAACATGTTTTTGCAAAATAGTAGGGATGGGTAAGGTAGTATGCTTTTTCAATAATGCGTGTATTGTTTCTAAATGATGTACGTTCCTTGGATCAATTCCAAAAAGGTTTTTACATCCCCACCAAAAATCATTGTTGGGCTCTTCAGTCATTTTTGAGGAACGAACAATAACTTCTTCAGCTTCTGTTTTAACAAGAAACACGTCGCTTGCATGGTCTACATAGCCTGGATGCAAAGCTTGAACAGATAAAATAGGTGAAGTGAACAATTGTTGTAGCATGAAAGAGCTCCTTTTTCTGTAAATTCTCTAAATTGATTATATAACATAATGTTATTAAGAGGTAAAAATTAGGGGGGTATTATTTTTGTATAAAGTGTATTAAATTTTGAGATTCTACATAAGAATCACCAAAAAGGTGAAAAATGTGTGTATATAAAGCAATTTCTTTGTATTTGCGAAAAAAATTAGTTATGATAATACTAAGAAAATATATAAGTTTTGGGGGTAATGAATGAAAAAATTATTTGAATACGTATTATTAACAATTGGCTCCATTATTGTAGCGGGTTCACTAGAGCTTATTTTAGCGCCTAATGGTTTAGTAGACGGTGGGGTAACCGCGATTGCTATTATGGCAAATAAAGTTGCTGGATTACCGCTTTACGGAGTGTTTTTAGGACTTAATATCCCGATTTTGCTATTTACTGCAAAAGTAATGGGGAAGAAGTTTTTCATCCGTACATCCTATGCAAATGTTGTTACAACACTCGGATTGATTTATTTAAAACCATTTCCAGCAATTACGACTTCTGAATTATTAATTGTACTTTATGGAGGGGTTCTATTTGGTGTTGGTGTTGGAATCGTTGTAAAAATGGGCGGGGCAATTGATGGATCAGAAATGTTAGCTGTTTGGATGAACAAGCATTTTAAAGTACCGATCAGTACATTTTTACTTGCTGTAAATGCGGTTATTTTTGTATTTGTTGCTATTTTATTTTCAATTGAGCAAGCGATGTTCTCATTAGCAATTTTCTATATTGTTACGAAAATGATAGATTTCATATTAGACGGTATTAATCAAGGGAAGAGCGTCATGATTATTTCGAATAAAAATAAAGAAATTGGCGAACTGCTTATGAAAGAATTACAACTGTCTGTTACGTATCTACATGGAGAAGGTGGTTTTTTAGGAGAGCACCAGAGAATTATTTATTGTATTACAAACCGTTTCATTTATCCGAAAATGAAAGATCTCGTTCTCTCTGTAGATCCAAGTGCTATAATTGAAGCTTCTTATTCAACAGAAACAACTGGTGTAAAGCGTCCAGGAAGGACAGCGAAATCAGGGCAAGTATCAGAAAAATAGTAACTAAAAAAACTCCACGTAAGTATAACTTACGTGGAGTTTTTTTTAGTTAGGGAACCAGACTATTTTCAGTAATTTGACAACCGTTTCGATACTATCTTCGGGAATACTGCCGAACCCGAGTAATACATACGATGCCTTCCTTAAATTATGAACAGAATCGTATGTGGAGAGAGGGTACAACTTAATGCGTTGTTTCGCAGCTGCATGAATAAGTTCTTGTTCGTTCATCCCATTATTAACGTGAAGTACGATATGCAGCCCGGACTGTTCACCAAGTATTTGAACACGAGATTCCATTTCATTTTTGATAGATTTAACTAGTAATGTATGCTTTCTTTTATATAACGTACGACTACGGTTTAAATGACGCTCCCAATCACCATTGTGAATAAAGGTGGCAAAAGCGAGTTGCTGTATTGTGGAAACAGTTTGTTTAAATTTACCTTCAAGTTCTTTATAGGTTTTTAAAAGATGAGGTGGTAAAACGATATATCCCATTCGTAAAGAAGGTAAAAAGGATTTTGAAAAGGTTCCCATATAAATAACACGTTCATTTGAATCCAGTCCTTGTAAAGAAGGAATAGGTTTCCCTACATAGCGGAATTCCCCGTCGTAATCATCTTCAATAATATATCCCCCGCAATCATTCGCCCATTTTAATAGTTCGAGTCTTCTAGATAAAGGCATAATTATTCCAAGTGGAAATTGGTGAGATGGAGTGACGTATGCTACATTAGCACCTGATTCACGTAAAGCTGAAATATGAATCCCTTTATCATCTAGAGGTATAGGGTGAACAGGAAGAACAGAGCTTTGAATCATAGCAGTTATACGATGAAATCCAGGGTTTTCGATTCCGTATTCTTTTTTTGAACCAAGCAGTTGAAGTAGTAACCAAAGAAGAGGTTGCGTACCGGCTCCGATAATAATTTGATCAGATGTAGAATGTACCCCGCGAGCATGATATAAATACTTTGAAATATGTTCTCGTAGAACGAATTCACCTTGTGGATCTTCTTTAGCAAATAATTCATTTTCATATTGGAATAAAGTTTCGTGTAATGCTCTTTTCCAGTTTGTAATTGGAAAAGCTTTTTGATCAATAAGCCCTTGGCTACAATCATAGTCATATTGTTCTTTTTTTATATTGTTTGCGCTGTTTGGCAAAAATTTTTGTTTATTTTGAATGACATCAATATCAACTTCTGCAACAAAAATCCCACGTTTCGGTTTACTTTCTACATAACCCTCAGCCAGTAATTGTTGATAAGCAGATTCAACAGTAATACGGCTAACATTAAGTTGCATAGCTAAATTTCTGTGAGAAGGAAGGCGTGTACCGGCAGGCAGTGATCCATGAGAGATTTCTCGTTTCATATATTCGTAAATTTGTAAGTAAATTGGTGTTTTACTTTCTAATTGCAATGGGATAGTAAGATCCATTTTTATAAATTCTCCTTTAAAAACTGGCCATATAAAAAATAATCGAACTGTCACTTAAGTTAGGGGCAGTTACTTTTTATAATGATGATATAACATTTAGAAAACTTTTGAAATAGTAAGGAGAGAATCATAATGAATATTAGAGAAGTAGTAACAGAAGCTGATTTACATGATGTATTCCCTGTATTACAGCAATTACGAACAAAACTTTCAAGAGAAGAAGCAAGTTCTTTATTTCAAAAAATGAAAGACGAAAATTATAAACTACTCTCGTTACAGAATGAAGATGACGAAGTTGTTAGTCTCGCTGGTGTAGCAATTTGTACGAATTTCTATAATGAGAAACATGTTTTCGTATATGATCTTGTAACTGCAGAAGCTCACAGATCAAAAGGATATGGTAAGGTTCTGCTGTCATATGTAGAAAAATGGGGGGAAGAAAAAGGGTGCAGTTCTATCGTCCTTACATCAGCGTTTCCAAGGATTGATGCACATCGTTTTTATGAAAGAGAAGGCTATGATAAGGTAAGCTATTCTTTTTATAAAGAATTATAATATTAAGGGGGTACTATGTGTGAGAACATATGGAACCCCTTTTAATTTAGAATTGAAGAATGAGGAGGGTTAATTACTTATTTTGTCGAATAGTCTCTTTATAATTGAGACGATGATATTGAATTAGAAGAAGGTTAGGGGAGTTTATACTTGGAAAAAATTCAGAAACTATTAATCCCAAAAGGTGTAAGAGTTATCGTAATATCTGATATTCATGGCGAATTAAATCTTTTAAAGGAATTATTACATAAAGTTAATTTTAAAGATGATGATTATTTAATTATAAATGGAGACCTTTGTGAGAAGGGGAACGATAGCATTGGCGTCGTAAACTATGTGATGGATTTAGTAGTTAGCAAGCCAAATGTTTATGTAACTGAAGGGAATTGTGAAGTTGTAATTGAAGCGCTTGTAAATGAACATCCTGCGTTAATTAATTATTTATGTACGCGAAAAAATACAATTTTTAACGAATGGCTAGGGAAATTGGGCGATACAGTTCATGAAGAAAGTAATATTCGTGAAGTGAAAAATATATTGATGAGCCATTTCTCAAAAGAAATAAAGTGGCTAACAGAATTGCCAACTGCTATTGAAACTGAGGATTATATCTTTGTACATGCTGGCCTTGAAGATAGAGAAGATTGGAAAGAAACAGAACGAAAAAATGCGATAGCAATGCCGGAGTTTTATAATAAATCACATAAAGCAAATAAGTATGTAATAGTTGGGCATTGGCCTGTTGTGAACTATTCTGATGAAGCCCCGTCCAACAATCCAGTTATTGATAAGGAGAAAAAGATTATTGCGATTGATGGTGGTAATGCGATTAAAGAAGCAGGGCAATTAAATGCATTTATTATTCATCGAGATATTTTAAATGATACATTTTCCTATACATATGTAGATCATTTTTCACAGTATGAAGTATTGGCCGATTTTAATGCGAATTCGGTAATGCAGGGCGGGGTTACATATCCACATTATTACATAGAGCCTGTGGAGAGAATGAAAGATTTTACCCTATGTAAACAACTCGGAACAAATGAACTACTTCATGTGAAAAACGAGTATATAAAGAAACTTGAATCAGGTGAGTATACAGTGAAAACGGATATTTCTTGTGCGCAATTAAGCGTTAGAAACGGGGATATTGTTTCTCTCATTGATGGTAGTTGTACAGGGTATGATTTAATTAAAAAAGATGGGGTAGAAGGCTGGATAGAGAAAGGGATTCTTTTTGAAAAAAATGAAAAGGAGTGAAAAATATATAGCTGAAAATAGGAGGGATTTATCCTCCTATTTTTTATTGCCGTAGGCGTTGAAATCGTATTTCTTCTAATTTGTTATATAGTTTATCTTCGGAAACTTCATTTTGCTTTAGTTTTATAAAAGTATGAATGAAATTCCTCGGCGTAATAGTATTATTAAATGATTGAAGGTTTATGTTTTGATTTTTCTGAAAAAATATTATAATAATATATAGTAAATAGTGGTGGATGTAGGAGGGAATTATGCAAAACGTTATATTAAAGGGAAACAAAGTTACAATTCGTACAATTGAAGAATCAGATATAAAAACATTATGGAATCTCATATTTAAAGAAGAAAATCCAGAGTGGAAAAAATGGGATGCGCCGTATTTTCCGTTTTCAATACAAGGATACTCGTCCTATAAAGAAAAGATGAAAACTCGTTTACAAGCAGAACCGCTGTCAAATTTAATTATAGAAAATAACGATCAAATTATAGGGACAGTCGGATTTTATTGGGAGCATAAACCGACGCGTTGGTTGGAGATGGGAATTGTTATTTATGATCCAACATACTGGAATGGTGGCTACGGTACAGAAGCATTAACATTATATAGGGACTTACTATTTGAAAATATGGAGATTGGTAGAGTGGGGCTTACAACTTGGTCTGGCAATGAAAGAATGATGAAAGTAGCAGAGAAAATAGGAATGAGCTTAGAAGGTAGAATGCGAAAATGCCGATACTATAACGGAACATACTATGATTCTATTCGAATGGGAATGATTCGTGAAGAGTGGGAAGTGTTATGTGTAACGAAGGAGTGAGGAAGCGTGTATGCTATTATTGCTACATTTGATTGTGTGTTTATTAATAAAGTTAGAGAATTGCAAAATGAATTAACGAATATAATTGGAACAAATGAACTAGCCGGAGTAGAACCGCATATAACATTGGCTGATTATAAGGAGTTAGATTTTAATTTATATACGAAGAAATTAGAGGAGTTTGTAGCTTTTCAAGAGAACATTGCTGCTGTAACTTTTTCTTCTGTTGGAACTTTTCCTACTAACGGAACGATCTTTCTAGCACCAAGCATTAATGATGAATTATTAAGACTTCATCATTCTTATCATGATAATTTCAAAACTTTTCATGGTAATCCACAGTCCTATTACGTTCCGGGAAAATGGATTCCGCATTGCACGATTGCAAATGGGTTAAATTCAAATCAATTTGTAAATGTAATGGAATATATATATGAAAAATTTGATGTTACAATAGCTTCGATTGAGAAGTTAAAATTAATTAAGGCAAATTATGAAGATGGTTTTGCCATTTCTTCTAGTATATTAGCAGAATATAATTTAAAGAGAATGGAGACATCGAGATGACATATGTAATTAGAGAAATGAAGCAAGAAGATATTCATGCTGTACAAAACGTAGCAAAAATAGCTTGGCATGATACTTACGAAGGAATTATTCCGAGAGAGATTCAAGATAGTTTTTTAGATGAAGCCTATTCTGATGAAAAAATGAAATATCGTCTTAAAAATACACATTTATTCGTTGCAGAAGAAGAGGGAGAAGTAATTGGATTTGCGAATTTTTCACCTGTTAGACTGCAAAACGAAGCAGAATTAGGTGCGATTTATTTGTTGCCAGGTCAGCAAGGAAAAGGGATAGGAAGTGCTTTATTACAAAGAGGGGTTAAGGCATTAAAAGGGATCCGAAAACTGTACATACATGTAGAAGCAGCAAATGAAAAAGGAAAGCGCTTTTATGAAGCGAAAGGTTTTGCGGAATTAGAGCAATTTGAAGAGGATTTTGAAGGACATATGATGCAGACAGTAAGGATGGTTTTATACATATAGGGGGGAGCTGAAATGAAAATATTTGACTTTAGCGAAAAAGTGGGAAAGCACATATCAGTATTTCAATCTAATTTCATAATGTCGAAAATATTAAACCATCAAGGGAATATACATATCGGT
Organism: Bacillus sp. NH11B; assembly: GCF_001884205.1. Taxonomy (NCBI): domain Bacteria; kingdom Bacillati; phylum Bacillota; class Bacilli; order Caryophanales; family Bacillaceae; genus Bacillus; species Bacillus sp. NH11B. Next base: position 12,821 of record NZ_MAOG01000012.1, on the reverse strand, counting down.
GCCATGCATTTACAAGATAATGGAATTATCGGATATCATGAAGCAGTTGTATCTCAACTGCTTCTTATTGTGGACGGCGAAGGTTATGTATGCGGGGTAGATAAAGAAAAAGTGAAGGTGGAAGCTGGACAAGCTGTGTTTTGGGAGAAGGGTGAGTTTCATGAGACGAGTACGGAAAAGGGCTTGATGGCAATTGTAATTGAGTCGGAGGAACTTGAGAAAGGAGTTTTAATGAAAGAAGTGGGAAAGTTTGATGATTAAGGTGTGTAAGGAGGAGATTACTATGCGCAAAGTTACGCAAATAGTAATATGTGCAGCGGCAGCGCTATTAATCACACTCGCTATGATAAATGGAGAAACGTGGAAAGAAAAAATTGTTATTTCACTAGCCGTTCTTATATTTACTGGATTTTCTCTAGTATGGAACTCATTTGTTATAAATCTTATAGAGAAATTCAATAGAAAAAGGAGTAAATAAATGCGACATTTCAAGCAAATGAGAACTATATATTTAATAACAGTACCTATTATTGCATTACTTTCATTATTTTTTCCGCAGTCATTAGGAGATCGTATACTTACTTTCTTTTTTGTACTTGTTTTTGGCGGATTAGCAATTGGATTTACCTATTTAATGGACTTTATTGGAAAAACAAAAGATAAAAGGGAATGACTATGAAGCTTTTATAAGTGGGAACAGTAGTAAAGCTTAAGAGTGTAGATTTGTAAAATTTGAGAAGACGGGTAAGGAGTAGTTAGGTGATGAAGATTCCAAAAATTGTAATGATTATAGGAGTTGTAATTGCAATCATTGTTGGATTAATGGGTCCATATTCAACTAAGGAAAAGGCAATATATACAATTAGTGTGGCTTTTTGGGGGGCAATGGGGGTCGGAGCTATTACTTTAATGGAGTATATTAGCAGGAGGATAAATAAATGAATAAATAAATAAATGAATGAATGAAACTTGGATTGATGAGTATTTCTATAGAAGTAGAGTTACAGGAGCATTTCTTTTCTATAAATTGAAATGAAGTAAAATGGATATTTTTGACATTGTTCTAAATATAGATGAATACAAATTCTGTTAATATGGCTATAAAGGTAGTTTGGACAAAGAAAAAAGGAGTAATTGAATGTTAAAGCAAGGAAGAATTATAATTATTATTGGCACAATAGTAACACTCATCGCAAGTTTTATGGTGCCTGCAGACAACAAAACAAGATTAATAAATGTACTTGTAGTATTTTTATTTGGTGTAATAGCTGTGGGGTCTTCAGTTCTATTTGAACGAGTTTATCAAAAGATACATAAAAAGTGGAATAAATGAAACTTTTTCCGATTGGAGCAGTATTGAAACTAAACGAAATAAAACAATCTTTATAATTATTGGTAGAATGCTTGAATCGGCAGATAAATGTAATTTTGATTATGTAGAGAGCCAAACTAGCAATAGAAGTTCTGGTTAATAAGTAAGAAGTTGAATGAAATCTTTTCTTATATTAGATTTCACGCTAGTTTTAGGAGACCATGATCTGATAGCAAAAGGAGAAGTTTGACTAGGTACATCTGGCTTTAGAGTGTAATTAGATGCTGAGACAGGCAAGGTACTTTGGAGAGATTTATAAAAGTTGAAAAAACAAAGGAAGGAAGTTGAGATGGATCCAATTAAGATGGGGAAATATATTACATATGTTGCAGTCGCGATACTTCTTATATTTTCTATGTTATTGCCATATAGCCTACCTAAAAAGATTGCTCTTATTATTTTTGTTTTAATTTTAGGAGCTATTTCATTGGGAGCGAATAAAGTGGTAGGACGAATCCATAACAAATTTAAACAATAATAAAGTTTGAAAAAGGATAGGGATAATCCGATATTAATTAGGAAAAGAAACGGGAGTATACGTTAGAGATGGTTATGGGATAGGTAGTACCATTAAATTTGAGGATTAAGAGAGGAACATATTAATATGCAATCATTTAAGGCCGGAAAATATATTACATATGTTGCAATTGTTATATTTCTTGTAGTCGCTATTATGTCTCCTTATGAATTACCTAAAAAGATTGGCTTTATTATAGGTGTTCTTATTTTAGGAGCATGTGCACTTGGTACTAATAAGCTTTACGAACGGATGTATAGTAAATTTAATAATAAATAAGACTAATACAATAGAGGAAAATTATCACGATAATTTCTCCCATTAAGAGCGATTTCAGGAAGAGTAGCCCACACAGGTTGCTCTGTTCTTTGTGTACATATAATCTAGGAAAAGAATAATATGAATTGCCTCCGTCTCGTTATCAGCTATCTGTGCGTTTATTAGTATGGATTAAAATTGTATTTCTTGAGGAGTTGTATTTTTCGGATTTTTAAGAGTATAAAAAATATTATTCTGTAAAATTAATTTTCTATGGTGAAATATTTAAAGGGGAATGGCTATGGGGGATATAAAAGTTACTCCTGAACAGTTGCGAAAAGTGGCATGGACTATTAGATCAACTATCACGAATGCAACTCCAACACAGGACCGACTAAAACGAGATATTGATATGATTTCTAGTAATTGGTTGGGCTCAACCTATATGAAATTTAATACGGATTTCCGTGATTCATCATTTAAAATGGCACAATTTATAACCATATTAGAGCCGCTTGAGAAGTTTCTACTTGATTCTGCTAATAAATTTGAACAGGTAGATAACATGGAAGTTGCTATTGCGCTGGCTTCTAGTATTTTAACTGGGAAACCTTTTAAAGGGGATTACGAAACTTTAACAGGTGATTTTAAATTAGCAGAAGGAAATCGAGTGGTAATGAAAGCAGAAGGTTCCTTGATACAAGGTGAATATGAAATTCCGAAAGGAAACAAGCTTACTTTTAAAGGGGGAAATGGCTCTTTAGAGACCAGTGTTCCAATGGACGGAAAGACGTTGGCAGGTGATGTTACAGGAGGGGGGGAGTAGGGTTTAAAGTTGGTGCTTCTATTTTTGAAGACTCAATAGAAAAAGAAATAAATAGCGGTTTTGCAGAAAAAGCAACAGTTACACAAAAGTTTGCAGATGCATCTGCTGTTGTTGGAATAGATGAGTATACTTTTCAGTTAGGAGCGGAAGTTACAACACAGAAATATGAAGTTTTATTTGAAAAAATTGATATTCCAGACTTTATCCCATTTTTTAAGGATCATGATTTAACAGTTCGTTTAGAATATGGATTTGGTACAGGAGGGGCTAAAATACACCTCGGTCAAGAGATGGGTGCGTACTTTGGTAAAGCTCATGGCGGAGGTTTTTTTGCTAAATTTGAGAAGAATACAAAGGAGTAGTATGATGATAAAAATTGCAAGAATCGTAATGATGATAGCAATTGTAATTGTAATCATTGCAGGGCTAATAGCTCCATTTTCATTAAAAGAAAAGATGGTACATACATTCGGCATGCTTGTTTATGGTGCAATCGGGTTAGGTGGACTTACTTTAATAGACTACATTATAAAAAAGAAAAGAAAAGGAGAATAAACAAATGAAACTTTTATCGATTGGAACAGTTGTAAAACTAGAAGAGATAGAACAATTTGTTATGATTATAGGAAGAATGGTTGTATCAGCAGATAAACGTGATTTTGATTATGTAGGTGTTCCTTATCCAGTGGGCTATCTAGGTGATGAAAAAGTATTATGTTTTAATCATGATAAGATTGTAGAGGAAATGCATAGAGGATATATGACTGAGAGTGAATTAGTTCTACGTGAGAAATTAGTAGAATTGTAAAGTGGTTGGAAAATACATATAGATTTTAAAAATACGAAAGGGGAAACAAAATGGGAAAGATAATGATAACCCTTGTAATCATAGGTATACTTATCCCTCCGGTACTACTGTAGAGTGCACCTGATGTTCCTCTAAATGATAAACTGCTGTTTACAGGTTTACAACTAACTGTTGGATTCACGACAGTAGTAGCGTTAGAGATTATATTTAGAAATCGAAAAAAGAAAAGGATAAAATAGAGATAGATTGTATGGAATAACCGCTGAAAATATGTAACATGTATTACTAATCGTTTTACTTGGGAGGTGACCTACAGGTTGCCTCTTTTAACTTTATACTTATAGTTTTATCTGAAAAAGAAAAAAGGAGCAATCGAGCATGTTTAAACAAGGGCGCATTTTAATGTGTATTTTTACCGCAGTGTTATTTTTTTCTTCCTTCTTCTTTCCGCAGCCAATGGGAAAAAGGGTTTTAACAGTTATTGTGGCTCTGATTATTGGTGGAGTAGGTATTGGAATTTCCTATTTATTAGAAACATCCAGTAGCAAGTCGAAAAATATATCTAAATAAGAACAGAGAATAACGATAAAGCGTTCCTAATTGGTTCAGTTGTAAATATAAAAGATTAAAATTGTTCTTTTATGTTATAGAAACTAACAAGCCTTAACAAGTAAATTCATAGTATATCATATAGTAACGGCAAGCGGAGTACATGTGAATAGATATTAGTTACGCGCAGAAGAGGCTGCCTATTATAAGTAGCCTCTTCTGCGTGTATTATGCATTATTATCGATACATCGTCCACATCCCAATATCTTTAAACCCTAGTCGTTTATAAATTCGTCCAGCAGCTGGATTGTTATAAAATAAGCAAAACGTTCGGCCTTCTTTCGTAAAGTCTTGGATCATTTTCTGTAATATGAGCGAAGCATATCCATTCCCGCGATGATTGCACCGTCTTCTTCAATATAGTATGTACGTCCTGTATTTGTTTCGAGAGCTTGTCTTAATATTTTCTCTGATTCATTAGCAACTGGAAATTCAGCGATGTTACTTCGTAATTGCATAATTCGCTCTACATCATCTAGTGTGGCAAGTTTAATTGTTTCTTGGACAGGCGTACTAGGTAAGTTGGTATCATTTAGACATTCGCAAAAATACATTTCATTTTTGTCACCTAGTTTTATACGTGGAGCGGTTTCAAATCGTTCTACAATAGTTGACTTACCAGAGAGTTTAAGCGGCTTATATGAGGAAAGAAGTGCCTCATAGTCAGCGACCATAAACTCTCCTTTACTATACGGTATAAATGCATCATGGAAGCGGAATAAAATCGATTTTAATGCTCCACGCTCATTAAATACTCCCCATAATTCTTGAAAGTCTGTTTCATAACCGAAAGCTTCTATATCTCCAATAATAAACAAGTTAAGGACTGCTTCTTCTTTTAGAAATGTGAGTACTTGTTCATGATCTTTCTTTGTTAATTTTCGCATCATAACGAATCTACCTCTTTTTCTGAATATTGCAACTTGAATTTTTTGAAATCTATATAAAATTTTATGTTTAGTTCACAAACTTTCGGAAAAACTAGGAAAGATATGACAAAGGAGGTTATGAACGGTGGATCATCCAATTCAAGGATTAATGAAAGCAGCAATGGAAAATTTGAAGGAAATGGTCGATGTAAATACGATTGTTGGAGAGCCTGTTCAAACGGCTGACGGTGGTGTAGTGTTAACGGTTTCTAAAGTAGCGTTCGGTTTTGGAGCAGGAGGTTCTGATTTCCAGACGAATGATGGACAAAGAGCGAATAGTAACCCTGCATTTGGTGGCGGTAGCGCGGGTGGAGTTTCAATTACACCGGTAGCATTTCTAGTTGTGAATAAAGACGGGGTAAATATTCTTCATTTACAAAATGCGACACATTTAGCGGAAAAAATGATTGAATTAGCTCCACAAACAATTGATAAAATCCAATCGATGTTCCAAAAAGAAGAAAAGAAAGAGGAAAATCATCACCCTCAAAACCCAGATGATATCCTTTAAAAACGCCTGCTTATGAGCAGGCGTTTTTTCTTGTAATCAGTATGTAATAAAACACATGAAATTGTAAATAGTTTTTGAAGTTTTTTCTATGTTTCTAAAATTTTTCATGTTAAAATATGCTATAGAATTGAAACATATAAAACGAAGGTGGCTGGGTGCTTTGTCTGGAGGATCTGACCAAGTAAACAATATGATATATATTAATGGTAATCGTCGGGGTCATTGTTTTATTACATCTGGAATTACGTTTAAAGAGTTTGCAAGTAACATCCCTTCACCGCTTCATCAAGTATTACTTTTAAAGCATAATTTTGAGTGGACAGATTTTCATTATCATACTTTATTTGAATATGTCGAGGAAGAAAACATACATAAACTCATTCAAGCAGAGATTGATGAATTTGATGAATTTTGTTGGGTAGATTTTGATGATGCAAGCGATTTAGATGAGTTAGAGCCAAAAGAAATTGCAGAATTATTATATTTGGCTCACAAAAAAGAACCACTTGGAAGAACGTTCTTCCCGTTACTGAAAAATAGATTCGTTTATTTTTCACATGATGACGGTTGGTACAACAAAGTGTACTACCGTAGAATCGGTGATTTTGTAGGAATGCTAAGTAAGGTAATTCCATATAAACTCGGTTCGTTTGGAAAGAAACGTTTTACTTTCTTCCAAAAATCAAAAATTTTCCCAGCAATTTCAAAGGAAGTTATCCTTGGGCTTGTTCCGTTAATGGAAGATGGGTTATACATTGATTTAGCGGGGAAAATTGAGTCAAGAAGAGGTCTTGAAATTCCAGTATATGTAGTAGGATCATTCGAAAGTACGGATGAGGTACTAGATAATATCAATGAATTGAAAGCGGACGCAACAGAAACAGGTTGGCTCATTTTTGATAAGAAAGAACAAGAGTGGCAATGGATAGTAGACTAAGAAAACTTGGCGCATGAAGTCAAGTTTTCTTGTCTTTTGAAAGGAGAACAAATGAAGAAATATTATACAATTGTGGGTATGGTAAGTATTATTCTCGTGGCGATATTACTTATAACTTGTCCGAAAGAATCAGATTTCAAGTTGTATTTAGGGGATAAGTATGCATTGAAATGCGACGAGAGTAGCTTTGAATGCACGCAAAATGTAGATGGAAAAAAAGAGAAATTACAGTTTGAAAGTATTGATGCGCGAAATGGTGTTTTCTTTATGACTGTAAAGCAAACGTATAAAACAGAAGCTGGTGTTACAAAAGAATATAGCGGAGTAGGGATGTTTGGTACATTTCTTTTTGTTTCAGAGAAGACTTTCTAGTAATAGAAGGTCTTTTTTTTATGCTTATGTTCATATAGATGAAGTAAGACAAGCATAGGAGGGGTATTGATGAAGAAGGAATGTATCGTTTGTGGTGGTGAGGAGTTTTTTTCTTCAACGTTATATGCACGTACGAAACAAGATTGGGCATATGCACCAAACATGTACCGATTTGAAAAGGTGTTTATTGAACAAAGGGACGAAGAAAATTATCCAGTCTTTCAAGAAATTACAGCCAAGCATTGTTGTGGATGCGGTCATATCATGTTATATCATGAATGAACACACCAAGTATAACTTGGTGTGTTTTTTTTAAAACGCTGATAAAGCAAGCGGATATAGTAAAGTGAATAAAACAGAAAAACTGCCAAAACCAATTGCGGTATATCCAAGTGTTCTCGCTCCAAAGTTGACAGCTAATAAGCCAACTAAAATCGCAAGGGAGCCGAGTGTAACAGGATAAAAAGCAATGGAGAATAACGAAAGAAATAATGCGACATAGCCTATCATTGCCCCGGTATTTGTACCTTCTATTTCATTTGCAATTTCTTTGCGCTCATGTCTTATCGGAATACCAGCTGGTGATATTTCAGCTGCATACTCTTCGTTTTTTTCACCACTTTTAAAATGATGATTTCTCTTTCTTCGCATGTACATCCCTCTCTTTCAATTGGGTGTATCTATAGTATCTTTCATAAGGAAAAGAACATGAGTATGAGTTAAACCCAAGTAAAGCAAAAATTGGAGAAAATAGATTCTGTTGTTATCCTGTACATCCCGCTATTTGCCGTGCAGTAAGGCTCTCACCTCAAAATTCGGGTGGAGCAAAGAGAGCCGGGTTACCCGTAAAAGCCCGATTGGTGAGGGCTAATAATCAGTGGGGGACGAACAAAATCCCCCACTGATTAAAGTTTCACTTTATCTCCTTATGAAGATAAAACAGGAATTTTGGAAAATGATGTAGAATGAAATGAATGATAATAACTGAAGGTAGGGGAATGTATGGCGAAGTTTAATTGGCATGAATCGGCAGAGAAAAAATGGGATAACAATGCAGAGTTTTGGAATCAAAATAGTCAAGAAATGTGGGATAGCGGGAGCAGGAGCACAATCATTCCATTTTTTGAGCAGTACGTGGAGCAAGAAGCTCAAGTGCTCGATGTTGGTTGTGGTGATGGATACGGTACATATAAATTAAGTCGCGCGAACTATAAAGCAGTTGGAGTAGATTTATCGGAAGTTATGATTCAAAAAGGTAAAGAACGCGGAGAAGGGCCAAATTTATCTTTTGTGAAGGGGGATCTTTCTTCCTTACCTTTTGAAAATGAACAATTTGAAGCGATTGTGGCAATTAATTCATTAGAATGGACCGAGAATCCATTATTAGCATTAAATGAAATAAAGCGTGTTTTAAAGAAAGATGGTCATGCATGTATTGCGATTTTAGGACCGACAGCAAAGCCTCGTGAGAACAGTTATCCCCGTTTATACGGCAAAGACGTTGTTTGTAATACGATGATGCCTTGGGAATTTGAACAGTTAGCGAAAGAACAAGGTTTTGAAGTTGTAGATGGCATCGGTGTGTATAAGCGCGGAGTAAATGAGAAGATGTTAGGTCAACTACCTACAGAGTTACAACAATCATTAACATTCTTATGGGTATTTATGTTAAAAAACGTATAAAGAAACGAAAGAATTTTTAGGAGGTAAATAAGTGCAGAAAATACAAAAAACTGATACAATATCATCAGAACCAATTAAAGGGGGACTAGGGTATATGACAACTACTACAACAGTTAAATCGGATATTGAAATCGCACAAGAAGCGAGTATGAAGAAGATTCAAGAAATTGCAGCTGATTTAAATATTTTAGAAGATGAATTAGAGCCATACGGGCATTATAAAGGTAAGTTATCTCTTGATATTTTTAAGCGCTTACAGGATGAAAAAGACGGTAAAGTTGTTTTAGTAACAGCGATTAACCCAACTCCAGCTGGAGAAGGTAAATCAACAGTAACAGTTGGTTTAGGTCAAGCTTTTAATAAAATTGGTAAGAAAACAGTAATTGCACTTCGCGAACCATCTCTTGGACCAACGATGGGACTAAAAGGCGGAGCAGCAGGTGGTGGTTTTTCACAGGTTGTACCAATGGAAGACATTAACCTTCACTTTACTGGAGATATCCATGCGATCACAACTGCCAATAACGCGTTAGCGGCGTTTATTGATAATCATATCCAACAAGGAAACACACTTGGAATTGATACGCGTAAAATCATTTGGAAACGCTGTGTTGACTTAAATGATCGTGCCCTTCGTAATGTAGTAATTGGCCTTGGTGGACCGGTTCAAGGTGTACCACGTGAAGACGGTTTTGATATTACAGTAGCATCTGAAATTATGGCCGTATTCTGCCTTGCAACAGATATTCAAGATTTGAAAGCGCGTCTATCCCGCATTGTTGTCGCTTATAATTTTGCAAATCAACCTGTAACGGTTAAAGATTTAGGTGTAGAAGGTGCGTTAACATTATTATTAAAAGACGCATTAAAACCGAACTTAGTACAAACATTAGAAAATACACCAGCTATCATTCATGGCGGACCATTTGCGAATATCGCTCACGGTTGTAACAGTGTTATCGCTACGACAATGGCAGCAAAATTAGGTGATTATGTTATTACAGAAGCTGGATTCGGTGCAGATTTAGGCGCAGAGAAGTTTTTAGATATTAAAGCTCGTGCAGCTGGCATTAAACCAGAAGCAGTTGTTATTGTTGCGACTATTCGCGCGCTTAAAATGCATGGTGGCGTAGCGAAAGATCAATTAAAAGAAGAAAATGTAGATGCATTAGCAAAAGGTATGGAAAACTTACAGAAGCATGTTGAAACAATTCAAAGCTTCGGTGTGCCTTTCGTAATTGCAATTAATAAGTTCATTACAGATACAGATGCAGAAGTTACATATTTACAAGAATGGTGCAATGAGCGTGGCTATGCAGTATCCTTAACAGAAGTTTGGGAGAAGGGTGGCCAAGGCGGAGTTGATCTTGCTGAAAAAGTACTAAAAGAAATCGAAAAAGGTGAGAACAACTACGCACCACTTTACGAATTAGAATTACCATTGGAAGAAAAAATTCGTACAATTGCTCAAAAAGTGTATGGTGCAAAAGATATCGAATTTGCTCCGAAAGCACGTAAGCAATTAGCTCAATATGAAGGAGAAGGTTGGAGTAACCTACCAGTTTGTATGGCGAAAACACAATACTCTCTTTCTGATGATGCAACGAAATTAGGTCGCCCATCTGACTTTATCGTTACAATTCGTGAATTAAAACCATCTATCGGTGCAGGGTTTATTGTTGCGTTAACAGGAACAATGTTAACAATGCCAGGTCTTCCGAAACAGCCAGCTGCGCTGCAAATGGATGTAAATGAAGATGGAAAAGCAGTAGGTTTATTCTAAAAGGTTGTAATTCATCTCGTTTATCTGTAAACTATATATACATCAAGTGGCGCCTTTCCATCGAAAGGCGCCTGTTTTTTGGAGGAAATTATGTTTGATCCAACTGCTTTTGAAAATTTAAAGGTAATTGTGGAAGGAGCTGTCTATGATTTCGATTTACACGGTGATATTCTCGTAACAGATCGAAAAGATGTGATGGACCTTGCTTCATTAAGTCGTATGTATAGTATTTCATTTCAACTAACAGAACCATTTAAAACGATGGTAGAGGCGACATTTTCACTATCTGTTGATGCAAAGAATTTATCAGGTGAAATATTAGAAGTACCTCAGTTTATACCAGGTTGTGAAATGAAGCTTGAATTCTCGTTCGAAATGGAACAACCAGAGGTAGGATGCGAAGAAATTGAAACCTTATTGCATTCTATATGGGGAAAAGAGCGAATGATTACGCAGAAAATTTCATACGAATATAATAAGCAAGCGATTTTATATCATAATAAGGTAGAGGTTCTATTTCAAAAAGCAATTACAGAAGACCATGTTGATGATTTAATAGCTGTTATTTCACACATGATAGAAACGGTGCGAACAATACAACATTTTCTTCAAAAATAGAGATAAAGGAGAAAAACAAATGATAAAAGATATGCAACCATTTTTACAACAAGCTTGGGAGAAGGCTGGTTTTAAAGAATTAACTGAAATTCAAAAACAAGCGATTCCAACTATTTTAGAAGGACAAGACGTTATTGCTGAATCTCCAACTGGAACAGGAAAAACATTAGCGTACTTATTACCACTTTTACATAAAATTAATCCTGAAATTAAACAACCTCAAGTTGTAATTTTAGCGCCAACTCGTGAACTGGTAATGCAAATTCATGAAGAGGTTCAAAAATTTACAGCAGGAACTGATATTTCAGGTGCATCTTTAATTGGTGGTGCAGATATTAAGCGCCAAGTTGAAAAATTAAAGAAACACCCGAGAGTAATTGTCGGTTCACCAGGACGTATTTTAGAACTAATTCGTATGAAAAAGCTAAAGATGCATGAAGTGAAAACAATTGTATTTGATGAGTTTGATCAAATTGTAAAGCAAAAAATGATGGGTGCTGCACAGGATGTAATTAAATCAACGATGCGCGATCGTCAATTAGTATTCTTCTCAGCGACAATGACAAAAGCGGCAGAAGATGCAGCACGTGATTTAGCAGTTGAACCACAATTAGTACGTGTAACACGTGCAGAGTCAAAAAGCTTAGTTGAGCATACGTATATCATTTGTGAGCGACGCGAAAAAAATGATTACGTAAGAAGAATTATGCATATGGGCGATGTAAAAGCAGTTGCTTTCTTAAATGACCCATTCCGTTTAGATGAAATTACTCAGAAATTGAAATTCCGTAAAATGAAAGCAGCAGCTCTTCATGCAGAGGCAAGTAAGCAAGAGCGTGAAGCAACGATGCGTGCATTCCGCGGTGGGAAATTAGAAATTCTACTTGCTACTGATATTGCAGCACGTGGAATAGATATTGATGATTTAACACATGTAATTCACTTAGAGTTACCTGACACTGTAGACCAATATATTCACCGTTCAGGACGTACTGGACGTATGGGTAAAGAAGGAACAGTAGTTTCTCTTGTAACACAACAAGAAGAACGTAAATTACTGCAATTTGCGAAAAAATTAGGTATCGTGTTTACGAAACAAGAAATGTTCAAAGGAACATTTGTAGAATCGAAACCACAAGAACCAAAGAAAAAGAAACCAGCATTTACTGGGAAGAAAAAACCAAGATAATGTGAAACTTTAATCAGTGGTGGCTGGTCCCCACTGATTATTAGCCCTCACCAATCTGGCGTTTTCGGACAGTTAATACGAGATAAATAATAGGGAAGACGTAACTATTTGTAGTTACGTCTTTTTTATTTGAGTTAATATGCTCATTTTAGGTAACTGAATATTTCCACTTAAAAATATACAAATAGATTATTTACTAACTTAAATTTTATCTAAGTCAATGCAAGGATTTATTAGTATAATTAATGGTGTATTCCATTTTGTGGATTAACTTATTGATATAGGGTCTATGTTTTGGGGTATTTGCTTTTCTTAGCTTGATAGCGATGGGGTAGCACCACACATCCATCAACTTAAGGATTTAGACTATTCTTGAAGGTGAAAGCACGTTACTATTCTCTTATGTTA
>NZ_MAOG01000011.1:0-6569 GCF_001884205.1 Bacillus sp. NH11B | reverse complement strand
GACAGTCTTTGATATTTTGGGTGTTGTTTATGAGTATACCACTTCTAATCATAAAGTAGCATAGTAAAAAAAATTGAAACCCGTCAGGGTTTATTTGATATGCCCACTTTTATAAAATCTATAAAAGATAATAAAAAACTATATGGAAAGACCGCATTTTGTATAAAAATATACCTTAAGTTGATGGATGTGGGGTACCGCCACATGCCCGTCAAGCTAAGAAAATAGATCCACCCCAAAACGAAAAAATGGTTTTTTTGTTACAAGTTAACACAAAATTTCGTTCTGAGGACACTATTAAATTTTTAGTTATACTCGTCTGTATTTTTATATTCCAAAAAACAACCAACATAAAAAACATTATCTTTTCTTATTAATATGAGTAGTTCTTAATTGTGTTCATGAATTCATAGTTTGCTTTTCTACAAAGGATGAGTTTCGTTTCATCCTTTGATGTATCATATTAAATAAAATTGAAGCCAAAACTCCTATTGCTAAAAATATACACCAAGACCATGGAATATCATTATATTTATTTAACCAAGCTCCAAGATAGTTTCCTAAGGAGCCACCAATAGCCCAACAAGCTTGAAACATTCCGAAAAACAACCCTGCAGGTTTATTATCACTAAATTGTGCCACTGTCATTTCAGCTCCTGGTAGAGCCAGTGTTTCTCCTAATGTATAAAGAAAAACACAAAATAACATCCAATAAATAGATGGAATAAGAGGGATTATTCCTATTGCTATTCCCATAATCAAGACACCTATTTTAACCATAATCATAGGATCTTGATTAATAAACACCTTTCTTAAAAAGAACATTAAGAGTAATCCTGTAACCCCATTTATTATGAAAAGGGAACTTACTAATTGGGTGTTTCCAGATAAATCGTACGCTTTAATTGGAAATGAGATATTTAATTGAGCAAACATAATCCAAAATAAAGACAGTACACATATAAATGAAATAAACAATTTATTTGAAATAACAGTTTTTAAACTTAATAATACTTTTTGATTATCTTTAATAGTTCTAGGGTATTTACTACGATAGATAAAAAGAATAAAACTTAAAACAAGCATAGCAATGCCTGCAATAGTAAATGGGTATACTGGATTAAACTGAACCAATAATGCTCCTACTAACGGACCTATAATTACTCCTGTATTAAGCATTTGATTAAAGTAAGTGAATATTCTTTTTCGAACTGTTTCTTTTTGTGAGGTAAAAAAAGCAGTAACCGAGGGATCGAATAACGATCCTCCAAATCCGAAAAACAATGCTGCAATTGTTACAGACCAGAAACTGTCAGCAAAAACAAATGCTCCAAACCCTAATGCTCTTACCATCACTCCTCCAATCACATTTACTGTATGACTTACACGATCACCTATAAAACCCGTAAATACTGGTAGTCCACGGTGCGAAATGAGTATTGTAGTTAAAATAGTCCCCACTTCCCAAGAAGAAAAATGAAGATTATTTGTTAAATGTAGTGCTAAAAAAGGCATAATCATAAAACTTCCTGTATTCATAAGTAACACGGCTAAAAGTAACATTTTGATGGGAACAGATATTTTTTCATTAATCATTTATTGTTCCCACCCTCTGTATCTCTTCTACATTTACTTCAACATTTAGTTCCATTGAATAGCCTCCTATATATTTTATATGTAGTTATTTTTCTTTATTAATAGCTGGATACTTCAATCACAAAACAAATGCAAATTTTTATTAACATTTTACTAATAATTAATTTTCAGAACTTTTCACTTACAAACTATGGTGTACATTACAATTTTCATAAAGTGGTCATGATGAGTTTCATTTTTGATTGATATACTTTTTATCAAATGAACAATGTCATAACACATACTATCACCACCTTTAATACTTAAGTTCAAGAATGTTAACCGTTAGTAACTTTTAATGGTTAACATATTCTTTTATTATGTTACCAATAGTTGTATAATATAGTCAATACTGAATATTAGGAGGTGAACGAAGGTGATTAATAATCAAATAGCTCCAGGGAATTTAGAAATTATCCGTAGTTTCTTAAATACTTGGGAAATTCCAAATGAAACACGTAAGCCAAAGGAACATTTAAATTCTGAAGAAGATATAAAAAACTTTATATCAGAGAATTTTAATGATATTAAATTTTCCGGTGAGTTAGAGGATGTCCTTCAATTTCGAAAAGATATTCGCATGTTATTAGAAACAAATAATGTTGATAATTTAACAAAGTGGTTAACAAGTTACCCTATAAATATATCCATTGTAGATATTGATAATATTCAATATAATGCTATTAAAAAACATGACTTTTTTAGTGAAATTTTAATTATAATTGTTAAAAACATCTCCTCGGGTCAGTGGAAACGTCTTAAATCATGTCCAGATTGCAAATGGTTTTTTTATGACAACTCTAGAAATGGGAGTAAGCGTTGGTGTGGGATGTATGCATCCGAACCAAAAGGAAGGTCATGTGGTACCATAGCAAAAGTACAACGATATCGAAAAAAAAATAAGAGTAGTTCAAAAGTATAAGAATATATAGGGGTACCGCCTCATCGCTATCAAATTAATATTTTGCACTACCTATAAAGCAAAAAAAGGCGTTATCCTTTCTGTAGAATTATAGGAAAGGATGGCGTTTCTTTATGAATCTTTCAATTCTTGACGAACTTCAACCGATTGCGGAAGAATTACAACGACATATGTCTCCTCATACTCTAGAACACCTAGCCAGAGAAAAAGGATTCGTTCAGCGAAAGAGTAAATATCGAGCACAGGAGTTAATTGCTTTATGTGTATGGCTTAGTCAACAGGTTGCAAGTACATCACTCACACAATTATGTAGCTGTCTTGAAGTATCTACAGGTGTTCTTATCAGTCCTGAAGGACTTAACCAACGATTTAATGCCTCCGCAGTACAGTTTCTTGAACAAGTGCTAGCTAAACTTTTAATTCAAAGAATTCATTCAACAAAAGAAATAATTCATCAATATACCACGACCTTTAAGCACATTCGGATTCTAGATTCTACAACATTTCAGCTTCCAGATAAGTTTTCTACACATTATCAAGGTTCAGGTGGAAGTAGCCATACGGCAGGAGTTAAAATTCAATTGGAGTATGACCTGTTGAGTGGAAAGTTTCTGCACGTTTATGTAGGGGAAGGAAGAGAAAATGATAAAACATTTGGTTCAATAAGCCTACAAACTATTCGACCAAAAGACTTGTACATAAGAGATTTAGGCTATTTCGACTTACATGACTTACAGAAAATCCATGATAAAGGAGCTTACTATATCTCACGTTTGAAATTAAATTCTCGAATCTATTGTAAGAATGATAAGCCAGAGTATTTTCGAAATGGGACTGTAAAGAAAGGATCACTCTATATTCAGTTAGATATGGAAGAACTCATGAATCAATTGTCTCCTGGTCAAACAATGGAGGTTTCAGAGGCATACATTGGACAGTATCAAAAATTGCCAGCTCGTGTTATTATTCATCGATTAACAAAGGAACAAACAGAGAAAAGGTTGAAGGAACAAATCAAAAAAGAAAAGAAGAAAGGTATTACCTACAAAGAGCGAAGTAAGCGGTTGAGTGGAATCAATGTGTATATTACGAATCTTCCTGCAGAAAATGTTCCAACGGAACATATCCATGACTTGTATTCATTACGCTGGCAAATTGAAATTTTGTTCAAAACATGGAAATCTTTCTTTCAAATTGACAAGTGCAAAGAAATCAAGAAAGAACGCTTAGAATGCCATTTATATGGACAACTCATTAGTATTTTACTCTGTTCATCGACGATGTTTAAAATGCGTCAGTTACTCTTGGATAAGAAAAAGAAAGAGTTAAGTGAATACAAATCCATCTATATGATAAAGGATTATTATCTATTGTTTTATGAGGGACTACAGAAGGACAGCCATGAATTATTAAAAGTTTTACTGCGTTTGTTTTACCTTTTAGAGAAAAACGGAAGAAAATCTCACCGGTACGAAAAGAAAACCGTCTTTGATATCTTAGGTATTGTCTATGATTATATGTTGTCAAAAAGTTTCAAGGCTGCATAATATTTTTTAAAATGCCTAGTTAATAGGTTTATTTGTTATGCACATCTTTAGTGTAGTCGTAGAAATTTCAAAAAACACATTCACATATACCCTCTTGTCCACCTTAGCTTGATGGCGATGTGGCGCTACCCCATGCCCATCAACTTAAGAAAACAAATCCACCCCAAAACGAAAAAATGAGCTTTTTTATTACAAGTTAGGACAAAATCTCGTTCTGGGGGAGTTGTATTTTCTTAGCTAGATAGGCACGTGGTGCTACCTCTTAAGGGTTTTATTGATGTGTTTGAAAAATCTTGTTACGAAGTAATTTTTTATTTAAAAACCCTACAATTAATTGGCGTATTTGCGGATCAATTGTAAGACCAATAATCCCAAATATTAAGCCAGTAAGTATTAAAGCTACTAGCGATGGTAAATTGATTAATACGGTACCATAGATACCATAACTAATTGCAAATGCTAAGACATTGAATATGATTCCTTTAAACAGTAATTGGAAACCTTTATGAACAAATAAAGTAAATCCTAGTAATAAGGTTCCTTCTGTTAATATAGATGCTACCGCAGTACCTATCATTCCGAATTTGCTTCCTAATACTATATAACTAATAATAGCAACAATTAGGCCAATTGCCATTGTTGTTGTTCGTTTCCATTGTTGTCCAATTGTTGTTAAATTATCAGCAAGTGGATAGTTGATGGATTGTAAAATGACCATAAAGGCTAAAATAGCCAGAGCACCACCTGCTGATGCATATTTTTCACCTAATAAGGTTACAATCCAAAATCTTGGATCAGCAATAAATGGAATAGCAATTCCCATTCCTAAGAAAGACATAAGTTTTAATTCAAAATGTGATAGTTTCCTATGCTCATCAAGTTTTTTTTCATTTCCAAATGCAAATAACTTTGGATAAAATGCTGCTGCCACAACACCTGGTATTTGATAAAGTACTGACGGTATTCGTGAAGCGACTCCAAAATCGGCAATATCGCCTCGTGAAGCGACTTTTTCCAATATAATCGGTCCTAATTGAGGTAGCAACATAATGATAATACCGTTTATTGTGAAAACAAGCAGCTGATTTAAAATTTTATTGTCCCACCCTTTATGGATGGTTGTATAACGAATAACCATTATAAATGCTATAAGTCCTGTAATAAGACTAGATGCTCCATACATAGCTGCAACTAGCATTATATTCCACTTAAAGGCTATTCCTAATAGAAGAGCGGCTGCAGCTGTCAACCCTTGCAGAACAGAAATAACAGCTGTAAATTGCATACGTTCCGTTACTTGGAAATAAGCCATTCCAACTCCTTGTAAGGTTGCACCAAACATTGTCGGCAGTACGACTAAATACACTGTAGAACGTAAATAAGGATCCGTATAGAAAAATTGTGCAAAAATGATGAAGGAAATAGAAATTACAACGGCTAAAACTAATCTCACTCGTAAATAACTACTTATGAGTATGCTAATATTAGCCTCTTGCCTTGTCCCTTCACGCATAAAGGTATGTGTTAAACCGGCATCTGTAAAATAACAAACAACTGCTGAAATAGCTAATGCAACGATTAACATACTATAGTCGTCTTTTGAAAAATATCTGGCGAACAGAATGGTAGCAACAGCAAGTACAAAGCGAACGATAATGTTACCTACAAATAAATAAGATGCATTTTTAAGGATTTTGTTTGTTTTCATTGAAAATACCTTTCTATTCTTTAGAGTCAACTGTACCTAGAAATAACGATGCCTCAACGATTTGGATAAGTATTTGAGTAACTAGTTGTATTAAGTCTTAAAGTTTATGATAAATCCCTACTTTTATTTAATTGAATACTTCTAGTTCTTTTGCAATAATAGGTGATTGAAATTTATTCCTATCATCTGCAACTACCACTTCAACTTATCATAATATTGATTACATCGTTTCCTCAAGGGGGTTTTTTAACATTATATAACTAAATAGTCAAAATTTATTTTTATTCTATCATAGAATTTTATTTTTCTATCTTTTTAAAATTTGTATTATATATACAAACCCGTTACAAAAAAAGATAAATATGAGAATCTTTGTATAAGTTTATAGCAAATTAACTCCCTGTTTTAATTTAAACATTGTGAAAGAGATAGATGATTTTTAGAAAGACGGTTTGTGATAAAAAAGTGAATATACTATACAAACAATCTTAAATTGAATTTTAAAAAACATATTTTGAACGTTATCTCAAGGTCATTGATAGGTAGATACAAATTTATCTTAGCTCGATAGGCATAAAGACAACAAATCACCCCCAAAAACGAAAAAATGAGCTCTTGTTAAGGGTTAACTCAAAATTTCGTTCTGGGGGTACTATAAAATTTTAGCTTGATGGTGATGGGGTAGCGCCACACATCCATCAACTTAAGGATTTAGACTATTTTTGAAGTTAAAAGCACGTTACTATTCTCTTATGTT
>NZ_MAOG01000010.1:0-162196 GCF_001884205.1 Bacillus sp. NH11B | reverse complement strand
GCAAGCCGCTTTCGCTTTTAAATATATTATCTAGCTCCAGCGGCTAGAATCTCCGGCCATTTCGCTCACTCGCTCGAAGCAAAAAGCGCTTCAAGGTCGAGAGCTGAAAGTGTCCTGCGATTCTGAGCGAGCCGCTTTCGCTTTTAAATATTATCTAGCTCCGCCTCCTAGGTCCTTGAGTCTAAGAACCTCCCGCACGAGAAGACAAAAAGCGTCTTCTGTGCGAGAGAACCTTAGCCACTGGACCTAAGCAGTCGGCTCCGCTTTTAAATATAATTTGCGTTTTTTTGATTAAGTACCATATACTATTTGTATTAGATACTAGGATGTAGAGGTGAATGGTGTGTTAGATCGTTTGCAAGCTGTAGAAGATCGTTATGAGAAGTTAAATGAATTGTTAAGTGACCCAGAGGTTATTAGCGATACAAATAAGCTTCGTGAGTATTCAAAGGAACAATCTGATATGCAGGAAACGGTAGAGGTGTACCGTGAGTATAAAGATGTTCGTGAGCAATTACGAGATGCAAAAGCAATGTTAGAAGATAAGTTAGACGCTGAGATGCGTGAAATGGTTAAGGAAGAAGTTTCTGAATTAGAAGGACAAGAGAAAACATTATCAGAACGTCTGAAAATTTTACTTGTTCCTAAAGACCCTAATGATGATAAAAACGTTATCGTTGAGGTTCGTGGTGCAGCTGGTGGTGACGAGGCGGCTTTATTTGCCGGTGACTTATACCGTATGTATAGTCGTTACGCTGAGGTACAAGGTTGGAAAACTGAAATTATTGAGGCTAGCTATACAGAATTAGGTGGATATAAAGAGATTATCTTTATGATCAACGGTAAAGGTGCTTTCGCGAAACTGAAATTCGAAAATGGCGCTCACCGTGTACAACGTGTTCCTGAAACGGAATCTGGTGGACGTATTCATACATCTACAGCAACGGTAGCTGTGTTACCAGAGGCGGAAGAAGTAGAAATTAATATTCATGAAAAAGATGTTCGTGTTGATACGTTCGCTTCTAGTGGTCCTGGTGGACAAAGCGTTAATACAACGATGTCAGCGGTACGTTTAACGCATTTACCGACTGGTGTAGTTGTATCTTGTCAGGATGAGAAATCACAGATTAAGAATAAAGAAAAAGCAATGAAAGTATTACGTGCACGTGTTTATGATAAATTCAGACAAGAAGCACAAGCTGAGTACGATCAAAACCGTAAACAAGCTGTTGGTACGGGAGACCGTTCAGAGCGTATTCGTACGTATAACTTCCCGCAAAACCGTGTTACTGACCATCGAATCGGCTTAACGATTCAAAAGCTAGATCAAATCCTACAAGGTAAGTTAGATGATTTCATCAATGCCTTAGTGATGGAAGATCAGGCGCAAAAGATGGAGGCAGCTGAGTAATGCGTGTCTATGAAGCCCTGAAATGGGCTTCTTCTTTTTTACAAGAAAATGGACGAGATGAGAATGCGGGAGAAATTGTCCTTTGTCATGTATTAAAGACGAACAGAACAGGAATGCTCATGAATATGCGTGAAGAAATAACTGCGGAACAAGAGACAAGCTTTACGGAGTTTATCCACAAGCATGTAGAAGGTATTCCTATTCAATATATGATTGGTTATGAAATGTTTTATGGACGATCGTTCTTTGTGAATGAAGAAGTATTAATACCAAGGCCAGAAACAGAGGAACTTATAGTTGGAGTCCTAGAGAGAATTGAGCGTCATTTCGGTAATGAGGAGCTTCATGTAGCGGATATTGGCACAGGTAGTGGTGCGATTTCTATTACGCTCGCTTTAGAAAATAAAAATCTTCATGTGTATACGGTAGATATTGCACAGGAGTCGATTGAAGTTGCAAAAGAAAATGCAAAGGCTTTAGGAGCGGAAGTAACGTTCTATCACGGTGATTTACTGTCTCCGTTTTATGAAACTGGTCAGAAGTTAGATGTCGTTGTTTCAAATCCTCCGTATATACCGGAGGAAGATTGGCGTGGTCTTTCTACTGTTGTGAAAGAGCATGAGCCGAAAAGGGCGCTTGTTGGCGGTGAAGATGGACTAGATTTCTATCGTCGTTTTATGGAGGAATTGCCGAACGTATTAAAGAGAAAGGCGATTGTGGCGTTTGAAATTGGTGTAGGGCAAGGTGAAGATGTAAAAGCATTATTACAGCAAACTTTCCCGCACGCTCACGTTGAAGTTGTCTTTGATATTAATGGAAAAGATCGCATGGTATTTGCAGAGATGGAGTAAGGTTAAAACCTTACTCTATTTTTTTGAAAAAATTTATATAGATTTTGAATTTAATAGTTTAGAAAGAAGTAACTCTGTCCACACTGTTTCTAGAGGGGACGGTGGAGGAAATGAAAAAACAAGTTATTGCTTATTTTCTTTTATTATTAATTGGTGCACAGTTACTTGTGCAGTTTGGATATATGAAAGCTGATGCAAAAGGGCCTACTGTTATTCCGAAAGAGGCCGTTCGATTACGTATTTTAGCTAATAGTGATTCCGATAAAGATCAGGCATTAAAACGTAAAGTACGTGATGAAGTGAAAGCGCAAATCGATGGATGGGTAGCGGATTTAACGTCATTTGAAGAAGCTCAAAAAGTAATCCAAAATCATATTCCTGAAATTGAAAAGACAGTGGCGAATACGCTGAAAGGAGAAGGAAGTAAAGAGACTTTTCAAGTGGAATTCGGTAAGAATGTGAAGTTTCCTACAAAGGTATATGGGAATTTTATTTATCCAGCAGGAGAATATGAAGCGGTACTTATTACAATTGGAAAAGGTGAAGGTGCAAACTGGTGGTGTGTATTATTTCCACCGATGTGTTTCTTAGATTTTTCGAGTGGTACAGCTGTAAGGAAAGAAGAACATGTTGTGAAAGCTGAATCTCCTGAAGAAGAGCCGGTGGAACAATCAGATGAGGAATTAATGGATGTACCGGAGAAGAAAGATGATAAGGTGAAAGAAAAGAAAGTAGTAAAGATGGAAAAAGCTGAAAAGGTAACAGCGCCTGAAAAGAAAGTAGTGAAAAATGAAATGCAAGTAGAAGAACAGCCTGTAAAAAAAATAGAAACAAAACCTGTGGAAAAAGTGGAGAAATCTGTGGAGCAAAAACAAGAAAAGCAAAATGAGTATGTAAAAGTAGAAGAGGAAGAAGAAAAACCAGAGGTTAAATTATTTATCGTCGAAGCTTTTACATCTTTATTCTCTAAATAGTACTATTAGTAAATCCCTCCTCATATATAAAAATGAGGAGGGATTTACTATGAAGAACGTGTATTTTGCTACGAAAGCAGATGTGGAAAGATTGCATTCTTTTTTCGGACAAGCTAATAAAAAAGATGATAAAATAAATGAGTTGTACGCGCAATTTATGATTTTGGAAGAGGCGGGAGAAATACGAGCTGTAATTGGATATGAACAAAGTGAAGAAGATGCACTTATTCGTTCTTGTTTATTCACACCTAATGTGGATAAGCAGACTTTCTTATATTTTTTTGAAATGTTTTTGCAGTATATGAAAGAAAAAAATATTCGACAATTGTACTTACTCACAAACCATCCACAATCTGTGACAATCTTTCAGTTTTTCAACTTTGTCATTATAGAGAAAGAGAAAGTTCCAGAGGGAATTCGACAATTAGAACACTTTTGTAAAAATATAAAAGAGCCAAATGCAATAATACTAAATTGTCAGCTATTCACAAAGTTATCCACGGATTAACAAGGTTTATCCACATTTTGTGGATAAACCTTGTTTGTCTTTTGGATAAATCTCATAGTAAACTAAAAATAGACAAGTATTTCATGGTAGAAAAGGACGTGGGAAAAAATGCATACAAATATGTGGGTTGTGGATAATGTTGTGGAAAGAAAAAAATTTTATCCACAGTTAAAAGAAGCAGCGAGATTATTAAGAGAAAATGAAGCGGTAGCCTTCCCGACAGAAACGGTATATGGGTTAGGAGCAAACGCAATGGACGACGAAGCGATAGCGAAAATTTTTGCAGCGAAAGGGAGACCGAGTGATAATCCACTGATTGTCCACATAGGAACAAAATCTCAGTTAGATGGTATTGTAAGAGAAATTCCACCGGTTGCAGAAAAGTTAATGGAGCATTTTTGGCCAGGTCCATTAACAATCATTTTGCCGAGAAAAGAAGGGATTTCAGAGAGGGTTACGGCGGGACTTAATACAGTTGGAGTGAGGATGCCAGATCATCCAGTAGCGCTCGCTCTTATTGAAGAAGCAAACGTGCCTGTTGCAGCACCGAGTGCGAATCGTTCTGGACGTCCAAGTCCAACATTAGCTTCTCATGTGTATGAAGATTTAAACGGGAAAATTGCTGGTATCGTTGATGGCGGGGCAACAGGAGTAGGCGTTGAATCAACTGTAATTGATTGTACGAGCGACATTCCGACGATTTTACGTCCTGGTGGGATTACGAAGGAGCAATTAGAAGCAGTGATAGGAAATGTTTCTTTAGATCCAGCTTTAAAGGATGAGAAAGAAAAACCGAAATCACCGGGAATGAAATATATACATTATGCACCGAAAGCACCACTTAGTATTGTTGAAGGATCCCGTGAGTTTATTCAGCGTATTGTGGATGAGAAAAAGAAAGAAGGATTTAAAGTAGGTGTATTAACGACCGAAGAGTATCAACATGTATATAGTGCTGATGTTGTATTATCTTGTGGTATGCGAAGTGATTTAGCTAGCGTTGCGACTAAATTATATGATGTGCTTAGAACGTTTGATGCAAGTGAAGTAGATGTTATCTTTAGTGAATCATTCCCGAATGAAGGAATAGGAAATGCAATTATGAATCGTTTAACAAAAGCAGCGGGACATCATATTATTACTGAATGATAATGTACCTTTAGCAAACAGAATATTTCTCCTCGGATAAGCATATTGTGAAGTAGCACGTCCGAGGGGGGACATGAATGACGCTTGAACAGCTAATACCTTTAATAATTATGGCATTCGCCCTAGGGATGGATGCATTTTCAGTGAGCCTCGGTATGGGGATGGTAACGTTAAAGTTAAGACAAATCCTTTATATCGGTATGACGATAGGGATATTTCATATTATTATGCCGTTTATTGGAATGGTACTAGGACGTTTTCTATCAGAGAGGTATGGGGATGTCGCGAATTTTGCGGGAGCTATTTTATTAATTGGACTAGGGTTCTATATTGTATATTCGTCTATTTTAGAAGGCGAAGAGACTAGAACTGCTCCAATTGGAATTAGTTTATTTGTATTTGCATTTGGTGTCAGTATAGATAGTTTTTCAGTAGGTCTTAGTCTTGGGATTTATGGTGCGCAGACGATTATTACGATATTACTGTTTGGATTTGTAAGCATGCTATTGGCATGGGTTGGCTTATTAATTGGTAGACATGCGAAAGGTATGCTTGGTACATATGGTGAAATAGTAGGTGGTATCATTCTAGTTGGATTTGGATTATATATCCTTTTTCCTATATAATTTTATGTAGGAAGGAATTATGAACAAGTTATGGGGATGGTATGTTAAGTTTTTAACCTTCTTTCCTCGATGGCTAAGAAGACTTATAATTTTGGGTATTATTTTGCGAATTTCGATGTTAGGTTGGATTAAATTAATTCGTGAATGGTAAGATGACTCCTTTCTGTACATAGTTTTGTTTGTACTATATTGATCGCACTAAAAAATTGCAAATATAGAAAGGATGAGATGAATGACGAGATTGAAGCAAGTTTTTGGTATTATTATTAGTTTTTTTGTTTTTTGGTTTAGTATGCTCGGTGTACAGATGTTTGCCGAGTTTTTAGATATTGAGTCATTGAAGTTTGTTGCAGGAAAAACGGAGGCAGCACGTACTTTTTATTCTCCATACCCGTTTTTAATTGTTTTTCTTATTACATTGCTTTCCTTATATTTCTTTGTAATAAAGCTTGGTAAATCTAAAAAAGAGAAATTACCTGCATTAGAGGAGAAGAAGGAAGAATTACAGTGAAAAAATCCCCCGCTTTTAGCGGGGGATTTTATATTTGGGTGATGGAGCTCTCTCGATCGAAGTGTCCTGCGATTCTGAGCGAGCCGCTTCCGCTTTTAAACAGGCCTCACCAATTCAAATTGTTCTCCTAGTTTTGCGTAGTTGTGTCCTGCTAGGCGGCTTACTGGTTTTAGTCCTTCTGCGTGAATGCGACCGTTTTCGTATAAGTGTTCTGCGACGTGGAAGCGAACGACGCGGCCAATTAGTAGGTCGCAAGCTGGTGAGTCTTCAGTTCCGCCGAGCGGGATAGCACGTTCTAATACACATTCCATTCGAATGTTTGCTTCTTTCACCCCAGGTACTGAAATGACATCACTGTCGATCGGTGTTAGTTTTGCTAATTCGATTTCACTTTCATTAGGAGGTAGGTTAGCTGCCGTTTCGTTAATTGCTTCTACGTAAGATTCATCAGAAATATGTACGACAAATTCGCCTTTTTCGATTGCGTTTCGGGAAGTATCCTTTGGTTTTCCTTCTTTTCGTTGTACGGAAACTGAGATAATTGGTGGATTGGCTGCGACGATATTGAAGTAGCTATAGGGTGCGCCGTTTAATACGCCGTCTTTTGTTACAGAAGTAACGAAAGCGACAGGGCGTGGAATGATACTTCCTGTAAGTAATTTGTAATTATCTTTTTCAGTTTGTTCGTTTGGATTAATTGATAGCATGTTTGTAATCCCCTTTCTGAATATGACGACTTATTGTTTGTTTACAAGATGTTAGTGGAAAACTCCTGCTGGAAATAATATTTTTTTAATGATGTAAAAAAGAGATTACCTCAATTATACTGAAGTAATCTCTTTTTAAGTAAACATCTTGAAATCGAGATAAATATTAAAGTAAAACGTATGCGCCAGGTCCGATTAAAGCTACACCAACAGCAACAGCGATTAGCATTAAATTATACTCATATCCGTTTTGTGTTACCCAGTAACCATTTTTTCCGTGAACAGTGAAGATTGCCATTAACATCGTTCCAACGATAAATAGTGAACCAACTGCAGTGAAAATACCTGATGCGAATAAGAAACCACCTAATAATTCAGTTGCGCCAGCCATAAATGCCATGAATACACCAGGACGTAAACCGATTGACTCCATCCAGCCACCTGTTCCTTTTAAACCGTAACCACCGAACCAACCAAATAATTTTTGAGCACCATGACCCATGAATGTAATACCTATAATAAGACGAATAATAAGAAGACCGAAATCCATCATTTTTAAAAACCTCCTAAAAGTTATTAACTTACCTTATGTAAGTAATAATAAAATAGTTACTTACTTTAGTCAAGTGTATTTTGAAGAAATTATGAAAGAAATTTTACAAATTAACAACAAAAAATAAAATGTTGTAAAGACCTCTAGACAAGTAAGTGAAAAAAAGAGAAAATATAAGTAGAAGTTAACTTCTTATTGTTATTCAGACAATCAGAATTGACTGGAATTTTGTGAGGCGCTACAATAAGAGTCTAGTAGTAATGGCATAATTTATTTCGAAAGCGTTTTTACAGTATAACATTCGAAGTATGAAGTCTTACGTGTATTTCGATCTTGAATAGAGATTGCCCTATAAACTTTTAGGTAAATTATAAGGAGGACTATCCTATGTTTAAAAAATTATTCGGTTTTGGTTCAAAAACAAATGAAGAAACAATCGTAGCTCCATTAACTGGAGCAGTGAAAAATATTGAAGAAGTACCAGATCCAGTATTCGCTGGTCGTATGATGGGTGACGGTGTTGCAATCGATCCTACTGAAGGTGTAGTTGTATCTCCAGTTGATGGTGAAATCGTACAATTATTCCACACGAAACATGCTATTGGAATTAAAGCGAAAAACGGTACAGAAATTTTAATCCACGTTGGATTAGAAACTGTAAAAATGGAAGGTGAAGGTTTCGAAGCTCACGTTTCTGAAGGACAAGCTGTAAAAGCTGGAGATAAATTAATCTCATTCGACTTAGAATTAATTCGTGAAAAAGCGAAAAGTACAATTACTCCAATCGTTATTACAAACACAGATGCAGCTGAGTCTATTAAGACAACTGTAGGTGTAACAGCTACAAAAGGTTCAACAGAAGTAATGAAAGTTACAATGAAATAATTATTGTATGAAAGGAATCTGTTTCGTATGAAATGGATTCCTTATTTTGTTTTGTAGTGTGCTCATCATGTATGGTAAAATACTTTGGGCACTTGGAAATAGGGTTTCACATATATGTGGATAAGGCGCATTTTTCTTAGAAAAAATATAAGAGAAATGCGCCTTTCGTATATTCACATTTCTTTTGTTCTATTCTAATGTACGCTATGATAAATGGTAGGAAACAGAAAAAAAGGGGTGGGTTTAGATGAAACGAGTGTTATTTGTTTGCACTGGAAATACATGCCGTAGTCCGATGGCTGAGGCTTTGCTTCGTCATTACGGAGAAGGTAAATTTGAAGTGCAATCTGCTGGTGTTTTCGCCTATCCTGGAAGCGATGCGTCGGTACGTGCAAAGGAAGCTTTAGCTGAAAAGGGGATTGCAATCGATCATGCCGCGCAGCAGGTAAATGAAACTTTGGTTGATTGGGCGGATATTGTAGTAACAATGACGGAAAACCATAAGCAAATTGTACTTGGACATTATCCGAGTGTTGAAAAGAAATTGGATACATTATATGGATTAGCTGAGGGTATAAGTAAGGATATTTCAGATCCATTTGGCGGATCGCTTTCTATTTATAAAGAAACGCTAGAAGAGATGGAAAAACTTGTACAAACTTTCCTGAAAAAACATTCAGAAGGTTAATGTTTCGTGTATAATACGATATTGGAGATCACTTCGTTCCATCAAGGAAGCGAGTGTGAAATGAAGATAATTGATTGAAACTTTGGAGGGGTAAAAATGAAAGTAGTAGTAGCATCTGATCACGGCGGTATGAATATCCGTAAAGAACTTGTAAGTTTATTAGAAGAATTAAATATTGAATATATTGATTTAGGTTGTGAATGTGAAGCTGGTTCTGTTGATTACCCTGATTTTGCGTTTCCAGCAGCAGAAATGGTCGCAAATGGTGAAGTAGATCGTGGTATTTTAGTTTGTGGGACAGGCATTGGCATGTCAATCGCGGCAAACAAAGTAAACGGTATTCGTTGTGCGTTAGTTCATGATACTTTTAGTGCGAAAGCGACGAGAGAGCATAATGACACTAACATGCTAGCTATGGGCGAGCGTGTAATTGGGGCTGGTCTAGCGCGTGATATCGCAAAAATTTGGTTAACAACTGACTATGAAGGTGGCCGTCACGAAAACCGCGTAGGAAAAATTAAAACGTACGAAACAAAGTAATAGATTCTAACTATAAATAGTATGAAATATAATTTGGTGAACCAACCTGTGAAAGGAAGAGGCGTAATGACAGAAATCGTAAAGGTAAGAGAACAGCTACAAATGTCGCTTTCTGATTTCCAAGAACAAGCCACGCTGCAAAGTGGCCAAATTTTTGTAGTGGGATGTAGCACGAGCGAAGTGCTAGGTGAAAGAATTGGAACATCAGGAACGATGGAAGTGGCAGAGGCGATTTTTTCTGAATTAAAACAATTTCACGAGCGAACAGGTATTGAATTGGCGTTTCAATGTTGCGAGCATTTAAATCGTGCTTTAGTAGTTGAGAGAGATGTAGCGATGAAATATCAATTTGAAATTGTAACAGTTACGCCTGTTAGATCAGCAGGTGGTGCATTAGCGACGTATGCGTATCACAATTTTAAAGATCCGGTAGTAATTGAGTTTATTAAAGCAGATGCAGGAATGGATATCGGCGATACATTTATCGGTATGCATTTAAAACATGTAGCTGTTCCGGTTCGTACAAGTGTGAAGGAAATAGGAAATGCGCATGTAACAATGGCGAAAACACGTGGAAAACTAATAGGTGGAGCACGTGCTGTTTATGCGGCAAATGAAGAAGTTATTCCTTGCCGTTAAACGTGAAAAATTATAAAGTCGCATAATAGCTTTATATCGAAAGATAAAAGGTATGTAGTCTGACTTTATAATAGAAGAAAGAAAAGACCGATTTCGGTCTTTTTTTTTCTTTTATGATATAGAAAGTCATGTTAGAATGTAGTTGAAAACATGAAGGTTCGAAAGAATTACAACCTGAATTTTCGTTTTTTCTGAATAAATGAGAAAAAACTATTGGGAATCGATGTAATTCGTTCAGAAAAGGGGGATTTTGGTGGATCATTTAAAACGTCAAGATGAAAAGGTATTTGCTGCAATTGAGGCAGAACTAGGAAGACAGCGTTCAAAGATTGAGTTAATTGCTTCGGAAAATTTCGTAAGTGAAGCGGTAATGGAAGCGCAAGGTTCTGTTTTAACGAATAAGTATGCTGAAGGATATCCTGGAAAACGTTACTATGGTGGCTGTGAGCACGTAGACGTAGTTGAAGATATCGCACGTGATCGCGCGAAAGAAATTTTTGGTGCAGAGCATGTAAATGTTCAACCACATTCTGGTGCACAAGCGAACATGGCAGTATACTTCACAATTTTAGAGCAAGGCGATACAGTACTTGGTATGAATTTATCTCATGGTGGTCACTTAACACACGGAAGCCCTGTTAACTTCAGTGGAGTACAATATAATTTCGTAGAATATGGCGTGGATGCTGAATCTCACCGTATTAATTACGATGATGTATTAGCAAAAGCGAAAGAACATAAACCAAAATTAATCGTTGCAGGTGCAAGTGCATATCCTCGTGTTATCGATTTCAAACGATTCCGCGAGATTGCAGATGAAGTGGGTGCATACTTTATGGTTGATATGGCACATATCGCTGGTTTAGTAGCTGCTGGTTTACATCCAAACCCAGTACCACATGCACATTTCGTTACAACGACAACACATAAAACATTACGTGGTCCACGTGGTGGTATGATTTTATGTGAAGAGCAATTTGCAAAACAAATTGATAAATCAATCTTCCCTGGTATCCAAGGTGGTCCACTTATGCACGTAATTGCTGCAAAAGCTGTTGCATTTGGTGAGACACTACAAGATGAGTTTAAAACATATGCACAAAATATCATTAATAATGCGAATCGCTTAGCTGAAGGCCTTCAAAAAGAAGGACTTACACTTGTTTCTGATGGAACAGACAATCACTTAATCTTGATTGATGTTCGTAACTTAGAAATCACAGGTAAAGTAGCAGAGTACGTATTAGATGAAGTTGGTATTACAGTGAACAAAAATACAATTCCATTTGAAACAGCAAGCCCATTTGTAACAAGCGGCGTGCGTATCGGTACGGCAGCTGTAACATCTCGTGGTTTCGGTTTAGAAGAAATGGATGAAATTGCAGCACTAATTGCTTATACATTAAAAAATCATGAGAATGAAGTTGCATTAGAAGAAGCGCGTAAACGTGTAGAAGCGTTAACGAGCAAATTTCCAATGTATACAGATCTATAATAGATTGAAAAAGACTGCTGAAACGTAATTGTTTTAGTAGTCTTTTTTTTGGACATATATTGTTTTTAAAGTATGTATACAAATGATGAATAAATTTT
Organism: Bacillus sp. NH11B; assembly: GCF_001884205.1. Classification (NCBI taxonomy): domain Bacteria; kingdom Bacillati; phylum Bacillota; class Bacilli; order Caryophanales; family Bacillaceae; genus Bacillus; species Bacillus sp. NH11B. The sequence goes on along the minus strand of NZ_MAOG01000010.1, from coordinate 150,561 downwards.
GGCGATATAATGAAGGATACACCTCCCATAATTGGTAAAGATACTAGATAGATTCATCACAAAATCATGATTTTGCCAAATTTGCCCTTGAATATTAGTAACGTTTTCTTTACAATCGTAAATAGTGTAAAAAAGCGTGTAAACGCATGAATATCATCTAAAGGAGAGATTCACATGGGAAAACTGTATGTATTTGATCACCCGTTAATTCAACATAAGATTACATATATTCGCGATAAGAATACAGGTACGAAAGATTTTCGTGAATTAGTGGACGAAGTAGCAAGCTTAATGGCTTTCGAAATTACTCGCGACCTTCCACTTAAAGACATTGAAATTGAAACGCCTGTAAGCAAAGCGACAACAAAAGTGATCGCTGGTAAAAAACTTGGTTTAATTCCGATTTTACGTGCAGGTTTAGGAATGGTTGATGGAATTCTGAAATTAATTCCAGCAGCAAAAGTAGGACACGTTGGTTTATACCGTGACCCTGAAACATTGCAACCGGTAGAATACTATGTGAAACTTCCAACGGATGTAGAAGAGCGTGACTTTATCGTACTAGATCCAATGCTAGCAACAGGTGGTTCTGCAGCTGAAGCAATTAATTCTCTGAAAAAGCGCGGTGCAAAGCAAATTAAATTAATGTGTATCGTAGCTGCTCCAGAAGGAGTAAAAGTAGTACAAGAAGAGCATCCTGATGTTGATATTTATGTAGCGGCATTAGATGAGAAGCTAAATGACCATGGTTATGTAGTTCCAGGTCTTGGTGATGCTGGTGACCGTTTATTCGGAACGAAGTAAGACAACAGACGAGAGGGGAGTCCCCGCTCGTCTTTTTTTTCGCCCTGAGCGTGCGGGGGAGGGGGAGATAAATATACAGGGTCTATACAACATAAGTTGCATACACATCACATATAATATAGAAGTCTTACGTCTTGGGAACACTATATTATGGAAGGAAAGCGCTATATCTTAAAAATATAATAGTGACAAACTTGTGAACATTTCCTTCTATTATAAAGAGAAAACTGTTAGAAATTGCATATCACTAACCAGTATTTAGAAGGGGAACGTTTTCATTTTTGGGAGTAAATGACTAATACTCAAATTTTTTGATTTTTTACGATTTCTCGTTGACACTGTTAATACCCTATTGTATGCTAACAACGGGGATAGATGGTAGGGCTTTCAGTGACAAAAATACATCTATTCCGTGACGAAAATGTAAACTTTTTATTTTGTATAGAATTTATGCAGAAAAATGAGTTATTATTAACACATCGTGAATGAGGGTTACATATTGGAGGGATGAATCCTTGCAAAAAAACGATCGCAGCCATATAAAAGCATATGCTTTAATGTCAGGAATTCTTGCTCAGTTAGTCGGTTCTATTCTTATTGGAATCTTTGGTGGGCAATGGATTGATAATAAGGTTGGAACGTTTCCATTGTTTCTTATTATAGGGTTATTACTCGGTTTAGGAACAGGGATATACGCAATGATTCGACTCATTCGACATTACTATTCGGGAGAGCAATGATGATAGACGTACATGGACTTGTCCAAAGACAAAAGAAATATATGTACTACTTGCTTGCGCTTCTAGTGCTAGGATGGGGATTTACCTCTTACAAGGATGTATTTCTTGGGCTGATTATCGGAACGATTTTCAGTTTTCTTAGTTTGCGCATCATTGCACGTAGAACAGACAAGCTATTAGATCGCGTAACAAATGGGGAAAACGTGAAGTTTAAGGCAACAGCGGTAAGTACATATTCGAGATTCGCGACGATTGGGTTATTAATTTTATTTGCAGCCAAATATCAAGAGTTAATTGCGATGTGGGGCCTAGGTGTAGGATTGCTGACAGGATACCTTGTCATGATCATAGATTTTCTTTATTTAGAGTATAAGAGCAGGGAAGAGAGGTGAATTACTAGTGGAACACGGTAAATTAGTTAAATTTCTAGGTTTAACGTTCGATTTGTCATCAGTTATGATGGTTACTGTAGCAGCAGTTATTGTTTTCTTAATCGCTGTTATCGGAACTCGCAGTTTAGCTCTTCGCCCAACAGGAATGCAAAATTTCATGGAATGGGTATTTGACTTCGTGAAAGGGATTATCAATAGTACGATGGACTGGAAAACAGGTGGACGTTTCTTAACGCTTGGCGTTACGCTTATCATGTTTATCATCGTATCGAACTTCCTTGGTTTACCATTCATGTATTCAACAGTTGAGGCTGGCGAACATATTGCATGGTGGAGATCACCAACGTCTGATCCAGCAGTTACATTAACATTAGCCGTGATGGTAGTTACCCTCACCCATTATTATGGAATTAAGATGAAGGGTACGAAAGAATACGTTAAAGGTTATTTCCAACCTATGAAATTCTTATTCCCATTAAAGGTTATTGAGGAGTTTGCTAACACATTAACGTTAGGTCTTCGTTTGTTCGGTAACATTTATGCAGGTGAAATCCTGTTAGGATTACTTGCTAAGTTAGGCGGAGCATCATTCCTTGGAGCATTAGGTGCACTTGTACCAATGTTAGCATGGATGGGATTCAGCGTATTCGTTGGATCAATCCAGTCATTTATTTTCGTTATGTTAACGATGGTTTATATGGCTCATAAAGTAAGCCATGACCATTAATATAATTTAAGTAAGAAAAAATTTAATTTTTTATAATACAAAGGAGGACAAATTAAATGAGTTTAGGTGTAATCGCAGCTGCAATTGCAATTGGTTTATCAGCATTAGGTGCAGGTATTGGTAACGGTCTTATCGTATCACGTACAATCGAAGGTGTTGCTCGTCAACCAGAATTAAAAGGCGCACTTCAAACAATTATGTTCATCGGGGTTGCTTTAGTTGAGGCACTTCCAATCATCGGTGTAGTTATTGCTTTCATCGTAATGAACAAATAAGGGAGACTCCCCTTACATAGATGGCGAAGAGTGTTTTTTGAACTTTCTTCGCCATTGCTTTATGAACGAAACGTATGTCTTTTTTTTTCATATGATCAATTTAGATATTTTGAAGGGAGTGAATCCTTGTGCCAACTTTATTATTAGGGGCTGCCATTCCATTTGGAACGATTGCTTATACATTGTTCATTTTCTTACTTCTATTAGTAATGCTACGCAAATTTGCGTGGGGTCCTTTAATGGGAATTATGAAAGAACGTGAAGAGCATGTTACTAGTGAAATCGACGCTGCAGAAAGAAGTAACGCTGAAGCGAAGAAATTAGTAGAAGAACAACGTGAAATGTTAAAACAATCGCGTGTTGAAGCACAAGAGTTAATCGAAAGAGCGAAAAAACAAGCTGTAGATCAAAAAGATGTGATTGTTGCTGCTGCGAAAGAAGAAGCAGAATCAATTAAAGCATCTGCTGTACAAGAAATTCAACGCGAAAAAGAGCAAGCGATTGCTGCTTTACAAGAACAAGTCGCTTCTTTATCTGTTCAAATTGCTTCTAAAGTAATTGAAAAAGAGTTAAAAGAAGAAGATCAAGTGAAGTTAATTCGCGATTATATTAAAGAAGTAGGAGAAGCGCGATGAGCAATGGGATTGTAGCAAAACGTTATGCTGTCGCTCTTTTTAAAATTGCAAAAGAAAAACACGTATTAGAAATGTTTGAAGAGGAATTACGCCTTGTACAAAACGTTTATGTAAAGAACGGAGAACTACATAGCTTTTTAACGCAACCGAACATTTCAAAAGAGCAGAAGAAAACGTTTATTGCAAACGTATTCGGATCTGTTTCTGAATCTATTTTAAATACGTTATATATTTTAATTGATAACAAGCGCATTGAAATCTTACCTGAAATTGCAGATGAATATGTGGTTCTTGCTAATGAAGAACGTAACGTAGCGGATGCAACTGTATATTCTACTCGTCTTCTATCTGAAGAAGAGAAGCTTAACGTTGCAGAAGCATTTGCAAAGAGAACGGGAAAAGATGCAATTCGCGTGAAAAATGTTGTAGATGAAGATTTACTAGGCGGAATTAAAGTACGTATTGGAAATCGCATTTATGATGGAAGTTTACAAGGAAAATTAGCACGTATTCAACGTGAATTAATGAAGAATAGATAGGGGTGAAGCACATGAGCATCAGAGCTGAAGAAATTAGCGCACTGATAAAGCAACAAATCGAGAACTATCAGTCTGAAATCGAAGTTAGTGATGTTGGTACAGTTATCCAAGTTGGTGACGGTATCGCGCGTGCTCATGGTCTTGATAACGTTATGGCTGGTGAACTTGTAGAGTTCTCTAACGGCGTTATGGGGCTAGCACAAAACTTAGAAGAAAACAACGTAGGTATCATTATTTTAGGACCTTACACAGAAATTCGTGAAGGTGACGAAGTTCGTCGTACTGGTCGCATCATGCAAGTACCAGTAGGAAAAGAACTAATCGGTCGTGTTGTAAACCCATTAGGTCAACCAGTTGATGGTTTAGGCCCAATCAATACAACAAACACTCGTCCAATCGAAAGTCCAGCACCAGGTGTAATGGATCGTAAATCTGTTCATGAGCCACTTCAAACAGGTATTAAAGCGATCGATGCTCTTGTACCAATTGGCCGTGGTCAACGTGAGTTAATCATCGGTGACCGCCAAACAGGTAAAACAGCAGTTGCACTTGATACAATCATTAACCAAAAAGATGAAGATATGATTTGTATCTATGTAGCTATCGGACAAAAAGAATCAACTGTACGTAACGTAGTAGAAACACTACGTAAGCACGGTGCATTAGATTACACAATCGTTGTAACTGCATCAGCTTCTCAACCAGCTCCATTATTATACTTAGCTGCTTATGCTGGTGTAACAATGGGTGAAGAGTTCATGTACAATGGTAAACACGTATTAGTAGTATATGATGACTTATCAAAACAAGCAGCGGCTTACCGTGAGCTTTCATTACTATTACGTCGTCCTCCAGGTCGTGAAGCATATCCAGGGGATGTATTCTACTTACATTCTCGCTTATTAGAGCGTGCAGCAAAATTAAGTGATGCAAGAGGCGGCGGTTCTTTAACTGCACTACCTTTCATCGAAACACAAGCAGGGGACGTATCAGCTTACATCCCAACAAACGTAATCTCGATTACGGATGGACAAATCTTCTTACAATCTGACCTATTCTTCTCTGGCGTACGTCCAGCGATCGATGCGGGTACTTCTGTATCACGTGTAGGTGGATCTGCTCAGATTAAAGCGATGAGTAAAGTATCAGGTACACTTCGTCTTGACCTTGCATCTTACCGTGAGTTAGAAGCGTTCGCTCAGTTCGGTTCTGACCTTGATAAAGCAACACAAGCGAAACTAAACCGTGGTGCTCGTACAGTTGAGGTATTAAAACAAGGATTACACAAACCGTTACGTGTAGAGAAACAAGTTATCATTCTTTACGCTTTAACACGTGGATTCCTAGATGATATCCCAGTAGTAGATATCACTCGTTTCGAAGAAGAATTCCATGCTTGGTTAGATTCAAATGCGACTGACTTATTAGAAGAAATCCGCACAACTAAGAAACTTGCGGATGACGACAAATTTGCAGCAGCAATTAACGGATTTAAAAAAGTATTCGTAGCTTCTGAATAATAAAAGCGTAAGCGGCTCGTCAAGCTGCTGGAGCTAGATAATATATATAGGCATCTCAATTTCTGAGATTGCTGACGGTTATGTAAAGGAAAAGAGTAGGTGCACCTATTCTTTTCCTTCAATCATGAGCAAGAATATCTTGCAACGTAGATTAGGAAGAGGATTCTTACTAATCGTGCCAACTTCTGGAAAAAAGGTGGTGAAAACCTGTGGCATCTTTACGCGATATAAAAGCGAAGATTACCTCGACAAAGAAAACGAGCCAAATTACGAAAGCGATGGAGATGGTATCTGCATCTAAGTTAAACCGTGCAGAGCAAAATGCTAAATCTTTCGTTCCGTATATGGAAAAGATTCAAGAAGTAGTAGCGAGCATTGCGCAAGGAAGTAAAGGAATTAATCATCCAATGCTAAATGCGCGTCCTGTAAAGCGTACAGGATACATCGTTATTACATCTGATCGCGGACTAGCAGGTGGTTATAACAGTAACGTATTACGTACAGTTAGTAACGTGATTCGTGAACGTCATAATATGGATTCAAACCAATATTCAATTATTGTGCTTGGCCGACTAGGACGTGATTATTTAAAACGTCGCGGATTTAACATCATTGATGAAGTAGTTGGATTATCTGACCACCCATCATTTACTGATATTAAAGATCTTGCTTCTCGAGCAATTGCGATGTTCGCAGATGGTGCTTATGATGAGCTGTATATTTACTACAACCATTATGTAAGTAAAATTTCACAAGAAGTAACGGAAAATAAAATTTTACCGCTTACTGATGTGGCGTCTGACAAACCGACGACAGCTTATGAATTCGAACCTTCTGAAGAAGAAATTTTAAAAGTATTATTGCCACAATACGCAGAAAGCTTAGTGTACGGTGCATTACTAGACGGTAAAGCAAGTGAACACGCAGCGCGTATGACAGCAATGAAGAGTGCTACAGACAACGCAATGGAAGTTATCGATTCACTTACACTTTCATTCAACCGTGCACGTCAGGCAGCGATTACGCAAGAAATTACGGAAATCGTTGGTGGAGCAGCAGCGTTAGAATAGTAATAAAAAGCGTAGGTGGCTTGCTCAGAAGGGGTGAAATGACCGACCCTTCTAGCCATCGGAGCTAGATTCAATAAAAAGTGGAAGCGGCTCTTTTAGGAGAGTCGCGTACGCTATAAACTAATAAAAAATTAAAAGCCGACTTCTCTTAGAAAGCTGGCTAATTAAAAGAAAGCTAGGAGGGAACCCGATGAATAAAGGGCGCGTTACGCAAATCATGGGTCCGGTTGTAGACGTTAAGTTTGATGGCGGAAAGCTACCAGAAATCTACAACGCCCTTACGGTAAAACAAAGCAACGAAAACGGAGCAAGCATTAACTTAACATTTGAAGTTGCACTTCATTTAGGTGATGACACAGTTCGTACAGTTGCAATGTCTTCCACAGATGGACTTGTTCGTGGCACAGAAGTAGAAGATACTGGTAAAGCAATCTCTGTACCAGTTGGTGATGCAACACTTGGTCGTGTATTTAACGTATTAGGTGATGCAATTGACTTAGATGGTGAACTTCCTGCGGATGTACACCGTGATCCAATTCACCGTCAAGCACCTGCATTCGAAGAATTATCTACTAAAGTAGAAATTCTTGAAACTGGTATTAAAGTAGTAGACTTACTTGCTCCTTACATTAAGGGTGGTAAGATCGGTCTATTCGGTGGTGCCGGTGTAGGTAAAACGGTATTAATTCAGGAATTAATCAATAACATCGCACAAGAGCATGGTGGTATCTCTGTATTCGCTGGTGTAGGTGAGCGTACTCGTGAGGGTAATGACTTATACCATGAAATGAGCGATTCTGGCGTAATCAAGAAAACTGCGATGGTATTCGGACAAATGAATGAGCCACCTGGAGCACGTCAACGTGTTGCATTAACAGGTTTAACAATGGCTGAGCATTTCCGTGATGAGCAAGGACAAGACGTACTATTGTTCATCGATAACATCTTCCGTTTCACGCAAGCAGGTTCTGAAGTATCTGCCCTTCTTGGTCGTATGCCATCTGCGGTAGGTTACCAACCAACACTTGCAACAGAAATGGGTCAATTACAAGAGCGTATTACATCTACAAATAAAGGATCTATCACGTCTATCCAAGCGGTATATGTACCAGCCGATGACTATACGGATCCAGCACCAGCTACAACGTTCGCTCACTTAGATGCAACAACAAACTTAGAGCGTCGTTTAACACAAATGGGTATTTACCCAGCCGTAGATCCATTAGCATCTACATCTCGTGCACTTTCTCCAGAAATCGTAGGAGAAGAGCATTATGAAGTAGCTCGTCAAGTACAGCAAACTTTACAGCGTTATAAAGAGCTTCAAGATATCATCGCTATCTTAGGTATGGATGAGTTATCTGAAGAAGATAAGTTAGTTGTACATCGTGCTCGTCGTATTCAATTCTTCTTATCTCAAAACTTCCACGTAGCTGAGCAGTTTACAGGTCAAAAAGGTTCTTATGTACCTGTAAAAAATACAGTTAGTGGCTTCAAAGAAATTCTAGAAGGAAAATATGATGACCTTCCAGAAGATGCATTCCGCTTAGTAGGTAGCATTGAAGAAGTTATTGAAAACGCGAAGAAAATGATGGCGTAAGGCCTTAGGAGGGACGAATTATGAAGACATTTCCAGTCAGTATTGTAACTCCTGATGGACCGGTTTACGAAAAAGAAGTAGAAATGGTAAGCGTAAAAGCAGAGAGTGGGGAAATGGGGATCTTACCAGGTCACATTCCAACTGTTGCACCATTAAAAATTAGTGCGGTTCGTCTGAAAAATGGTGGGCACACTGATTATGTAGCAGTAAGTGGTGGCTTTATCGAAGTTCGTCCAGATAAAGTAACTATATTATCATCATCTGCTGAAGAAGCAAACCATATCGATATCCATCGTGCAAATGAATCGAAACGTCGCGCTGAGCAACGTATGCAAGATAAACAAGCACATGTTGACTTTAGACGTGCAGAAATGGCCTTGCAGCGTGCTGTGAACCGTTTAAACGTTTCCGATATGAAATAAAAATCCGTGAGGGCTTCGCCTTCACGGATTTTTATTGTTGTTTATGAATGAATTAACAAAAATGGTATAATTATGTTATTGCTTGTGTAAGTAGAGAATATAGAGCAATTTATATTTTATAAAGGAGATGAACAAATGATCGGTGAAATGAAACAAGAAGCATTACATTCCTTGAAGGGGAAATGGGGCTTAGGTGTTGGATCGACGATTTTATATTTTATTTTAAGTTATGTTGTTTCAATGGCTGCAATGTTTATACTTTTAATTCCAGGACTTATTATATTTTTTTTAATTGTTAGCTTCGCTGGTTCAATTGAAAGGGAAACAATATCAATTGGAGCAGGTATTACCTTTGGGGTATTTTATTGTATCATGATACTTTTGAGTAACGCATCGTGTGGTATTACATCATACGGTTATACGAATGTATGTCTACAGATTAGTAAACGAGAAGGTGCTACAGTGGATCACTTATTCGAAGGATTTCGTGGTTTTAAAAGAATGATGAAAACAATGTGGGCAATGCTTGCGATTTTGTTATATACAGGTACATGGATTCCGATGTTGTTATTAGGACTATTCGCATTTTTAGGTGAAGAAGGGAATACATCGTTTGCGATTGCTTTCTTCGTACTATTAGCTATTTCCATCGTTGGTATGACTGTTCTGTATTTTTCATATTCGATGACGTATTATGTGATGGTTGAAAAACCAGAATATAGTGTTTCACAGGCGATGAAAGAAAGTAAGAACCTTATGAAGGGGCATAAACTAGATTTATTTCTTTTATGGCTTAGCTTCATAGGATGGGCTATCTTAGCGATTTTTACTCTTGGAATAGGATTTCTTTGGCTTAGTCCGTATATGGGTACAACGACATCTCATTTTTATCGCTATATTTCAAAAGATGAATTGCGGTAAGAACATGCTATACTAATAGAATTGTTACGTATAGGAGGCCAAGTATGATTAGTGATTTAAAAGGAGAAGCGCTGGACTCACTAGAAGGAAAATGGGGATTAGCTGTTGGGGCAACATTACTTATTTCGATTCTTATGTCAGCTTTTAGTTTTAGTATTGATTTCATTTTCTCTCAGGTTTGGGATTGGAAAGAAGTAAATAACTCACTTACAGTAGACGTTATTACAATATTTCTGGTAGGTCCATTAACGCTAGGTGGCTATTATTTAGCGCTACATTTAATTCGTGAAAAAGAAGCGCGTATTGGGCATATATTCAGATGGTTTACAGAAGGAAGTAAGTTTATAAAGTCATTTTTATTATATATATTAGTAAACATTTATATTTTCTTATGGTGCTTACTATTTATTATTCCAGGTATTATTAAATCATTTTCTTATGCAATGACTTACTTTATAATAAATGATCATCCGGAGTATTCCATAAATCAAGCTATTACAGAAAGCCGTCGTATGATGGACGGACATAAAATGGAGTATTTCATTTTATGTTTAAGTTTTATTGGTTGGTTTATATTGAGTTGTATTACATTAGGGATTGGATTTTTATGGTTAATTCCATATTTTTATACTACGTCAGCAGCTTTTTACGAAGAGATTGCAGAAGAATATTACGAGAAAAAAATTCCAACACTATAAAGTGAAACTTTAATCAGTGGGGGGTATCCCGCTGATTATTAGTTTCATCGCCCGCAAATAGCGGGATAAAAAAACACCCAGTGTGAACTATTGGTTCATACTGGGTGTTTTTTGTAGAAATCTTATAAATTCTTTACTTGTTAGAGGTTTACTGAAATAGTAACCTTGCATGTATTTACAGTTATTTTTTTTCAAAAATTTAAGCTGTTTTTCTGTTTCAATTCCTTCAGCAACGACGGAGAGATTTAAAGTATTTGCCAGAGAAAGGATAGTGGAAACGATGGCTCTTTCTTCAGGTCGATGATCGGCTAGTTGTGTAAATTCTTTTGGTACTTTTAATGTATCGATAGGGAAAATTGATAAATAAGCAAGAGAAGAATAGCCGGTACCGAAGTCATCGATGGACGTTTGAATACCATATTCTTTTAATTGCTTTAGTCTAGATAATGTTTCTTTTTCATCAATCATCGCAATTCGTTCTGTTAGTTCAAGTGTTACATCTTTCGGATCAATCTCAACGTTCTTTAGTATTCGTGAAATATTTTCGATTAATTGATTTTGTTGAAATTCTCTCGCTGATAAATTGACACTCATTTTTAAGTTTGTGTATCCAAAACTTTTCCATATTTTTAGTTGACGACAAGATTCTCTTAACACCCAATGTCCAAGCGGAACGACTTGTGGTGTCTCTTCTACAATTGGAATGAACTCGCATGGTGAAATGTCACCTAATAGTGGATGTTTCCAACGTATTAATGCTTCAGCACCGATAATTGTATTTGTTGTCGTATCAATTTGGGGTTGATAGACGAGATAAAATTCGTTGTTTACTAAAGCGAGTGGCAAGTCTTTTTCGATTCGAGCTTTTCGTTCCATTTTCTTATATAGTTCTTTCGTGTAAAGAGAGCTACGATTTTTCCCTTTATTTTTTGCTTCGTACATGGCCATATCGGCATGTTGCAAAATAGACAGTGGGTCTTCGCCTGCTTCAGGGTATATGGCAATCCCGATACTCGGTGAGATGTGTAAATGTTGATTTTCGATTTCGAATGGTTCGTTCATGGCCACTACAATCATATCAGCTATCCTTTGTACATCTGTTCTTTTGTTATAATTTTCGATAAGGATTGTGAACTCATCCCCAGCTAGTCGAGCAAGTTTCATATTCTGTGTCGATATTCGTTCGAGCCTTTTTGCTACTGCAATTAATAGGAGATCCCCTACTCGGTGACCGAGGGTATCATTAATAACTTTAAAGCGATCTAGGTCGATAAACATAACAGCAAAAGGTCTTTTCGATATTTTTGCTTGTGCAATCGCTTTTTCTAAATGTTGATGAAATGAACGACGATTTGCAAGCTCCGTTAAAGTATCATGATATGCTAGGAAGTTAATTTGTTCTTGTTGTTGTTTACTTTCCGTAATATCTTTAATCATTAAATAGACCCCAGAAATATGCTCCTTTAGAAAGATGGGAACAGCCGTAACATGCAAATAGTAAATATCTTTATTTTTATGATATGCCCGTATTTCTAAAGAAATAGAGTTCCCTTTTTTTACGTGATGAAAGGCATTAATGATTTCTTCCAAATCTTCTTCATACATAAGTGAATAGTATGGTTGGTTTAATAATTCATTCGTTTGATAACCGAGTAAAGTAGTTCCAGCGTTGTTCACATTTAGAAAATTACCATACAAATCTAATGTGAAAATTGGATCTGGATGATGCTCGTATAAAGATTTAAACATTTGTTGGTTATGATATAACTCATTTTTTTGTTCTACTAAATCTTCTGTACGTAGTTCAATTTGTTTCTCGAGTTCCGAGTTGAATTGCATTTGTGCTAGCAATAATATTTTATTTTGTCTTCGGACTAACATATGGCGTATGAGAACGAAGGCGAAGGTTACCATCAGTCCAATTACTAAGATAGGTGCAAAAACATTTTCGACCAATATAAAAACAATAAGCATCACTACAGAAATATACGGTAATGATAATCGGATGGATTCACCCAATCGAGGTGTTAGTAATACTTGTTCTTGTTTTTCAGGCTCTTTTATGTGAAGTATACAAGCGATTGCTACCAATACTAAAGCTACTTGATAGAATGGAGCAACTGTGAACATAGAGTGCTCAGGCTGGAAGTATTTTATATAAGCATAAATAGCATCCGTAGTAGCATACAAAATTAAAGCACTGCCAAGAAGAGCACCAACTTGTTTTGGTAGTAAGAATAATGGTCTAAATAAAAGATTGATTCCTATTAAAAGAAAGAGTAAATCAGCCATTGGATACGTGAGTTGAACAAACATGTCGATATATGATGTTGTGAAAATATGAATGGTTCTTTCGATAAGCAAATAGTAGCTTAAAGTAAATTGAGCTGTAACAATAATACAAATATCACATATCGTAGAAAGCTGTTCCAATAAGTTTCGGCCATAAATAATTTCATATAGAAAGGCAAATGCAAAGCTAATTAAAAATAATAAGTAAAAAAAGTCTGATGGATCAACGAATGTATAGTAGTCATGCAGAATTAAGCGTTGATAAGCAACTACTATATCGCCGATAAAATAAGAGAAGGATCCGATAGTTAATGTTATCCAAAACAAACGAGATAACCCTTGTTTTACATTTGAAAAATAAAATATATAACTGAAAATTGTAATATCAATTAATATGGTACTGATGCTAGTTAATATTTGAAATGGGAGTGCGTACTCATATAAAAAGGACATTGATACGTAATGAATAGCTATATACAATACTGAAATGCTTATAAGAATACTTACGTGTGCTTGTTTTGTCATTTATATCACCCACTGTATATACATAAGAACCACCTTTTGTAGTTTATGTTTTTTAGGATTGCTTGAAAAATATATAGAATTTCTATATTTATTTTACACATTTATAATGAGTTGTAAAAATAGATTTGTTTAGCAAGTATTAATTGTTGTTTCTGTCCCTAATATATCGACATAGGAATTTGAAGTTTGATATAATGATTAAAATAGTTTCATTATTTAGAAAAATTTAAAAATAATAAATGATGCAAGTAAGACATATTGTTTACTATGTGAACTTGTTCTTAATTCAGGGGGGAGGGTTTCACAATGGCAAGTGTATATGAAAATAGTTATATGATTGTTTTGATTTTCTTGCTATTAGGTATATTGCTGCCGGTAGTGGCTCTTACATTAGGGAAAATGCTGCGTCCAAATAAACCGAGTGCAGCGAAAGCAACGACGTATGAGAGTGGAATTGAGCCTTTTCATGATGCAAATATTCGGTTTCATGCTCGTTATTATATTTTTGCTTTATTGTTCGTCATCTTTGATGTAGAAACTTTATTTTTATATCCATGGGCTGTTGCATATGACAAGCTGGGTTTATTTGCACTGATTGAAATGCTCATTTTTGTTGTGATGTTGTTGGTTGGATTAGCGTATGCTTGGAAAAAGAAGGTGTTACAATGGTTATAAATTTTGAGGAATTACACCCACAGGAGCGAGCGGAATTAGAAAGGAATATCTTTTTTTCTACACTGGAACAGCTCAAGGGATGGGCGCGGAGCAACTCTTTATGGCCGATGACATTTGGACTGGCATGCTGTGCGATTGAAATGATGGGAGTAGGTTCATCACATTACGATTTAGATCGATTTGGGTCATTTTTTCGGACGTCACCAAGACAATCGGATGTCATGATTGTGTCAGGAACAGTAACGAAGAAAATGGCGCCTATTGTTCGGCGCTTATATGATCAAATGCCTGAACCAAAGTGGGTAATTGCGATGGGATCTTGTGCAACAGCTGGTGGTCCGTATGTGAATTCGTATGCGGTTGTGAAAGGTGTAGATCAAATTGTACCAGTTGATGTATATATTCCTGGATGCCCACCAAACCCTGCCGCTTTAATTTATGGAATTAATAAATTAAAAGAAAAAATTCGTTACGAGGCGAAGACAGGGAAGCAGGTGACGAATAAATGAGTGATCCAAATAAAGACTTAGAAAGTATGAAGAGAGAAGCAGCCCGTCATGCGAAAGAGGAAGCGCGAAAACGTCTTGCCGCGAAACATGAGGCGGAAATGTCTAAACTTGAAGGAGAACATCGAGAAAAAGAGAAAGCGCTACCAAAAGGTAAAAAAGTTAATGTAGAAGAAGCAAAAGAAAAAGTAACGGACGAAGAAAAAGCAAAAGCGAAGGCGAAAGCTGCAGCAGCCGCAAAGGCAAAAGCGGCGGTACTAGCGAAGCAAAAGCGAGAAGGAACAGAAGAAGTAACGGACGAAGAAAAAGCAAAAGCGAAGGCAAAGGCCGCAGCAGCCGCAAAGGCAAAAGCGGCGGCACTAGCGAAGCAAAAGCGAGAAGGAACAGAAGAAGTAACGGACGAAGAAAAAGCGAAGGCGAAGGCTGTAGCAGCTGCAAAGGCAAAAGCAGCAGCACTAGCAAAAGCAAAATCTTCGCAAGGTGATGGGAATTCTGGAGATGAAAAAGCAAAGGCTATTGCAGCCGCAAAAGCGAAAGCCGCTGCTGCGGCAAGAGCAAGGGGAGCTGTAAATAAGGTAGAAGATGAGCCGCAGCAGGAAGAACCATCAGTTAACCAACCATATTTAAATCAATATGTGGAGGTTGTTAAGGAGAAGTTAGGGGAATATGCATTAGTAGATTCCTATATTAATAAGCTTTCAAAAGATGTTCCAACTCTTGTGGCGGAGCCTTCAAAATATTATGAAGTGATGGAGTTAATGCGATTGCATGAGGGACTTGCTTTTGATTATATGTCAGAGCTACATGCGACGGATTTTGTGACACATATGGAAGTATATGTTCATTTATTTTCATATGGAAAGAAACAGTCAGTAGCAGTGAAGGTAAAGCTGGATAGGGAAGCGCCGCAAGTAGAATCGGTGACGCCGCTTTGGAAAGGGGCAGATTGGCCGGAGCGTGAAGCGTATGATTTGCTAGGTATTGTATTTAAAGGTCATCCGAATTTATCTCGTATTTTAATGCCGGATGATTGGATAGGGTATCCACTTAGGAAAGATTATGAACCGTATGATGTGGAGGTGTAGCTTGTGATCCGTACGGAAGAGATGCTCTTAAATGTTGGACCGCAGCACCCGAGTACACATGGTGTGTTTCGGCTTGTAATTAAGATTGACGGGGAAATTATTAAAGAGGCTACACCAGTTATCGGGTATTTGCATCGCGGAACAGAAAAGATTGCTGAGAACTTGCAGTATACGCAAATTATCCCGTATACAGATCGAATGGACTATTTATCAGCGATGACGAATAATTACGTCATTTGCCATGCTGTAGAGACGATGATGGGACTTGAGATTCCGGAGCGTGCTGAATACTTACGTGTGCTTGCGATGGAGCTGGGAAGGGTTGCGAGTCATCTCGTCTGGTGGGGGACGAATCTTCTTGATATAGGAGCGGTTAGTCCATTTTTATACGCGTTTCGTGAACGGGAAATGATTATTAATTTATTAAATGAATTGTGTGGTGCAAGGCTTACTTTCAACTACATGAGAGTTGGCGGCGTGAAGTGGGATGCGCCAGATGGCTGGATTGAAAAGGTGAAAGAGTTTGTTCCGTATATGAGAGAGCAATTGGAAGGTTATCACGACCTTGTTAGCGGAAATGAAATTTTTTTAAATCGTGTGAAAGGCGTTGGCGTATATAGCGCGGAAGAGGCGATCTCGTATTCTTTAAGCGGCGCAAATTTGCGGTGCACGGGAGTCCACTTTGATCTTCGCAAAGATGAACCGTATTCTATTTATGATCGTTTTGACTTTGATATCCCTGTTGGGAGCACGGGAGATGCGTGGGACCGCTACGTTTGCCGGATGAAGGAAATTGAGGAGTCATTAAAAATTATCGAGCAAGCAGCTGAGCAGTTCCCAAAAGATGGAGCCGTGCTGGCAAAAGTGCCGAAAATTATTAAAGCACCTAAGGGAGAAGCGTTTGTCCGTATAGAGTCACCGCGGGGAGAGATTGGTTGCTATATTGCTAGTGATGGAAAGAAAGAGCCGTACCGTTTGAAATTTCGCAGACCGTCTTTTTATAATTTGCAAATTTTACCGAAGTTATTGAAAGGTGAGAACATCGCCAATTTAATTACGATTTTAGGTGGAGTTGATATTGTACTTGGGGAGGTTGATGGCTAATGATTGAGACGCTCTTACAATCACCTTCAAGCTGGACGAATTTCTTTATTTTTTTCGGATTAGCGGTGCTTCTATTATTTGCAGTCCTTGGCTTCGTTACATACGGTATTTTGGCGGAACGGAAAGTGATGGGATTTATGCAAGGGCGGATTGGACCAAACCAAGTTGGAGGCCGATTTGGTTTACTACAAACGGTAGCTGATGTTTTGAAATTATTATTAAAAGAAGATAGTATTCCGAAAGCTGCAGATAAACCGTTGTTTATATTAGCGCCTGTTATTGCATTTGCACCAGCATTTATGGTGCTTGCGGTTATACCGTTTACTGATAAATTTCAGTTCGCGGATATTGGCGTAGGATTGCTGTATTACATTGCTGTCTCTGGGATTACGACGATTGGAGTTGTAACTGGGGGATGGGCATCAAATAATAAATATTCCCTTTTAGGAGGGATGCGCGCAGCAGCGCAAATGATTTCTTATGAGATTCCACTTGTGATGAGTGTAATTGGCGTCGTTTTGTTAGCAGGTAGCCTTAATTTAAATGAGATTGTAGCGGCGCAGGAGAAGGTATGGTACATTTTCGCACAGCCGATTGGTTTCGTCGTTTTCTTAATTGCGGCAGTTGCAGAGTTAAATAGGACGCCGTTTGATTTACCTGAAGCGGAGTCAGAACTTGTTTCTGGATACCATACGGAATACTCAGGGTTTCGCTGGGCGTTTTTCATGCTTTCAGAGTATGTGTATTTCTTCGGGATGGCATCTTTAATTACAGTACTCTTTTTAGGAGGCTGGAACCCAGTTATGTTCCTTGGATTTATTCCAGGATCCGTATGGTTTGCTTTGAAATTCAGCAGTGTGGTCTTTCTGTTAATTTGGTTCCGCGTTACGTTCCCGCGTATAAGAGGTGACCAGTTAATGGAGTTTGGCTGGAAAGTATTATTACCGATCGCACTTGCAAATATTTTCTTAACGGCATTGATTAAGGAGCTATTCTTCTAATCTATAAAGGGGGTGCCAGTAAGAGATGAAGGGACTATTTAAAGGGTTAAAATATACGCTTAGTAATTTAAGTAAGAAAAAGGTGACGTATGATTATCCGAATCAGCCGTTACCATTACCAGACCGCTTTCGGGGTATTCAAAAGTTTTATCCAGAGAAATGTATTGTTTGTAATCAGTGTTCTAATATTTGTCCGACAGATTGCATTCAATTAACGGGAAAAAAACATCCTGATCCTACGAAAAAAGGGAAAATTATCGACACGTATGATATAAATTTTGAAATTTGTATTCTTTGCGATTTATGTACAGAAGTTTGTCCGACAGAGGCAATTGTAATGACGAATAACTTCGAACTCGCAGAGTATTCACGTGATGATTTATTTAAAAATTTGCAGTGGCTCGACGAAAACGACGAAAATGTCAGGAAGGAGAATAAAGCATGAATGGCGAGTTTGTAGCATTCTTTATCCTATCCTTGTCTGCGATTATCGGCGGCGTTCTTATGCTGAACTTAACGAAAGTAATGCATATGATGCTGGCCCTTGTGCTTACATTCCTTAGCATTGCAGGTTTGTACTTTCTTTTATCGGCCGAATTTATTGGAGTTGCACAAATTTTACTTTACTCTGGTGCGATCACTATTATTATGATTTTTGGCATTATGTTAACGAAACATAATGCGGAAAATGAATCGCGCCTTACTCTTCGAAAATGGATTATCTTCTTTGCGGTTGTAGCATTTGGAGCAGTTATGTATTTCGCTGTTAATAGTATCGATTTTTCAAATCAAAGCACACAAGGAAGTTTACCTCTCCATGAAAATAACACACTTCAAATCGGTACACTTCTCTATTCAAAATATATTATTCCATTCGAATTAACCTCAGTTATTTTACTTGTAGCACTTGTAGGAGCGATTATCCTTGCGAAGAAGGATGAGGGAGAGGAGGATTCCCATGAGTAGCGTTCCGGCTTCTGCGTATTTAACACTTGCGATTATTTTGTTTTGCATCGGCTTATTTGGAGCTTTAACAAAGCGAAATACAGTAATTGTATTAGTTTGTATTGAATTGATGTTAAACGCCGCTAATTTAAATCTAGTAGCGTTTAGTAAATTAGGTTTGTTTCCGAATTTAACAGGACAAATTTTTTCGCTGTTTACGATGTCTGTAGCGGCAGCGGAGGCAGCGGTAGGGCTTGCAATTTTGATTGCTTTGTACCGTAATCGCCCGACAGTTCATGTAGATGAGATGGATACGCTCAAAGGATAGCATTGTGACCGAAAAGGGGGAAGGAAACAATGATCGATTATGCATGGCTCATACCGCTTTTCCCGCTTGTTTCGTTTTTGATACTTATTATGTTCGGGAAGAAAATTAGAGAGGGAAGTAGTGTACTAGGTATTTTCTTTACCTTTCTATCCTTTCTCTCCGCGGTAGTGGTACTAATAGAACGGTTTTCATCCGAGGCAGTGAAGCATAAGTGGGTATGGCTTAGAACAGGAGATATAGATATATCATTTGGTTTTGAAGTTACCGCATTAGGAGCTTTAATGTTGTTTATCGTTACGCTTGTGAGTTTTCTTGTACATGTGTACTCAAAAGGTTATATGAAAGGGGAGGAAAGATTACCAACCTTTTATGCATATTTAGGGGTCTTTACATTTGCGATGCTTGGGCTAGTTATATCGCCGAATTTATTACAGCTTTATATATTTTGGGAGTTAGTAGGACTCGGTTCATTTCTACTCATCGGTTTTTACTTCTTTAAAGAAGAAGCGAAGGCTGCTGCGAAAAAGGCTTTTATTATGACACGCATTGGGGATGTTGGGCTATTTATTGGGATGATTTTAATTTTTTGGCATGCAGGTAGTTTTGAATATGACGCGATTTTTAAAGCGATTCATACGGGCGACCTCTCTCCTTCTATGATTACAATAACGGCGATATTAATTTTTGTCGGTGCGATGGGGAAATCGGGCCAGTTTCCGCTTCATACGTGGTTACCAGATGCAATGGAAGGACCGACGCCTGTTTCGGCGCTTATTCACGCAGCAACGATGGTTGCAGCCGGCGTATATTTAGTAGCGACGATGTTCCCGCTATTTTCAGCAAGTGTGGTAGCGATGCAAACTGTTGCAATCGTTGGGGCTTTCACCGCAATCTTTGCGGCCTCTATTGGTCTTGTACAAACGGATATTAAGAGGGTTCTTGCTTATTCTACAGTTAGTCAGCTCGGGTATATGATGCTTGCGCTAGGCTCTGCTGGTTATGTAGCTGGTGTCTTTCACTTAACGACACACGCCTTCTTTAAAGCATTACTGTTCTTGGCTGCAGGAAGTGTAATTCATGCAGTCCATACGCAAAACATTAATAAAATGGGCGGTTTACAGAAAAAGATGAAAGTAACCGGTGCACTATTTTTAATAGGCACACTTGCAATTAGTGGTGTTCCTCTTCTTTCCGGATTTTTTAGTAAAGATGAAATTTTAGTGGCGACTTGGATGAACGGCAATTACTTTCTATTCGTTTTAGCAGTAATTGCGGCATTTCTAACAGCATTTTATATGTTCCGTCTATACTTTCTTGTTTTTACAGGGGAAACGAAGACGGAGGAAGAGGTGCATGAATCACCTCGCACAATGACGTATCCGATGATTGTCCTTGGTGTTCTTGCGGTAGTGGCAGGCTATATAAATACACCGTGGTTCGGAACGTTTCTTGGGGATTGGCTCACGAAAGATGTAGGATTCAAAGTGCAGGAAGTACATGGACCTGTTTGGATTATGATTGTTGCAACGCTCGTTTCATTTGCGGGAATTGCCCTCGCATATTTCATATATGGTAAGAAAGCTATCTCTAGAGATTGGGCAGGCGGAGAAGGGACGCCTCTTTATAACCTTTTGAAAGAAAAATATTATGTGGATGAACTTTACAATGTTACGGTGCTTCCTATTACGAAAGGAATCGCTCATGTACTTCGTTTATTTGAAGTATACGTTGTAGAAGGAATTGCAGTTTTAATTGCGGGATTGGTTAAAGGCATGAGCCGTCTAGGATCGCGGCTTCAAAACGGTAATGTACAAGTGTACGGAACTGTAACGGCCGTTTCGCTCGCTGTGCTCATAATTATTTTGTTATATACGGGAGGGGATTTACGATGAATGGATTGCTATTAACGTTCTTCATTTTCTCCCCGCTTTTAGGGATTCTCTTGCTTGTATTAACGCCGAAAAAAGAATCGCGTACAGTGCGAGCGCTTGGCTTATTTGGGACGGCGCTTCCATTTGGTATCGCTATCGTCCTCGCTTGTACATATGCTTCAGGAAAGAGTTTATCGATATTTGATGAGAAAGTGAAATGGATTAAATTTGGGGATTTTACAGCGGTAGATAAAAGATGGTTCTCCATTTATTACGAGATTGGTATTGATGGTTTATCGCTTGTAATGATGGTGCTGACGGCCCTACTAGCAATGCTTGCAACAATTGCGGCATTTTCCATTAAACGAAATTTAAAAGCATTCTACATGCTATTACTCATGCTAGAAATAGGGATGCTCGGTGTCTTCGCTGCTCAAAATTTAATGCTGTTCTTCATCTTCTTTGAAATTACGCTGCCACCAATGTTTTTATTAATTGGCAAGTGGGGGAAATTGTCGAGTGAAAAGGCTGCATATAGTTATTTAATATATAACGGTATCGGATCAGCTATTTTACTTATCGTTTTCTCGGTTTTATTTGCGAAAACAGGTACAACAAATATTACGGAGCTTAAAGAAATATTAACGAGTGTAGGTGCTGGGGGAGGAATGGCTGTCTCAAGTAGCTTACAGTTCGGCTTGTTTCTTGCCATAATGATGGCCTTTGCGATTAAGCTTCCTGTTTTCCCTTTGCATCGCTGGATGGTCAATGTACACATAGAAGCGCATCCTGCTGTAGTTATGCTTCATGCGGGAGTTTTACTGAAAATTGGAGCATACGGTATTATTCGCTTTGGGAAAGGATTATTTCCAGAACATTTTCGTGATTTTGCAACGCTAATTGCGATTTTAGGAGTCATTAATTTATTGTACGGGGCCTTTCTAGCACTCATCCAAACGGACTTTAGAAAGGTGCTTGCTTACTCTAGTATTTCGCATATGGGCATTGTATTAATGGGGCTTGCGGCGTTAAATGCACCAGGTATGCAAGGGGCACTGTTCCAGGTTGTGTCTCACGGTTTAATTGCGGCATTGCTCTTCTTCTTACTTGGCATGATTGAAGAGCGTTTTGGGACTTCGGATATTACAGCGCTTGGTGGACTCGCAAAAAGTGTTCCTGTGCTTAGCGGCTTCTTCCTAGCGGGAGGAATGGCATCGCTTGGAATGCCAGGGATGTCTGGATTTATTAGCGAATTCCTTGCCTTTCTCGGTTTATTCCAAGGGAAACCGGTTATCGCTGCCGTAGGTGTACTTGGAATTATTTTAACCGCTGTATACGTATTAAGAGCGACACTTCAAGTGACATTTGGTAAGAAAGAATGGGAAGCGAAATCTGATATACACGGATGGGAGTATGTTCCTGTTATATTACTTCTCGTTTGTATTATCGCAATTGGAGTAATGCCAGAACTGCTAGGGGATCCGCTTCAAAATACGTTGAAAACATTGGGGGTGAAGTAGGATGGATATGAATACGTTACTTAGCTTGTCGTGGCATCTGATGGTGCCGGAATTCATTATTCTTGGGGCAGCCATCCTTCTTTCCATATGTGATTTGTTTTTTAAGCTGAACCATAGGCACGTTGCGATTGGCGCAATCGCAGCTGTCGTATTAGCGGCCGTGTCATTAATTACGCTATATAGTGAACCAGCGGGAGATATTTTAAATGGATCGTTTGTGTTAGATGGATTTTCAAAAGGGTTTAAAACGTTGTTATTAATCGGGGCAGCTCTCGTCTTATGTATGGCAATGAGCGATGACGAGAAGGAGCCTATCGGGGATAAGGGAGAATATTATTACTTAATGTTAATGGCGCTTCTTGGAGCGATGTTCATGGCTTCGAGCGTTGATTTCATCACACTATTCGTCGGTTTAGAATTGCTTTCGCTTTCTTCCTACATTCTTGTAGGCATCCGAAAAAGAAACCGTGCATCGAATGAGGCGGCAATGAAATACGTCATTAACGGAGGAATTGGAACAGCAATTACGCTCTTTGGAATGAGTTATTTATACGGTATTACAGGATCGACCAACATAGTGGAAATGCAAAAAGCATTTACGCAAGGATTGGCCGGGGGCATTCAATTATTGTTAGCTCTCGCATTTCTACTTTTACTTGTTGGACTCTCATTCAAAATTGCAACAGTTCCCTTTCATATGTGGGCACCGGATGTGTATGAGGGAGCGGCTACACCTGTCACTGCTTTTCTCGGAACGATTTCTAAAATTGCTGGTTTTCTACTCATTACGCGTTTGTTTCTTATGGTTTTTGCAGGAGTGGCAATCCAAGGAGACGCACAATCTTTGTACGGGCGTATGAGTATATACATTGCTGTGCTAGCTAGTATTACGATGATTATCGGGAATGTAGTAGCATTAAAGCAATACAACGTAAAACGTCTATTTGCCTATTCAGGTATCGCGCACGCTGGGTATTTGCTCGTGCCTCTTGTGGCGCTATCGCAGTTCACGATGGATAGTATGTGGTTTTATATGCTTGCATACATGCTTATGAATATAGGGGCATTTGCAATCATCCACGGATTAATCTTACAAAATGATAAGGAAAATATGACGATTTTTACAGGATTATACAAGCGATCTCCATTTACAGCTATAGTGATGACAATCTTTATTTTATCGTTAGCTGGAATACCGGGGACAGCTGGTTTTATCGGGAAAATTAACATCTTTTTAGGGGCACTCCATGTTGAACCTGCTCATTACGTATTAGCTTCTATTATGATGGGGACAACAGTTGTTTCATTTGTATATTACTTCCGGATATTACAGCAAATGTTTTTCCGCACAGGAGGGGCAGAAGAAAAGCTTCGGTTACCGTTAAATATAAAGATTGTCATGGGTTTTTGTGCAATTTCGATTGTAATACTGGGAATTATGCCGATGATTGGTTACAATTTCTTTTATGAATATTTTCCATTAATGAAGGATTTCTTCTTCTTGGGGAACGTGGTACAATAGTGAAAATAAAAGGTGTAGAGTCCATACTCTGCGCTTTTTATTTTGGAGTAACAGCAAACGGAAACGTATATAAGTATATGTTTTTTGAGAGGAAATTACGATTTGAAATGTAAGAAGCCTATTCGCGTTTGAAAAAGTGTGGCTCCTACTTATTATGGTATCGTTTTTACATTTTGCGTAAGTAGTAGCCAAACAAAAAAGGGGTCGATTTTTTGGCACAACTTTTAGGGCAACAAGCACTGATTGCCATTGTTTCGCATTTATTGTTTATTACTATTACGTGGTGGGCCTTGCAAGGTATTCATATTGAGCGTTTAATGAAGTCTGGGAAAGTGATGCAGACGAGAGTATTACTCATCCTAGTTACGATTGCAATTGGGACATCTGTCAGTAACTTTTTCCTTGATTATTTAGGCTATTCAAAGAGTTTAACGTATTTAGTAAAGTAAGTGTATAGAACCTCATATCTCCGTTAACAATGGGGATAGGAGGGGATGAAATTGAAGCTTAAAGCCATTCTTATCGTTGTCTTAAGTGTTGTTTTATTTTTGGTTGGATATAGAGAGATGAAACCTATAAGCGATGAACAGAAGATGGAGAGCATGATCAAGGCTTTAGAGAAGAATGATGCAAAAGTAGAGCGGTGGTCATGGTTAGCGCGAGAAACAAAAACAATTTCTAATATACATACGTTTCAAAAATTGTTAAACGATGTGAAGGAAAAGGCAAATATCGAAAGTTGGGAATTAGAACAATCTCCAGATGGATATAAAGCTACATCCTATAAAAAATCTTCTTCCTATGAAGAACGAGTAGTAGTAACTTGGACTAAGGAAAATACTAAAGAAAACACTTTCATTATATTTGAAGTAAGCGGGGCGAAATGGGACCCGAAGTACGTTCAGAAAATGAATGAAATTTTTAACGGAAAACCTACAATTTATACTTGTGTTCAAGGTGTATTGAATGATAAGATTGAAGGTGTTTTGCAAAATAAAACCAATCAGGTTTTGAAAGATCTTTCAGCAAGAGCGATCGAACAGACAGAAGAAAGAGCATTTGTGTCAGTCTCCGCATATAATAAAAAGTGGAATGACGCTCTTTCGATAAATAGAGAGAAAATAAATGTGCAAATAGCAATACGTTCTACAGACAACAAAGATATAATTGTGGTTGGCACACCGATCATAACTTCTGAGTATTGAGTGAATAGATACTGAAAAAAGGACACGGAGGGGAATAATTTGGAAAAGATCATCGTCCGTGGCGGAAAGCGGTTAAACGGCACAGTGCGTGTTGAGGGCGCAAAAAATGCTGTATTACCTATAATCGCTGCAGCCCTATTAGCGAGTGATGGAAAGAATGTACTATCTGAAGTACCAGTTTTGTCTGATGTATACACAATTAACGAGGTATTACGTCATTTAAATGCTGAAGTCGTATTTGAAAATAACCAAGTAACAATCGATTCTTCTAAAGAATTAAACATTGAAGCACCATTTGAGTATGTACGTAAAATGCGTGCATCTGTCCAAGTAATGGGCCCATTATTAGCACGTAACGGTCGTGCTCGTATTGCACTTCCTGGTGGATGTGCAATTGGTTCACGTCCAATTGACCAACATTTAAAAGGCTTCGAAGCAATGGGAGCAAAAGTAAAAGTTGGTAACGGTTTTGTTGAGGCGTACGTAGAGGGAGAACTAAAAGGAGCTAAAATTTATTTAGACTTCCCAAGCGTAGGCGCGACAGAAAACATTATGTCTGCAGCGACATTAGCAAAAGGGACAACAGTCCTTGAAAACGCAGCGAAAGAACCAGAAATCGTTGACTTAGCTAACTTCTTAAATGCGATGGGAGCGAAAGTACGCGGAGCTGGAACTGGAACGATTCGTATCGAAGGCGTTGATAAATTATATGGTGCAAACCACCCTATTATTCCTGACCGTATTGAAGCAGGAACATTCATGGTTGCAGCAGCAATTACTGGTGGAGACGTCTTAATTGAAAATGCTGTACCTGAACATTTACGCTCAATTACAGCGAAAATGGAAGAAATGGGTGTTAAAATTATTGAGGAAAACGAAGGTATACGTGTTATCGGCCCAGATAAGTTAAAAGCGGTTGATATTAAAACTATGCCTCACCCAGGTTTCCCAACAGACATGCAATCACAAATGATGGCATTATTATTACAAGCTGAAGGAACAAGCATGATTACTGAAACGGTATTCGAAAACCGCTTTATGCACGTTGAAGAATTCCGTCGTATGAATGCTGATATTAAAATTGAAGGTCGTTCTGTAATTATGAACGGTCCAAACAGCTTACAAGGTGCTGAAGTAGGCGCGACTGATTTACGTGCAGCAGCAGCATTAATTTTAGCTGGTTTAGTATCAGAAGGTTATACTCGTGTAACAGAGTTAAAACATCTTGACCGTGGCTATGTAAACTTCCATAAGAAATTAGCTGCATTAGGTGCAACTATTGAACGTGTAAACGAAAAAGTAGAAGAAGTGACAGAACAAGAAGTTTCTGATCTTCACGCTTAATTGAAATAGTCTCTATGTCTTTTGACATAGGGGCTATTTTTTTTACTATTACTGTTATAGTCAAGAAATTCTATACTTATGCACGTCTCAGTAAAAATATTTAGAAAATTTTCGTTTTATTTCGCTATTTGTGGTCAGTACAACTTCACCGCATTAAAATTTCACTTTATATCGATACCCCAAAGCATGTTCTAAAAGATTCCATAGATTCATAAGGATGAAAGGAAGCCAACTTTATATTGGGGGAATAGGATGAAATTTTCAAAGCCACTTTTCATTACAGTAGCGCTTTTAATAGCGCTCGTCATCATTGTACCTGCTGCTCTTGTTATTCCGTTTGCGAAAGCAAAAGTAGGAGAAGAAGCAGCTTCTAAAACTCCTCCAGCGATAGAAAGTATACCAGCTCCAGGGAAAGTGGATACAGCGGTTCAGGTTGCTGTATATCGTGATCGGCAGAAGAAGGTAGACACATTACCTATGGAGGAGTATGTGACCGGTGTAGTAGCTTCTGAGATGAATGCCAGCTTTGAAATAGAGGCGCTAAAGGCGCAGGCATTAGCAGCGAGAACATTTGTAGTCCAGCGTATGCTAAGCGGAGGTAAGAAAAACAATGCGGACGTGACAGATACGGTGAAAGATCAAGTGTACAAAAGCAAAGAAGAATTGAAGAAACAATGGGGTAATAACTACGAAAATAATTTAAAGAAAATCGAGGAAGCCGTTTCGAAAACCGCAGGACAAGTTTTAACGTATGATGGAAAACCAATTTCAGCTTCTTTCTTCTCAACGAGTAACGGCCGGACGGAAAATGCAGCTGATTATTGGGGAAATGATTATCCGTACCTGAAAAGCGTAGATAGTCCGTGGGATCAAGCATCTCCAAAATTTACGAGCGAGCAAATATTTACAGTAGCGGACTTTCAAAAACGTCTCGGTGTGAAAGTACTAGCGGACGGAAAAGTCGGCGATATTAAAGACCTTACAGAAGGCAAACGAGTAAAAGATGTAGCGTTTCAAGGAAAAACATTAACAGGAAAAGAAGTACGTGAAAAATTAGATTTACGCTCGTCTGACTTCACGTGGAAACAACAGGGGGATAAAATCATCGTTACAACGAAAGGATTCGGTCATGGCGTTGGCATGAGCCAATACGGAGCGAATGGCATGGCAGCGGAAGGTAAGAAATATACAGATATCGTCGCCCATTATTATAAAGGCGTTGAAATAAAGACGATGAATGATTATGAAGGAAAATTAATGGTGAAGAAGTAGGGTGAAAAAGAGGCCGTCCCAAATGGTAGTTGGGACGGTTTTCTTTTGTTGGTAGGTAGGTTATTTTTGTCGTATTTTGCAGTTAAGTCGATATAATGAGAGTTGTGTGCGATATAATTCAATTTGCGTTGATTTAAATTCGATTATCATTGCAATCGTAACAAAGAAGAAAATAGCTTTAGTCAGAAGTTCAATTTTGGAACGTCCTTTTTGTCATTATTTGTAGAAATAAATGGAAGTTACCCTGTATACTACGTGTTATAATACAGTTATGTGAATATATAAAATATAATAACAGGGGGTAATGAAAAATGATGATGGATGTACCACTTCTCATTCCGTCCATGATGGAACGAGCGGAGAAATATTTTTCGAAAAAGGAAGTTGTTTCAAGGACTGCATCGCGTATTCATACATTAACATACGGAGAAATTGCAAAGCGGACGAGAAGACTTGCTAGTGTATTAACGAAAATGGGAATTGAACAAGGGGATAAAGTAGGGACAATTGCTTGGAACCATCATAGGCATTTGGAAGCATACTTTGCGATTCCAGGAATCGGAGCGGTGCTACATACGATTAATTTAAGGCTTTCTGCTGATCACATTTCATATATTATTAATCATGCAGAAGATAAAATCATTCTTGTCGACGAAGATATGGTACCCATGTTAGAGAGTATTCAACACGAAATCCCGCATATAAAAGCCTTTATTATTATGACAGACGATCATAAACTACCTCACACAACACTATCACCAGCATATCATTATGACCAATTACTCGAAGAAGGCGATGAGACATTTCCGTTTGTAAAAGATTTAGATGAAAAAGAACCAGCCGGTATGTGCTACACATCAGCTACAACAGGAAAACCGAAAGGTGTAGTTTACACACACCGTAGTATTGCGCTCCATAGTTATACACTTGG
This sequence comes from Bacillus sp. NH11B, assembly GCF_001884205.1. NCBI lineage: Bacteria > Bacillati > Bacillota > Bacilli > Caryophanales > Bacillaceae > Bacillus > Bacillus sp. NH11B. Next base: position 122,092 of record NZ_MAOG01000010.1, on the reverse strand, counting down.
GCTTGCGGATGGCGGGAATATATCAGAAGTAGACACTTGTATGCCTATCGTTCCAATGTTCCATGTTAATGCATGGGGATTACCGTTTGCGAGTACATGGTTTGGGACAAAACTCGTATTACCAGGACCGCATTTCACACCGGAAATTTTAGCGGAGTTAATTGAAAGTGAGAAAGTAACAATTACGGCTGGCGTGCCGACAATTTGGATTGGCTTATTACAGGAACTTGAGAAGCATCCATATGATATTAGTAGCGTAAAAACGATATGGTCAGGTGGATCAGCGGCTCCGCAAAGTATGATTCGTACGTATGAAGAGAAATACGAAATTGCATTTAGACAAATATATGGAATGACAGAAACGAGTCCTGCTGTTGTAATTAATTGTCCGAAATCATATCAACGCGATTTACCGAAAGAAGAATATTATAACTTGCGCTCTCGCCAAGGATATTTATTCCCTGGGCTAGAAATGAAAGTGATTGGACAAGACGGTGAAGTTAAGTGGGACGGGGAAGAAATGGGAGAACTTTGCCTAAGAGGCCCATGGATCGCTGGTAGCTATTATAAAGATGAGCGTACAGAGGAATCGATGAAAGATGGTTGGCTCCATACAGGAGATATCGTTACAGTTGATTCGGAAGGATTTATTAAAATTGCTGATCGTACGAAAGACTTAATTAAAAGCGGCGGTGAATGGATTTCTTCAGTAGATTTAGAAAATGCTTTAATGTCACACGATAACGTATTAGAAGCATCTGTTGTGGCAGTTCCGCATGAAAAATGGCAAGAACGTCCTGTTGCTTGCGTCGTGTTAAAAGAAGGACAAGCAGTAGAAAGAGAAGAGCTGTATGCTTTACTAGAAGCCGAATTCCCGAAATGGTGGATGCCAGATGATATTTTATTCGTAAATGAAATTCCGAAAACATCTGTAGGGAAATTCCTAAAAAGAGCACTTCGTGATCAGCTGAAGACTTATATGGTAGAGCAGAAATAGAGAAGAAGGCTATCCTGATGGATAGTCTTCTTTGCTGATATAGTATAAAAACATTGTATTAAATATCATAATTTTCCATTAATTGTTTGGTATAATAGGATAAAAAAACATTTGGGGGAGACAGAATGGCGTTATTGGAGTTGAAACAATTAGGGAAGACGAACCAGTTACCGGCAGTTGAATTGAAGGTTGAAAAAGGACAATGTGTTGTTTTGCAGTGTAATAATCATACAGCTAAAGTGTTGCATCGCATTATTATCGGAGAAGAAGAGGCTTCTTCGGGCAGTGTGTTATTTGAAGGGGAGCCGATTGGAAAGAAAGTATATTCACGCATCGGTTTTTGTTTTTTGAAAGATGAAGCATACGACCGTTTGAAGGTGAAGGAATACTTCAAGTTCTTATTAGGGCTTTATGAATCACATATGAGTATAGAAGAAGTAGTACAATATGTCGGTCTCCTAGATAAGTTAAACGTTAAAATAGAAAAATTGTCCTTTTCAGAGAAACGCCGTCTTCATATCGGGCGAGTTATGATTCATAATCCTTATTTAGTTATTTTGGAAGAACCAGAGCAAAACGTAGATACAGAGAGCACAATTATTATTCGAAAAGCGATTATGAAAATGAAAGAGCAAGGAAAGGCAATCTTTATTACGTCATCTTTCTTATCGGACGCCCTTTCGTTAACAGAAGATGTATACATATTAAATAACGATGGTGTGAAAAAAGTAGAAATTGAGCAAGAAGAAGTTGAAGAAGTGGATGGAGAAAAAGTCGTTCAAATGATTCCGCAAATGAAGTTAGAAAGAATACCAGCGAAAGTGAACGATAAAATCATTTTATTAGACCCAATGGAGATTCATTTTATTGAAACCCAAAACGGAGTAACACATATTCACGTTCGTGAAGGCGATTTCGTATGTGCATTAACATTAAGTGAACTAGAAACGAGATTAACAGGATTCGGTTTCTTTAGATGTCATCGCTCGTACCTTGTTAATTTACAAAGAGTGCGAGAAGTCATTACGTGGACACGTAATAGTTTCAGTTTAATTTTGGATGATGAAAGAAAAAGTTCGATTCCGCTTTCGAAAGGGCGAATGGATGAATTAAAAGGTGTAATTGGGCTATAAAAAATGCTCCAATAAGCTCAAAATACGATTCGTTCACCGGTAAAAATACTCCTTTTACCGGTATTTTACTGCGTAAACCCTTTGTTTTTCATATGATTGAGTCAAGAAAAGCGAAACAAACAAACGAAAAGCGCTAAGGCGACTTTCATCTATAAAAAGAAAAAACAAAGGGGATGACGAAATGACATTGGCAATTGAAATGAAAGATGTAATGAAAAGTTTCGATGGAAAAACGGCCCTTCGAAATGTAAATATTGAGGTGAAGCAAGGAGAAATCTTTGGATTCCTCGGACCGAGTGGATCCGGGAAAACAACAACAGTAAAAATATTAACATCTCAATTGCTTCATAGCGTTGGAACAGTAAGAGTGTTAGGGAAAGACATTACGGGACCAAGTAGCATCGATTACAAACGAATTGGTATTTTAACAGACAATAGCGGCTTATATGAAAGACTTAGCATTTATGATAACTTACTATTATTTTGTGACTTATACGATTGTAAAAAAGAACGAATTGATGAAGTGTTAGCACAAGTGAACTTACTAGATGATAAAAAAACACAAGTGAAAAAGTTATCAAAAGGAATGAAGCAGCGCGTCATACTAGCGAGAGCAATTCTTCATAAACCAGATATCCTCTTTTTAGATGAACCAACATCTGCACTTGATCCAGTAAACGTACAAAACATTCATAAAATCTTAAAAGACTTAAATAAAGAAGGAACAACGATTTTCTTAACAACGCACAACATGGACGAAGCAGAAACGCTTTGTAACCGCATTGCCTTTCTATGTGGAGGAGAAATAGTAGCTCTTGATACACCAGAAAACCTTCGTTTGCAATATGCGAAAGATCAAATACAAGTTGTGTTAACAGATAAGAAGAAAGAAATTGTGAAAAAAGATGAATTAGGGGCAAAACGCATTTCAGAATGGATGAAAAAAGGCGAATTACTATCTATTCATTCGCACGAACCAACGTTAGGCGATATTTTTATTGAAGTTACTGGGAGGGGATTATAATGACATTTTCAATGAGACGATTTTCAGCGATTTTCCGGAAAGAGTTACAGGATTTTAAAACGAATTCACAAACTTTAATTATGTTGGTAATGCCACTTGTCTTTTCGGTATTATTTAGTCGCTCAGATAATATGAGAGAAGTTGGAGCAAGTACGTTAACTGCGATGGCGTTAGTTATGGTTGGAGGCTTTGTACAGGCGATGCTTATCGCTGAAGAAAAGGAAAAAAATACGCTTCGTGTTCTTATGCTATCACCAGCATCATCTATTGAAGTATTAATTGGTAAAAGTTCATTAACAGGTATGATTACAGTTGCAATCTGTTTTATTAATCTACTTATTTTAGGTAAATTAGAAGGTAATTTTGCATTATTATTACTCATCTTTGTTCTTGGAATGCTAATATTTAACCTCATTGGTACTTGTATTGGATTATTAGCTCAAAATGTGCCGCAAACATCAACAATTGGATTACCAATATTAATGACATTTCTTTTCGGTGATTTAATTGGAATGTTTGTGAAGAATGAAGTCGTTACAAAAATAATCGATTATTTACCAACTCGTCATATCGGTCTTGCAGTTAGCGGTGTTATAAAAGGTGGAGGTTTAAGTGCAATTACTAGTAATTTATTGAACATAACTATTTGGTTAGTTGCAGTACTTGTTATTACGCTCTTCATTTATAGAAAGAAACAAATGGACTAAAAACTGAGCTCAAACGGTCAGTTTTTTCCTTTTTCTATCATTTCCTCGGAAATTTTGCAATTCCTATACATATTTTCACATATTTTGTCGAAAATTAATTAGTTATAGGTTGTATAGGATGATTGAATATTGTTCAAAATGATTGCTGAGGTGATGATGGAATGCGAGGAAGAAATAATAAAAAGTCGCGAAAAGTAGTACATTTATTTCAAAGAAGATGGGTGTTTCCGGCACTATACATTGCTTGTGCAGCGGTAATCTTAATGGTTGCGCTATGGTTCCAAGGAGCTAATCCAAAGAAAGCTCCGAACCAAGATCAAGCAACGCCGTATACACAAACGGAAGATCCAGTAGTACCAGTAACAAAGTCTTCAGAAGTAGTGAAAATGCCAGCTGCAGCAAATGCAGAAGTAGTAGTACAGAAGAAATTCTATGAAGATGCAGCATCAGAGGCGGAACAAGAAAAAGCACTTGTCTTTTATAACAACACATATTCCCCTAATAAAGGAATCGACATTGCTGCGAAGAACGGAAAAGAATTTGATGTTACAGCTGCTTTAAGTGGTACAGTAACGAAAGCTGAAAAAGATTCACTTCTTGGTTATGTTGTAACAGTAGATAGTGGAAATGGTGTAGCAGCATCTTATCAAAGCTTAGGCAGTGTGAAAGTAGAAAAAGGTGCAAGAGTTGCGCAAGGTGAAGTGTTAGGGAAATCAGGTCTAAGTGCAATGAATAAAGATGCAGGTTCTTACGTTCACTTTGAAGTACGTAAAGACAATGTGGCTGTGAATCCTGAGCGTTATTTAAATAAATCAGTAGCAGAAATTAAAGCTGATGCAGGTGCTGCAAAGGCGACAAATGCTTCTGGTAAAAAAGCTGATGACAAATCTCAAAAAGAAGAAAAGTCAACAAGCACGAAACCAGAAAGTAAAACAGAAGATAAGTCTCAAAAAGAAGAGAAATCAACAAGCGGTTCGACTAGTGATAAAGAAACGAATGGCAAACAAGATGAGCAATCTCAAAAAGAAGAAAAATCAACGAATGGTTCTACAGAATCATCTAACGGTTCTTCTTCACAAGAATAATAAAGTGAAAAAATCAGTTCTCATTAGGAGAGCTGATTTTTTCACTTTCATATAAAAACAATCAATTTCGAGAAAAAAGTTGCAATAACAAGGAAAAATGACGAGATTCTCGAATATATATTACAAAAGGGAGGGGATACTGTGTCATTTTTATCTGTTCTGTCGATTGCTATTATTTTATTGTTTGTTTTATTCGCTTTATATTATTATATTGCCGGTAAGAAGGAAGTTCCCCACCATCAGTTGTTGAAAGAAGATTGTGATCGAGAAGAGTGACACCTTTTATAAAGAGGTGTCACTTTTTTTCGCTATAATTGTCATCTTTAACGTATTTCTCACAAAAAAACGTAATTTTTCTTAACTTAGTCCGCAAAAATAGTGAACATGTAGCATATATCAGTAGTGCGGGCAATACAATGGTATAAACCAATGCAAAGAGAGTGTTTGAGGTGAGAAATCGTGAATCCTTTCATTATAAATCCAAGAATGTTTAACGCTTACAAACAGCACTCACATTTACTTCATAGTCGTATGCAGCGAGTCTCATTTCACACTTCTCACATCCAATTTAGGGAGGCGAGTGGTGTGCACGATTACATCAAAGAGAGAACTATCAAGATTGGCAAGTATATCGTGGAGACAAGAAAGACAGTGCGTGTAATTGCAAAGGAGTTTGGGGTATCAAAGAGTACAGTCCATAAAGATTTAACAGAACGTTTGCCAGAAATTAATCCAGAGCTCGCAAATGAAGTGAAAGAAATTCTTGATTATCATAAGTCTATTCGTCATTTAAGAGGGGGAGAAGCAACGAAGCAGAAGTATAGAAAAGAAGATATAGAAAAGCCTGTACGTCAATAAATGCAAAACAGCAAACATTCCTTACAGATTCGGTAATGTTTTTCAGAAAAATTCTTTTTGCGAATATTACGTTTCTGTTAAATTTATGATAAAATCAGAAATTAGGTGTAAAAGAATTCGGGTGTAACCTGATTTTGAATATCGAGGAGGAAAAGACGGGAATGTTTGCGCGAGATATCGGAATTGACTTAGGTACGGCTAACGTATTAATTCATGTTAAAGGTAAGGGTGTTGTATTAAATGAGCCATCTGTTGTGGCAATTGATCGTAATAGTGGAAAAGTATTAGCAGTAGGTGAAGAAGCAAGAAGTATGGTGGGACGTACACCTGGTAATATTGTGGCAATTCGTCCGCTTAAAGATGGTGTAATCGCAGATTTCGAAATTACAGAAGCAATGTTAAAGTATTTCATTAACAAATTGGACGTGAAGAGCTTCCTTTCAAAACCTCGCATTTTAATTTGCTGCCCAACAAATATCACATCTGTAGAACAAAAAGCAATTCGTGAGGCTGCTGAACGTTCAGGTGGTAAAACAGTATTTTTAGAAGAAGAACCAAAAGTAGCTGCAGTTGGTGCTGGTATGGAAATTTTCCAGCCAAGCGGAAACATGGTTGTTGATATTGGTGGAGGTACAACAGATATTGCCGTACTTTCTATGGGTGACATTGTTACCTCTTCCTCTATCAAAATGGCTGGCGATAAGTTTGATATGGAGATCTTAAACTACGTTAAACGTAAGTATAAGCTATTGATTGGAGAACGTACTTCAGAAAATATTAAAATTAAAATTGGTACAGTATTCCCAGGTGCACGTAGTGAAGAGCTTGAAATTCGCGGACGTGACATGGTAACTGGTTTACCACGTACAATTACAGTATGCTCTGAAGAAATTACAGAAGCACTAAAAGAAGACGCGGCTATCATTGTACAAGCTGCAAAAGGCGTACTAGAGCGCACACCACCAGAACTATCTGCGGACATTATTGACCGTGGTGTTATTCTAACAGGCGGTGGAGCTTTATTACACGGTATCGACATGCTTCTAGCAGAAGAGTTAAAATTACCAGTATTAATTGCTGAAAACCCAATGCAATGTGTTGCTGTTGGTACAGGTATCATGTTAGAAAACATCGATAAATTACCACGTCGTGCATTACGATAAGGTTCAAAAACGTATAAAAGTAGTAAAAATCAGGAAGAGGATGTTTTCTTCCTGATTTTTTTGTAGTTGAAGAAGATAAATAGAACTTTGTAGAACTAACTAAGAAAGTGCTTTCCTAGAGTGTATATGACAAAAACTGCATATTAATGGTAATAGTTTGTAAATGAAAAGTATGCGATAATCACTATTGTGAATTTTATGCGAACCTGATGTAAATTATATGTAAATTTGTTTAGGTTTATAGGGGCTTTTATGATTTCATGATGCGGGGAAATCTCTGTTTTAATTTACTTTCTTTAACCAATTATAAAGGGAATATTTCACAGGGGACAATGAAGTATGAAAAAGGTAATTACATACGGTACATTTGATCTTATTTAAAGGAATCAATATTTAATATAACAAGGGAAATTTTTAATGTGATAATGTGGATTTGAGTCAATATCATGGGGAATTAGATTGTTAACTTGTTTGACAGATTCAGAAATTAATGACTATCAATTACTATTAGAAGGAACTCGGGTAAAGTTATATAAAGCAGAAAATGCTACAGCAATCCCTGAGAAAACAGCTGGATTGGATAAAAAGGTAGTGATTGCTGCAGGTAGATATGTACCTCAGAGAGATTTCGATCTTTTAGTTCCTGTTTTTTCTAAAGTTATAGAGAAATATCCGGATTGGAAGTTGGGAATGTTTGGTTCGTGAGAAGATGAACAACTTCTTCGACAACAAATTTTTGATCATAAAGCTTATAATAATATTTTTCTAATGCCAAAGACGAATGATATTATTGGTGAGATGCTTAATTCATCAATTTATGTTTTAAGTTCCAGATAGGAAGCTTTTGGGGGGGATCATTGAAGCCATGTCAGTAGGGGTTCCTTGTGTAAGTTTTGCTTGTACAGGTCCTGTTGAAATAATTAAAAATAAAGAAGACGGATTGCTTGTAGAAGAAGGAAATATTGATGATCTTGCTAATTCATTAATGACTTTAATAGGATCTGGAGAATTAAGAAAAGAATATGGTCACAAGGCTAAAAAGAATGTTGAGGGGTATACTTTTAATATCGTTGGTGACAAGTGGGAAAATATTTTAGAAGAGCAAGTACAAAAAAATAAAACAGAATAAGAAGGCATTAACAGAGATATCGATATAATATTTTATTGATGTTGTATTAGTAATATCTTTAGTCATAGAATAATAACGTGTGAAATATGAATAGGTAGACATCATAAAATTAAAAATATAAAATATATAGATAATTTATTTTATATAGGATTGTAATTAAATTCTCTATTTCTTTTTATTAGTGGTTAGATTTATGATTTATATAAATACGTTTTAGATTACTAGGAGGATTTTCATTGAAAAAAGTAAGAAAAGCCATTATTCCGGCTGCAGGATTAGGAACTCGTTTTTTACCGGCGACAAAGGCTATGCCGAAAGAAATGCTACCAATTGTTGATAAACCAACAATTCAGTATATTGTGGAAGAAGCAATTGAGTCTGGAATTGAAGATATTATTATTGTAACGGGAAAAGGAAAACGCGCAATTGAAGATCATTTTGATCATTCTTTTGAATTAGAACAAAACCTATTATCAAAAGGAAAGCATGAAATTCTTGAGAAGGTACAAGAGTCTTCGAAAATCAATATTCATTATATTCGTCAAAAGGAGCCTAAAGGTCTAGGACATGCTGTATGGTGTGCACGTAAATTCATTGGGAATGAACCATTTGCTGTATTACTTGGCGATGATATTGTTCAAGCTGAAACGCCATGCTTACGTCAATTAATGGATCAATATGAGGTAACAAAATCATCAGTAATTGGTGTTCAAACGGTTCCAGAAAATGAAACACACCGTTATGGCATTATTGATCCATTAGAGAAAAAGGATCGTAGTTATCAAGTGAGTAAATTTGTGGAAAAACCTGCTAAAGGAACAGCACCATCTAATTTAGCAATTATGGGACGGTACGTATTAACGCCAGAAATATTTATGTTCCTAGAAGATCAACAAACTGGAGCAGGTGGAGAAATTCAGTTAACAGATGCAATTCAGCGTTTAAATGAAATCCAACGTGTGTTTGCTTATGACTTTGAAGGGATACGCTATGATGTTGGAGAAAAGCTTGGATTTATTCAAACAACTGTTGAAATGGCACTGCAACATGAAAACCTAAGAAAAGAGCTATTAGACTATATGAAAAAGTTAGTAGAAAGCGAAATGGTTTATAATTAAGTTTTAACGACACAAAAAAGACTTCTATTTCATTAGAAATGAAGTCTTTTTTTAGAAAAGGATGCTAAATTTTTATGAATTAGAGTCAATATACTTGGTAAAAAGTTAAGGTAAATCTGTTTTGGGGATTAACCTTTTAATGATATTTCTTTTTTCGGTCATCGTACTTGTAGAACATTATTTAATTCAGTTGTAAATGGTTACTTCTGATACGCCATACTCGCTGCTTAATGCTTTTACAGATTGTCCCGAATGATATAATTCAACCACCATTTTTTAAACTCTTCATTAAATTTCTTGTTTGTCATCCGGACACTGCCTCCTTGAAATCCATTGTAAGGACTTAACTAAGTTGTGTCCATATGACTATACTAACTCCGTTATTTTTGAATTTATATAAGGATAATTGAATGAAATATACTAAGGTAATCGATGGGTTTGATGTATAAATTTATATTGACGGGTTCATTATCAAGAACTAAAATGAATATCGAGTATATTAAGATTAATGAAAAAAAGGTATATATTTTCTGAATAAAATATATACTCGGAAAATTCATCCTGTTTATGATTTAGTAAGTTATGTTCGGTATAATCAAAATTAACTTAGGTTATACGATTTAATTTACCTACGATTTGCTTTTTTATTAATCAAATAGACAGTAATGGAGGGGAAACATGGAAAAGGAAATAGACTTAAAAAAATTATTTAATGTTATAAAAAGAAAATTTTGGATTATTGCAGTAATTACGATATTAGCGGCATGTATTGGTGGTATATATAGCATTTTCATGAAAACGCCTTTATATGCGTCTTCTGCAAGAATCCTCATTCCAGCTAATGCCGATGCTATAGCTACACTTAAAGTGATGATAAAGGAACCTATTGTTTTAGAGAAAGTGGCCCAGCAATTAAATTCGCAAAAATCAGCAGATGCATTGAACGGACAGGTCAGTGTTGGAAAGATTGAAGAGTCACAGGTTTTTGTTATTACGGCTGTGGATACTAATCCAGCCCAGGCAGTCAAAATTGCCAATGCTACAGCAAATGTTTATAAAGAAGAAGCCAATGCTATCCTAAATTTTTCGAATGTCCGCATCTTAACAGAAGCAAAAGTACAAGAGCATCCTTTACCGATAAACTTGAATCATGCAAAAGCGATTGAGATGGCCTTGGCTGCCGGTCTTATACTGAGTATCGGAGTAGTCTTTGTATTGGATTCTCTTGATGAAACAATTAAATCGGAACGTAACATTGAAAAATTATTACCGGTTCCCGTTTTAGGAAGTGTTTCTCAAATGAAGAAAAATAATATAGTAGATAAAACAAGTAAGAGAGAAAGTGTAATAGTGGAGGGGAAAACATTTGATTCATAATAAAAAGCAAAGCCGTATCCTTGATAATAGTCATTTAATTGCTCATATCGCTCCGAAATCGAAGATGGCTGAGGAATATCGAACAATTCGTACTAACCTTCAATTTGCAATCGGCACGGACAAAACAAGAACTATAATTATTACTTCTCCTGGATATGGAGAAGGTAAAACCACCACTGTGGCAAATTTGGCGGTTTCTATGGCTCAGCGAGATGAAAAAGTCTTAGTTGTTGATGCGGATTTGCGAACTCCGGAACTACATGCGATTTTTGGGATGGAAAATAAATCTGGATTAACAAATATTTTGGAGGGAAAATCAGCATTAGAAAAAGTGGTAATGCAGACAGAAATCAAAAATGTACATATATTGACAAGTGGTCCCGAAGTTAATAATCCAGCTGAGATGCTTAGTTTACCATCTATGCAAAACTTAATTAGCAAAGCCGTAGAGCAGTATGACATTATTTTATTTGATTCTCCGCCCCTTCTTGAGGTTATAGATACAAATATACTAGCTAGTCAATGTGATGGGGTATTATTGGTGTTAAGTTGCTATCAAACTGCTAGTGAAGCAGTTGTTGAAGCGAATAGGGCCTTAGATTTAACAAAAGGAAAGCTTGTAGGGGCTATTCTAAATAAAAAAGTATAAGAGATTTATTAGAATTGATTATACATAAAATGATAATACAGCGCTTTCCTAATGGGTGACGTAAGGATGAGAAGCTTTTCATATGTTTTATAGTAGAGAATGAAAGACCACCTATAAAAAATTATAGGGTACGGTGATGCCTCCTTACCACTATCAATGGAGACACTCGATCATACTGTGGGTTGAAGAACCTTAGACGTTAGTCGTCAAGAGTGTGGTGTGAGGGAGGGTTAGATGCCCAAACTTATTTGAGGTTCTTGTCTAGAAAGTCTTTCTAAAGGATTTTGTAGATAGGAACTTTGTATTAGTTGGTTATTGATTATTTTCCTTGTCTATATGTTTAGCTAGACATATTCAATATATAAATCTTTTAATTCTAAGATAACAATTATGAGGATTTCCTTTTGTTATATATAAAAAAATTTAGAGAGGGGGGCCTATTATGACATATCGTCAGAGATTATCCTTATTAATTTTAATTGATTCCTTAATCGTATTAACTACGGTTTTCTTTAGTCGCTTCTTGGTAAGTGCTGATTTCAATGTCATAACATTTCCCATCGTAGTGAGTGCAATGACGCTGCTACTTAGCCATCATATTTTTTCGTTTATTTATAAGCTTTATAAAAAAGCATGGGAGTATGCAAGTGTAGGGGAATTGCTAATTATTTTAAAAGCAATCACACTTTCTGTTATCACAACAGCAGTAGTACAACAAATATTGGTTCAAGATATTTATTTCCGTCTTCTTGTTGTAACTTGGATGATTCATATTTTACTGATTGGAGGATCACGTTTTCTATGGCGGATGTTCAGAGATGCTTATATTCAAAAAGGGGACGACAAAAAAAGAACACTAATTATTGGTGCGGGTTCTGCAGGTACAATGGTTGTAAGGCAACTTTTGAATAGTAATGATACTGAATTACTGCCTGTGGTATTTATAGATGATAATATAAAGAAACAAGGTTTGGATATTCTTGGAATACCGGTAGTTGGAGGAATTGATCGTATTGAATTTGCTGTTCAGCAATTAGATATCGATAGCATCATAATAGCAATTCCCTCACTTAGCAAGAAAGCATTAAATATGATTTTTCAAGAATGTTCCAAGACAAAAGTAAAAACACAAATTCTTCCAATGCTAGAGGATTTAGTGACTGGAAAAGTTTCAGTGAATGAATTTCGTGATGTCCAAGTAGACGATTTATTAGGACGTGATCCTGTTGAATTGGATATTGAAAGTATTTCAGAATTTATTACTAATAAAATTATTTTAGTAACTGGTGCTGGTGGTTCAATTGGATCTGAAATTTGTCGTCAAATTGCAAAATTCAACCCAAAACAATTGATTTTATTAGGTCATGGTGAAAATAGTATTTATTCTATCGAAATGGAATTGAAAGAGCTATACGGTGACACAGATATTGTCGTTACCACAGAAATTGCTGATGTACAGGATGATCTGAAAATGATGTCAGTAATGAGTCAATATCAGCCTCAAGTTGTTTATCATGCCGCTGCACATAAGCATGTACCATTGATGGAACGTAACCCCGAAGAAGCTATCAAAAACAATTTAATTGGGACAACAAACGTGGCAAAAGCGGCAAGCTGGAATGGGGTCGAGACGTTTGTAATGATTTCTACAGATAAAGCTGTGAATCCGACAAGTGTAATGGGAGCAACAAAAAGGCTTGCTGAAATGGTAATTCAAAACTTGGACAAAACAAGTAATACAAAGTTTGTGGCTGTAAGATTTGGTAATGTATTAGGAAGCCGCGGTAGTGTTATACCGTTGTTTAAAAAACAAATTAAGCAAGGTGGTCCAGTTACGGTTACACATCCAGATATGATTCGTTACTTTATGACAATTCCAGAGGCATCCAAGCTTGTAATACAGGCTGGTGCATTAGCTAAAGGAGGAGAAATATTTGTATTAGATATGGGAGATCCTGTGAAAATAGTAGATCTTGCGAAAAATTTAATTACATTATCAGGAAATTCGCTAGAAGAAATACAAATAGAGTTTACTGGAATAAGACCTGGAGAGAAGCTCTTTGAAGAACTATTGAAAAAAGAAGAAATACATGAACAACAAATTCATCCTAAAATTTATATAGGTAAAACATCGAACCTTTGTATAAACGAAATTGAATCAGTTCTCCAAACTTATAAGAATCTGGAGAAGACGGAATTAAGAAAACGTGTATTGACATTGGCAAATAGTCATATAACTCCACAAAATATGATGTAAATATGGATTTTAATCTGCATATATATGGTTAGACTTATGTTTTACTATGTAGAGAAATGAGAATGAAGTATGAACAGGTGGTTAGTTACAATATAACAATTGTAGGGTGATATATATGGAAAATAAAGTATTATTTTGTGCGACGGTAGACTTTCACTTTAAAGCATTTCATTTGCCGTATATGAAATGGTTTAAAGAACAAGGCTGGGAAGTCCATGTTGCTGCTGCTGGCAACATGGAACTTCCATATGTGGATAAGAAGTATGACATTTCTATTCAAAGGTCACCTTTGCAATTTAAGAATATTAAGGCTTATAAAGAGCTGAAAGATATTATTGATGAAAATCAATATAAAATTATTCATTGCCATACCCCGATGGGGGGAGCCGTTGCACGTTTGGCAGCAAGAAAGTCTAGAAAGCATGGAACAAAAGTTTTATATACTGCGCATGGATTTCATTTTTGTAAAGGTGCCCCGCTTGCAAATTGGCTGTTATATTATCCAATTGAAAAAATGCTAGCAAATTATACAGATTGCCTCATTACAATTAACCAAGAAGATTATAACTTGGCTGTTCAGCGAAAGTTTAAAGTACCTAAAATTGAACAAATTCATGGGGTGGGAGTGGACACTGAATATTTTAAACCAGTTAGTGAGGCTCAAAAGAATTGTCTAAGGATTGAGATGGGTTATAAACCGGATGATTTTTTAATGTTTTATGCGGCTGAGTTTAATAAAAATAAAAATCAGCAGTTTTTGATTCGTTCATTGGCCTTAATAAAAGATCATGTTCCCAATGCGAGGCTTCTATTGGCTGGGAATGGTCCTTTGATAAATGATTGCAAAAATTTAGCTAAACAAATGGGTGTATTTGAAATGATAGATTTCCTTGGTTATAGGAATGATATTGCAAAAATTTTACCTATTTGTGATATTTCTGTTGCATCCAGTCTACGTGAGGGGTTACCAGTTAATATTATGGAAGCGATGGCTTGCGGATTGCCTGTTATAGCCAGTGAGAACAGGGGCCATAAAGAGTTAATTCAAAATGGTGTAAATGGTTGGACAGTAGGTCGTGAAGACATACAGACAATGGCAGAAAAGATAAAATATCTTGCTGAAAATAGTAGCTTACAAGGCATATTCGGAGAGTCTGGTCGTGAGATTATTAAAAATAATTATGCCGTCAATAAAGTATTAGAAGAAAAGAGCTATATTTACACCATGTTTATGAGTAGAACGGAGGCGTTAGATTGGATTGTCCATTAAGAATCTTACATGTTGTAGTCAATATGAACCGTGGTGGTGCAGAAACCCTTATTATGAACTTGTACCGGAATATAGATCGAAATAAAGTGCAGTTTGATTTTCTTACTTGTAAGGAAGGTGTTTTCGATACAGAAATATCGGAATTAGGTGGGAAAGTGCACAGGATTCCATATATTACTGATGGTGGTCATAACGAATACATAAAGTCTTTAGATAATTTTTTTGAATCTCATCAAGAATATATGATTGTACACTCACACATGGATAAGATGAGTGGATTTGTGTTACGTGCAGCTAAGAAAGCCGGTATACCAGTTCGTATCGCACATAGTCACAATACTAGCAGTGAAGGTGGAGTTGCTGCGAAAGTATATAAGTGGTATGCAGGGAAGTATATATTACGAAGTGCGACACATCTTTTAGCATGTTCGGATGCAGCATCACGCTGGTTATTTGCAGGTAAAACAGATACTGCCACGATTTTAAAAAATGGAATTGAGCCTGAAAAGTTTTCATTTTCCCCCGAAATTAGAAAACAGATACGAGAGGAACTAAATCTTACAGTTGATAACTTTGTAGTAGGGCATGTAGGAAGGTTTGCGCATCAAAAAAATCATGGATTCCTTATCGAAGTGTTTGCTCAGTTAGTTAAACTTAGAAGAGATTCCGTTCTTGTTTTGGTGGGGGATGGTCCGTTACGGTTAAAGATTGAACAAAAAGTGGAAGAATTAAATTTAGGGGCTAATGTAAAGTTTCTTGGCATAAGGAGCGATATCGACCATTTACTTCAAGCTTTTGATGTATTTGCATTCCCATCCATTCATGAAGGATTGCCTGTTACTCTTATAGAAGCGCAAGGAGCTGGGTTATCTTGTGTAATCTCGGATGCGATAACTAAAGAAGTAGACATGGGAGCAGGTCTAGTGAGTTTTGAAAGCATAAATACCTCTCCCGAAATATGGGCGCAGGATATATTGGATGTCAATAAACGTATGCAAGATGTAGAAGGATATATCAAGAAAGAAGGATATGATATAAGTGAATCGGCTACTTGGCTTGAGAATTTTTATCTTCAAGCGCTTTAATTAATAGTAACTTCTATATTTTAAATAATGTCTAAAGGATTAAAAAGGAGCACAATGATGTCAAGAGTTTCATGTTGTCTTAGGCTAGGAGAAGTTCCGCTGCATCTCTATAATATAACTGCAGGTTTTGTTCTACTTGCTCAACAAGGAGTAATAGACTTGAGGATAGAGAAACTTAGTAAGAATCATCAAGATCAATTACCTTATAATATGATGGAAGTTATAATCAACGGGAAAACTCGAGTGTTATATGATGTTAATGATGGTTATGATAATTTGCTTAAGCAAAATCAGGATTATGTTGAGTTTATGAATGTGTTGTTAGAAAAATACGACTTTTACTTTAAGCGAAGTTTTAATAGTTTTTATAATTCAAAGTTAAGGCATAAGGAAAAAATTTATCCTCTTGGATTAAATTATATGGTTACAATACCTGGAAATATTGCGCATTCACCGATGCCTCAAGATCCACTTAGGGAGAAAATTAAGAAAGTAATACGGAAGGTTCCGTTGTCTCAATATTACAATGGTTTATATCGTATTAATTCTTTTGAAGATATACCTCATAAAGAAATAGATTCAAAAATTCTTTTTATGGCTAGGTTATGGGATGTAAATGGAGATTATGAAGGGCAAATTTCTTCGAATAAAAAGGAAGAACGTGCATATATTAATGATTTTCGAGCAACATGCATTAGACTTTGTCGAAAAGAGTTTGGAGATAAATTTTATGGAGGAGTAGCACCATCAGAATTTGCATATAAAAATTATGCAGATATTGTTATAGAAGACGGAAAAGCTACTGAACGGAATAATTACCTAAGAAAGGTAAAAGAATCTGCAATTTGTATTGCAACTATGGGATTACATCAATCTATTGGTTGGAAATTTGCAGAGTATGTTGCAGCAAGCAAGGCTATAGTAACAGAAGAATTACATTATGAAGTCCCAGGTGATTTTCGTGATGGTCAAAATTATCTTGTTTTTAAAACACCAGAAGAATGTATAAATCAAATATATACTTTATCAAATGATGAAAATTATAGATATCAAATGATGATTAACAATTATAGATATTACCATGAATATGTAAGACCTGATAGATTAGTATTAAATAGTATATTAACAATATTAGGGAATGAATTTTAATAGATTAGATGATTGATGGAGAGATGTAAATTGAAACCTACTCTTACAATTTTTACACCTACATTTAACCGTGCTTACACGCTGCATTTATGTTATGAAAGTTTAAAGCGACAGACAAGTAAGGATTTTGTTTGGTTAATTATTGATGATGGATCTACAGATGACACAAGAGAGTTAATAGAAAATTGGATTTCCCAAGGCAGTATCTCAATTCAGTATCATTATCAAGAGAATCAGGGAATGCACGGGGCACATAATACTGCTTACGAATTAATTGATACGGAACTTAATGTTTGTATTGATTCTGATGATTATATGGCGGATGATGCCGTTGAAAATATCACTCGTTTTTGGAAGGAGTATGGAAGTAATGATTACGCTGGCATAATAGGATTAGACGCTAATCCAAATGGAAAAGTTATTGGAACGATGATGCCGGAACATGTGAAGGAATCTAAACTGACAGATTTGCATGCGAAATATAAAGTCACAGGTGATAAAAAGTTAGTTTATCGATCAGAGTTAACACGAAAAACCCCACCATATCCAATATTTGCGGGCGAAAAGTACTGTCCTTTAAGTTATAAATATATTCTTATTGATCAAGAGCAGCCTTTACTCATCATGAATAAAGTTCTTTGTCATGTTGAGTATTTAGCAGATGGATCTAGCATGAACATTATTAAGCAATATAGAAAAAACCCCCAAGGGTTCTCATTCTTTAGAAAAGTTGCTATGAAATATGCTCCTACATTAAAAGAAAAATTTCGAGAATCTATACATTATGTATCTAGCAACTTGATGATCAAAAACTATAAATTTCTTATTGAGTCCCCATGTAAGCTTATTACTTTGGTGGCTACACCTTTTGGGATTATGCTTCATTTTTATATTCAAAAGACGAGTAAAGCTACTGTTTTGAAAAATAAATAGTAGGTCTTTAATTAACTATGTATTTTATTGTCACATGTATTTAGATTGTAAGAGAAATATAGGACTGATAGGCTATATTATTGAATTATTTGGTTAAAGAATAGCAAAGAGTTTTATATTTACAATCTATAATATGAAAGGAATTTAAAAATGTTTATATTTTGGGTTACGCTGGTCTTAGTTTATATTCTTTCTTTTTTAGCAAGATATTTTTCTACTCCTGTAATAATGGGACCACACATTGTTCAATCAAAGCCAAATAAGCTGTTAGTATTTTTAACAATAGTTATTCTTGTAATGGTGTCTGGTCTCCGTAATAATATCGGGGATACTTTTTTTTATATGTATTCTTATAAAAAAGATACGTTTGATTGGGAACATATAAAAGAAGGAAAAGATATGGGTTTTAATGTGCTTCAGATGATTTTAAAACAGTTCTCTAATGACCCTCAAATATTGATTTTTGTAACGGCACTAATAACAAATGTACTTATTGTGTTGGTTTTATATAAATATACAAGAATGTTCGAATTGAGTTTATATGTATATATAACAGGTGGAATGTATTTAATATCAATGAATGGGATAAGGCAATTTCTTGCAGCAGCAATTATTTTTGCTGCAACAAAATATATATTTGAAGGTAACTGGAAAAAGTATATTCTAATTATTCTATTTGCATCAACAATACATCAAACTGCACTTATCCTTATTCCAATATATTTTATGATTAGGAGAAAAGCATGGTCATGGGAAACGTATGTAACCCTTTTTTGCTCTGTATTCATAGTTATAGGGTTTAATCAATTTTTAGATACGTTATTCTCAGTCATAGGAGATAGTCAGTATGGAGATTACAAGAACTTTTCTGAGGGCGGAGCAAATATACTTAGAGTTGGAGTTAATATTCCTCCAATTATTATTGCTTACATTGGAAGAGAGAAACTTAGGGAAATATTTCCTAAAAGTGACTATGTAGTAAATATGTCTATATTAGGACTTGTATTCATGATAATTTCAACACAAAATTGGATTTTTGCAAGATTTTCTATATATTTTGGATTATACCAATTAATTTTAATTTCATGGATTATAAAATTATTTACTGATAAAGACCAAAAACTAGTTTATTATGCAATATTAGTATTTTATTTTATTTTCTATGCATACGAGAATGTAATAACATTAAACATTATTTATAAAAGTAATTTTTTAAATTTCTAAGTTTTTTAAGGTGAAATATGTTAATGACTAGTTGATCAATGAAATATGGAAATTTAGGTGTATAGGTATATTATTCTATATAGTTTAGAAAGGGGATACTGAGTTGGCATTTACAGAAAAGATTCCACGCACCATTCACTATTGTTGGTTTGGTAAAGGAGAAAAACCTATAATAGTAAAAAAATGTATAGATAGCTGGAAAGAGAATTTAGCTGGTTATGAAATAATTGAGTGGAATGAAGATAATTTTGATATAAATTGTAATTTATATGTCAAGGAAGCCTATGAATACAAAAAATTTGCATTTGTAAGTGATTATGTAAGAGTATACGCTCTTTATAAATTTGGAGGAATTTACTTAGATACGGATGTGGAGGTATTCAAATCTTTTGATGATATGCTACATCATGATTCATTTTGGGGATTTGAACAAGAGAACTATATAGCTACAAGTACAATAGGAGCGACTAAAGGAAATGTGTTAATAAGAATGTTTCTAGATTCATACGAAGAAAAAAGTTTTATTAAAGAGGACGGAAAGTATGACAGTTTAACCAATGTGGCCATTATAAGCGAGATACTAAAAAATAAAGGATTACAGTTGAATGGAAAATATCAAGAAATAAGTGGGATAGGAGCCTTCTATCCTCAAACATATTTTTCTCCATATGATTATATTAACTGTAGAAAATTTATTACTCCAAATACATATGCAATGCATCATTTTTATAAAAGTTGGTTACCACCTAAAGCAAGATTGAAGAGTGGTTTAAAACTGTTAGCATCTAAGGTTATAGGTGGAGAAAATATAGCGCGGATAAGAAAATTTGTTACAAAAAATTAGGAGGCATATATGAAGGATATACTGGTGGCCTCATTTGATATGGAAGTTGGAGGAGTAGAAAGAAGCCTTATAAGTATGCTTGAGGGTTTTGATTACAAAAAATACGCTGTTGATTTAATGCTGTATAGGCATCAAGGGGATTTTATGGAATTAGTTTGTAACAAGGTAAATTTATTAGAAGAAATTCCACAATACACCACCTTTAGGAAGTCAATCGGAGAAACATTAAAGGATAAAGAGTATGGCATTGGATTTTCTAGAATTTTATCTAAGATAAATACTCGTTTTGCAGGAAAAGCTAAAGGAATAGTAGAGACAGGATATTATCAAATGCAATTAATGTGGAAATATGCTATTCCATTTTTACCTAAACTAGATAAAGAGTATGATGTTGCAATTAGTTATTTGTGGCCACATTATTTTGTAGCAGATAAGGTCAAGGCTAAGAAAAAAATAGCATGGATTCATACAGATTATTCTACAATTGAGACAGATATAGAGATGGATTTAAAAGTATGGAATAAATTTGATTGTATTGTAGCTGTATCAGAGGCATGCAAAAATTCATTTTTAAAAAAATATAGTGCATTAAAAAATAAGGTTATAGTAATGGAAAATATAACCTCCCCGCAGTTTATTAGAGATATGGCGAATGAAGAAATAGATACCCCTATGCTTCTTGATAACCGTTTTAAAGTTATAACTGTGGCTAGACTATCTCATGCAAAAGGAATCGATAATGCTGTTAGGGCTTTAAGGATATTGAAAGATAAAGGCTATGAGAATATAGCCTGGTATGTAGTTGGATATGGTGGAGACGAAACAATGATTAAAAATCTAATAAGGGATTTGAAATTAGAAAATAGCTTTGTGTTGCTAGGAAAGCAAATCAATCCATATCCATATATAAAAGAAGCTGATTTATATGTCCAACCATCTAGATATGAGGGAAAAGCTGTTACAGTAGGAGAGGCTCAGATACTTGCAAAACCAGTCCTAATTACAAATTATACAACCGCAAACAGTCAAGTGAAAAATGGGGTTGACGGATATATTACGGAATTATCCGTTGAAGGAATAGCAGATGGAATAGAAAAATTGTATAAGGATGCTACCGTAAGAAAGCAGTTAGCTAACAATTGTAGTAATACTGATTATAGTAATAAATATGAATTAAATAAGTTGTATGAAGTTATAGAGGCTTAAAAGTTTATTAAGTGTATTGGTACAACTACAAAAATTTTTAAAAATGAAAGTATAAGGGATTCAAAGCAAAGGGGTGAATTGCCCATGAATAGAAATGTCAGTGTAATTATACCGGTTTATAATGCTGGTAAATATATTACTCGGTGTATAGAATCACTGTTAAATCAGGTGCTTCATAACTGCGAATTTATCTTTATTAATGATGGTTCAACGGACAATAGCGTAGAGATTATTGAAAAGTATAGGGCACTAGATGACAGGATTATACTTATAAATCAAAAAAATCAAGGTGTGAGTATTGCAAGGAATCAAGGACTTCTTATAGCTAATGGTGAATATATTGGATTTGTTGATGCTGATGATTATGTAGAAGCGGATATGTATGAAACTCTGTATAATTCAGCAAAACAAAGCAATTGTGATGTAATTATATCAAATTTAAGAAGTGAGATTGAAGGGCATAAGGTAACAATTGAATATCCATTTCCAACTAATATCGTTCTAAAAAAAGAATATGTAAATAAAGAGATATTAACCTATTTTCTTAAAAGCGATAATTTAAATACTGCTGTAAACAAAATTTATAAAAATAGCATAATAACGAAAAATAATGTGAAGTTTCCAGAGAAGGTCGCATTAGGAGAAGATGGAATGTTTAATATTCAATTTTTTAGTAATGCAACTAATATGAAATATATAGATTATACGGGATATTATTATAGGGATGTAGCGGGTAGCGCAACTCGGGATATCTCAAAAAAAGATTATTTCAAGCGAGCTGTGGAAGTATATAATATGGAACTACCGAAAATTTACATCGAAAAGGTCGATAAGGCAAAGATACGTGAATTGAAATCAAGAAAGTTTATAAATAGTGTAATTTCCTACGTATATATTTATTTTGAACCGTCTAAGGAAATACGGTTTAGTGAGAGATATGAATACATAAAAAATATGATATGCAATAAATATGTTAGAGAGGCATTGCCGCTATATTGTGAAGTAACTTATAGCAAGCTTGGTAGATATGAGAAATTTTTAATAAATATGATTAAAAGAAAATCTACTGTGGGGTTATACTTCGCAGTCTCTTACAGCAGGCTTAGAAATAAATAAAACTGGAGGAATTTAGTGTGAAGTTTATGATGTTTGCCCATGGGGGCAGTTTAAATAGAGGGTGCGAAGCGATAGTTCGAGCTTCTACAAATATTATAAAAGAAAAAATAGATGGAGCAAAAGTATGTTTGGCATCAGATAGACCTGAAACAGATAAGGTAATCAATAAGTTAGATTATATATATGATGGTTCTAGCCGCAGTCTGAAAAAATATTCATATGATTGGTTATTGTCCTCAGTTAAAGTAAAACTCTTTAACGATGAGTCTTATGCATTAGGGAAAATTCATCATAACATAATAAAGCATATAAAAAGTTCCGATGTATGTTTATCTATCGGGGGGGATAATTATTGCTATGGAGAGCAACCTGGGTGGTATGAGATTGATAGAAGAGTAAAAATGCAGGGGAAAAAGCTAGTACTATGGGGATGTTCTATAGGAGAAGAGGATATGTCTGAAAGAAAGTTGGAAGATCTAAAGCTCTTTGATTTAATATTAGCACGCGAAAGTCTTACCTATAATATGTTAAAAAAACAAGGATTAAATAACGTTCAATTGTGTGCTGATGCTGCATTTACAATGGAAAAAGAAGAATTGGAGTTGCCTAATGGATGGCAGGAAGGAAATACAATGGGTCTTAATTTTAGCCCGCTTGTATGGAATAGAAATGAGAATTCTCAAGTTGCGGTAAGAGAGTTAATTAATCATATATTAAATACGACAGATATGACGATTGCTCTTACACCTCACGTTATTGAAGATGGGAACAATGATTACGAAGTTCTCTACAAATATTACAAAGAATTTAAGGACACAGGCAGAGTGATTCTGTTACCAGATAACTTAAATGCAATACAGTATAAGGGGTATATAGCTAGAATGCGTTTCTTTATAGGAGCTCGAACGCATGCAACTATAGCTGCTTACTCTAGTTTTATTCCGACTATGGTATTGGGATATAGTGTAAAGTCCAAAGGGATATCTAAAGATATATTTGGGGAAGAAAAATTAGTTTTAGATATAGAGGAGATATCTGATAGTAATAAATTAAAAGCAAGATTTGATGAGATGGTACGAGAGGAAGAGGAGATAAGGCAAAAGCTACGACAATCTATACCTAATATAAAGAAAATGTCTTACAAAGCAGTAGAATATTTGAAAGAATTGTCTAAGTAATTTGGGGTACATTATGAAAAAAAAACTACTATTTGTTATGCCTAGTTTATCTGCTGGTGGTGGAGAAAAAAGCTTGATAAATTTACTATCTCAGATAGATTACAGTTTATATGATGTAGATTTATTTTTGTTTAATAAAACAGGAATATTCATAAATTCGATACCAAGAGAGGTAAATATATTAGATCTGCCAAGTGATTATAAAATATTTGCATCTAGCCTTAAAAATTCAATAATGGGCTTTTTAAAGAATGGACAAATTGATTTAGCATATTCAAGATTGATGTTCACTATTAAAAATAGATTGATAAAGGAAGCTGCAATTTCAGAACAGTATACATGGGAATATCAAAGTAAGTCATTTGAAGTGTTAGAAAAAGAGTATGATGCAGCGATAGGCTATCTTGAAAAGTCTTCAATATACTTCGTAGTTGATAAGGTCAATGCCAAAAAAAAGGCTGGATGGATACATACAAACTACTCGAATTCAGGTATGGATTGCCAGTTCGATAACTCATATTTTGAACAACTAGATAATCTAATAACGGTTTCAGAAGAGTGTGCAAAATCGTTACAAGAAAATTTTCCACAACTAAAAAATAAAGTTACGATTATATATAATATAGTAGCTCCTGGCGTTATATATGATTTATCTAAAGAAGATATAGAAGATGACAGTTTGTTTGATAGACATTATACCAATATTATTACTGTCGCCAGATTAAGTCATGAAAAGGGTTTAGATTTAGCAGTGAAATCTTGCAAGTTACTTCTTGAAAAAGGATACAAGATAAATTGGTACGTATTAGGGGATGGAAATGAAAAAGATGCATTAGAACGTTTAATAGAAGATCATCATCTATCAAACCATTTTACAATTTTGGGGGTTCGAGAAAATCCCTATCCTTATATACGAAAAGCAGATATATATGTGCAACCATCTAGGTATGAAGGTAAGTCTATAGCAATTGATGAAGCAAAAATATTGCATAAACCGATAGTGGTGACTAACTTTGAAACTGCAAAAGATCAAATAAATCATGGAATAAACGGAATTATTGCTGAGATGTCTGAAGAAGGAATAGCAACTGAAATTGAAAGGCTTATCAAAGATATAGAATTAAGGGAAAGAATCGTAAATAATTTATCTACAGAAAAGTTAGGAACCGAAAAAGAAATAAATAAGCTCTACGGAATTCTTTAAAAGGTGATTATTATGAAAAAAGACGTATTATTTGTTATCAATAATTTGAACTGTGGTGGGGCTGAGAAGTCATTAATCTCTCTGTTGAATACGATGGATTACTCTCGCTATAATGTGGATTTATTTTTATTTAAGCATGAAGGTTTATTCCTTAATAAAATTCCTAAACAAGTGAATGTATTAGAAGAACCTCCTGAGTATCAGTTGTTTGATATGCCGATAAAAGCAGCTATCATGAAATGCTTGCGACAAGGAAGACTAGATATAGCCTTATCAAGGGTTTGTGCAGGTTACATATTTAAAAGTGAAAAAAACAAGGCTCGTTGTGAACAGAGAGTATGGCGATATCTATCAAAATCTTTACAGAATATAAGTAAAAAGTATGATGTAGCGATTGGGTACTTAGAAAAGAACCCAGTTTACTTTTGTATAGACAAAGTAAATGCGAATAAGAAAATTGGTTTTATACACACTGATTATGACAAATTAGGAATGGATCCTAACATTGATAGGGGTTATTTTCGTTCATTGGATCATATAGTGACGGTGTCTGAGGAATGTGCCAATGTTTTAAAACAAAGATTTTCTATATATAACGACAAAATAGGTGTTATTCATAACATTGTATCTCCAAGTACGATAAATAAAATGTCACAGGAAAAGGTAGATCTAGAGCGTAAAGGGGTAAAGCTTGTTTCTGTAGGAAGGTTAAGTCATGAAAAGGGATTTGATTTGGCTATAGAAGCCTGTAAGAATCTGGTTGGAGATGGATATGAAATAAAGTGGTATATCATTGGAGAAGGGGAAGGGCGAGGTAAGTTAGAAAAAATGATAGAAGAAAATCACCTTCAAGATCATTTTTTACTGTTAGGACTGAAAGAAAATCCCTATCCGTATATAAGAGAAGCAGATATATATGTACAACCATCCAGGTTCGAAGGAAAGTCTATCGCAATAGACGAAGCAAAAATACTGCATAAACCAATAGTGGTAACAAATTTCAGTACAGCTAAAGACCAAATTAAAAATGAAGAAAATGGGCTGATTATAGACATGGATGCTCACTCACTTTCGGAGGGAATTAAGAAATTAATACATAATGAAGAATTAAGAAATAAGTTAATAAAGAACTTATCAGATGAAGAGCTAGGAACCGAGTCGGAGATAAAAAAATTATATACATTATTTGAGTAGTATAGAAAGGACATAATTATATGGTTATACAGGCAGCGTGCTTTGTGTTACTTGCTGTAATCGCAATTATTGTAGTGATTGATTTCATTCCTATAGGAAAGAATTGGTTGGGAAGAATAAAAATAGGAAGGTATACGGATAAAAGCTTATGGAATCAGTCAATCACTCATATAGGTGTTAAGTGGCTAAATAAAACACCAAAGATTAAGGTAACTGATAACACAAGATTAATAGCAATTGATATGTTGAAAGGAAATTATACGAAAAGTGCTATACAGCATTGGCAAGAAGCATCTTTACTATTAGGGTTGTCTGAATACCTGAAATATAACGATGACAAAGCAGTGAAACATGAAATTACGAAGTTTTTGAACTCTAAATTTGATCATAATGGTCAGTGGGCGCACAAACCTCAGTATGTAGATGGGGCAATACTTGCTTATGCGATCATGAAGCTGGATTTTGAGGATATAGATAAATATAAAAAAGCCTTGGATGCTACTTGGGAAATGATACAAGAGCATTTAGGTGAAGATGGTACAATAGAATATAGGAAGTTTATGAAAGGGTATCGCTATGTAGATACCATAGGTTTCATATGTCCATTTTTAGTGACTTACGGCATTAGGTATAACAAAAGTGAGTGTATAGATTTGGCTGTAAAGCAGATTAAAGAATATGAAACATATGGAATGTTAAACTTAAGTCATATACCATGTCATGCTTATAGATTAGAAGATAAAGTTCCTCTAGGTTTATATGGCTGGGGAAGAGGTCTTGGATGGTTTGCTATAGGTCTTATAGATACGTGGAATGAATTACCGGAAAACAACAGCTATAAACCTGTATTAGAAGAAAGTGTACGTAAATTTGCAAAAGCTACGATGAAATTTCAACAACAAGGCAATTGGAATTGGACTGTAACCAGGAACGAATGCGGACCAGATTCTTCCGCTACATCCACACTGGGGTGGTTTATGTTAAATGCAGCAAAGATAGAAGATATTTCAAAGGAATGTTTGGAAAGTGCAGATAAAGCTATCGGTTATTTGATGGGAGTGACAAGAAGAAACGGAGCGGTCGACTTCTCTCAAGGTGATACGAAGGATATAGGTGTATATTCTACGTTATTCGATATCCTGCCATTCACACAAGGGTTTTGTATTAGATTAATTAATTTACGTAATAATTATAAAATTTAGTCATCCTTATAAAGATGACTAAATTTCAATAGTCAGATTAATAAATTTTATTTTAGAACAGAGGGAAGAATTATGACGGGACGTTATAAAGAATTGGATTCCCTTCGGGGTATTGCTGCAATCATTGTTCTATTAGGGCACTTCTTAGCATTATTTCCGATATTAGGTAAAAAGGTAATGTATTCAACATTTGGGACCTATTTTTCTATATTATGGCAAGGTCATTCGGCTGTTATTATATTTTTTGTGTTAAGTGGATTTGTTCTATCCTTGCCTTTTTATAAAGGGACGGAATTTAATTATTTAAAGTATCTTATTAAAAGAGTTTGTAGGATTTACATTCCTTATATTATGATTCTTTTTATTGCAATAGGAATTAAATTGGGGATTCATTCTAAAATTGGTACCATTCCTGGTTTGGTACAATGGGGTTCATGGAACATAGAAGTTTCTTTTAATAGAGTAATAGGTCATATTTTATTCTTGAGAGAATTTAATTCTGATGCGTTTATTATGGTGATTTGGTCATTAGTTCACGAGATGCGAATTTCCATAGTGTTTCCTTTAATTATTTTTCTTTTACTTAGAGTAAACTGGAAAGTAAGTATTGGGATAGCGATGTTTTTATCAGTTATTGGTTATTTATTAATGAAGAACATTCCAAGCGAATTTAATATGCCAGTATCCACCAATTACTTTATCACATTACATTATAGCTCAATGTTTATTATTGGTGCACTACTAGCCAAAAACAGAGAATATTTAGTGAGTAAAATTATTAATTCAAAAGTAAAATATATATTATTGCCTTTAGGTCTTTTATTTTTTAGCTATCCCCGTATCCCATTTATGTTACTTTCCAAACTAATTGGTGAAATCGATTATGATTTGTATCTTATTATCATCGATTGGTATATATGCTTTGGTGCAGTTTTAATTATTCTATCCGCTCTAAGTTCAAAACTATTTTCTAAATTATTACTGATTAAACCAGTACAATTTATAGGGGAAATATCATATAGTCTTTATTTAGTACATCCAATTGTTCTATTAACAACAGTTCATATTTTCTATGGAAAGATATCAGTGCCTTTAATTTTATTAATTTCTTTCTTATTTACTATGGTTGTGTCGGTCTTATGTTATAAATTTATTGAAATTCCATCAATAAAAATAGGCCGGAAACTTGCCACTAAAAATTCTAGAGGCGATGTTTCATTGAGAAAAAAGGCTAGTTGAAAAATTGGAAAATAATAAGAATAAATAGTATGTAAGATGTGAATAGAGGGATAAGAGTAATTTTCTTAAGAAAAAGAGGAAAGATAATCTAATGCTCTATCGAGAAAAGTATTAGAAAGGAGCTTGGTATGGTGCAAATAAAAATAAAAAGTATGTTAGTTTTTATTTGGAATAAATTGATCGATATCAAAATTCAGAGTTTGAATCGATTAACTATCATAAAAGATCGATTCACGAAGTGCTTTTTCAAGCCCCCTAGAATTCAATCTATAGATGAAACTTTAAAAAAAATTATTCATGATAAAGCTTCCGTAGCCAGGTATGGTGATGGTGAATTTAAATTAATTCATAATCTAGATATAACATTTCAACGGGCTGATCATTTGTTATCAAAAAGATTAAAAGAAATATTGCTAAGTGAAGATGAGAAGTTCTTAGTTTGTTTGCCGGATGTTTTTCAAGATTTATCAAAATATGCAGATGAGCCAAAGGATTATTGGAGTCTTCATACTGCAAAATATAGATTAAAGTGGTATAAAGACTTGAAGAAGGGAAAAATATATTATAATTCCTTTATATCGAGATTCTATTATCCCTTTCGAGATAAGTCAAAATGTAAAGAATGGTTTATATTATTAAAATTAATATGGAAAGATAGGGATATAGTTTTAATAGAGGGTAGTAAGAGTAGATTAGGTATTGGAAATGATCTGTTTGACAATGCTAAATCAATTGAAAGGATTTTAGTACCAGAGGAGCACGCA
Source organism: Bacillus sp. NH11B (assembly GCF_001884205.1). Lineage (NCBI taxonomy): Bacteria > Bacillati > Bacillota > Bacilli > Caryophanales > Bacillaceae > Bacillus > Bacillus sp. NH11B. Next base: position 92,987 of record NZ_MAOG01000010.1, on the reverse strand, counting down.
TTCTTACATTACAATAAAATCTTAACAGCAGCAAAAAAAAATAATAAATCTAAATTGATTCTATTAGCGATAGGGCCTACTGCTACTATATTAGCATATGATTTGTATAAAGAGGGATATCAAGCAATTGATATAGGGCATGTGGATATTGAATACGAATGGTTTTTAAGACAAGCAAAAACTAAAATCAAAATTGAAAATAAGTACGTATGTGAAGCAGGTGCTGGACAAAATGTGGGCGATATTCAAGATGAGAAATATTTAAGCGAAATTAAAGCTGTAATAAGATAGGCATGAGGGTTTAACTTATGTAAGTAATGTAGAGGTGAAAGGATTGCATGAATTAATAAGTGTTATTGTTCCCATATATAATGTGGAAAAATGGTTAGCTAGATGTATTGAAAGTGTTTTAAAACAGCCTTTCGTCAATATTGAATTAGTTCTAGTCAATGATGGTTCAACAGATAAATGTGGTGAAATATGTGAAGAATATGTAGAAAAGGATAATAGAATTAAAGTAATCTATAAAGAAAATGGAGGAGTGAGTAGCGCAAGGAATGCAGGGATCGAGGCTGCTACAGGGAAGTATATAGTGTTTATAGATCCCGATGATGTGGTAAGCGAAAACTATTTTACTAGGTTATATGGTATTGCGGAAGATGAAAAGTGTGATGCTGTAATATGCGGATACAAAACTGTTCCAAATAATAATAGTATTATTCCTAACTTCAAATTAGATACTGTTATGAACGGGAGAGATTTTATACTGAGCTCTCCAAATGTTCATTCCAAGAATGATCTATGCTTCGCATGGAGGTATATATACAATTTAAGCATTATAAAAGAAAAAAACATCAGATTTAATGAACAAGTGTTTATTGGAGAAGATGTTATTTTTAATTTAGAGTTTTTATTGCACTCACAAAGGGTATGTGCAGTCTCAGAAGTTCTTTATTTTTATACTATTAATAATCCAAATAGCTTAATGAGGGTTCCGTATAAACCAAATTTAGAGAACAGTTTAGTTTTACAATATCAAATGAGAAGACAACTTTCACAAGAATTTGGTTTACTACACGATAAGCAATTTAAAAAAGATATGGCTAATTATTATATAAATCACATATATAGACTCTTGATTAATAATTTAAAAAGCGACCCTAATGTGGATGTTAATAATGCTTTTCGTAGAATAGTGAATTATGAAATGTTCTCAGATAGTGTAAAAGGAATTGGTTTTTCATATCGATGCAATAACTTTAAGGAGTATATATATTATTTAGCAATAAAGTTTAAAGTGTATCCTTTAATAGTTGCAGCATATAAAAGAGAAATCAGGTAATGCTCTTGGGTTGAAAGTGTTTTCATACTTTCTGAAGTGGGAGGAAAAATGAGAGTTAAAAATTCAATAATTAATATATCAGCCGGTATAGGCAGTCAAGTTATTATTACGTTACTAAGTTTTGCTTCCAGAACCATATTTATTACTTATTTAGGTGTTGAGTATCTGGGGGTAAATGGATTATTTACTAATATATTAGGAATGTTATCTTTAGCTGAAGCAGGAATAGGATCTGCTATCATATATAATCTATATAAACCAGTGGCAGAAAATAATCAGGATAGAATCAATATGCTTATGAATTTTTATAGAAAGGCATATATGGCAATAGCTTTAATAGTATTGTTACTAGGATTACTTTTGTTACCTTTTCTTGGATATATCGCTAAAGATGCAAAGGTAGACAATATTCATTTTATTTATATTATATTTTTAATTAATACAGCTTCATCTTATCTATTTTCTTATAAAACCTCATTTTTAAATGTTTGTCAAAAGGGATATATTGTTACAGGGATTTATTCTATCTCATCTATTATATCTACTTGCATTAAAATAGGAATTTTATACTTTACGCATAGTTATATTTTATATCTAATAATCGATATTATTATAACAATCAGTACCTCTGCGTTCTTGGCTATATTGGTAGATAAGATGTACCCATTTTTAAAAAATAAAGCAGCAAGCAAATTAGATAGTGAAACCAAAAGTAATATTGTTAAAAATGTAAAGGCTTTAGTGCTACATAATATAGGCGGATATATTGTCTTTGGTACTGATAACATGTTAATTGCGTCTTTTGTCAGTGTTACAGCTGTTGGATTGTATTCAAATTATTATATGTTAATTAACATTTGTAGAACTTTTATAAATCAAATCTTTGATAATATAAATCATAGTGTAGGGAATTTGGTTGCAAAAGAAAGCGATGAAAAAATTTATAGCATATTTAAGATTACTATGCTTTGTAATTTTTGGATATACTCATTTTTTTCCATATTTTTATATATTATAATGCAACCCTTTATTACTTTATGGATTGGTTCGAAATTTATTATGGATATAAGTGTATTAATTATATTAATGATAAATTTTTATGTATCAGGAATGAGACGTTCTATATCTATGGTCAAAACAACATCAGGGATTTTTCATGAAGATAGGTATGCGCCCTTTTTAGAGGCTGCCGTGAATCTGGTGGCTTCTATTGTCTTGGTGCAATATATGGGCATAACAGGTGTTTTTATTGGAACACTTATAAGTACACTAGTGGTTCCATTTTGGATTGCTCCTTATTTAGTATATAAGAAAGTATTCCGTAAACCGGTTAGAGATTATTTTTTAAAATATACTTACTATGTGATGATAGGGTTAGGAGCTTGTGTTATCACAAGTTTAATATGTGGTCTTATTCCGTATAATGGATTACTAGAATTAATATTAAGAGGGATGATTTGTTTAATAATTCCAAATGCTATTTATGTATTTGTTTTTTATAAGACAGATGAATTTAAGTATTTATTTGGAGTTGTTAAAAGTATAATTGGAAACCTGAGGGTGAAAATTCAGTCACACAAAAAGGGCACTTTTTAATTTGAAATCTACATTTCTATAATCCCGTTACTGACCCAATCCATCGAGCACCAGCGCCTAATGAATTGACACAAAATTATAATGCTTAAAGTAAGAGCAAGTAAATAAAAGGAAAGTATTAAGAATCTTTTAGAAATGAAACACCACTATGCTCTGTTGAATATGGTGGTGTTCTTATTACTGAGTATTTTAATTAAGTATTTTGCATGACATGTCCTTAAATAAAAAAGTAAATCAATTCGTTATTTTTCAACTATGAATGGGGCTGCTTTTTATGAAGATAGAAGTTTTAGGCAGTTATGGAGTAGAGGTTAATACATAAACCAAATTAGGAGTATGATTATATATGAAAAGACTTTTCGATTTGTTCGTTTCTTTGTCATTATTGGTGTTTCTTTTACCTCTTATTATAATAGTGGCTGTTTTAGTTAGAATTAAGTTGGGTTCCCCTATCATATTTAAGCAGCAACGCCCGGGATTGCATGGTGTCCCTTTTTTTCTTTATAAGTTTAGAACTATGACTGACGAGAAGGATAGTGAGGGGAATGCGTTGCCTGATGATGTAAGGTTTACCCGTTTCGGAGGGTTTCTGAGAAAATATAGTTTAGATGAATTGCCACAGTTGTTTAATGTTATAAAAGGGGACTTAAGTTTGGTAGGTCCAAGACCATTATTGATGGAGTATTTGGAACTATACACAGAAGAGCAGGCCAAGCGGCATAATGTCAGACCAGGGATTACGGGATGGGCCCAAGTAAATGGCAGAAACGCGATTTCTTGGGAGGAAAAATTTGATTTTGATGTATGGTATGCAAAAAAACGGACTTTTTGGCTTGATATGAAAATTTTGTTGTTAACGGTAAAGAAAGTATTTAAGTCAGAAGGAATCAATCAGGTTGGGCATGTAACTGTGGAAAAATTTAATGGTACAAAGAATTCTTGAGGAGGTGAGATGGATGCGAATAATTATGATTGGGGCAGGTGGTCATAGTAAAGTAATCCGAGATATTATCCTATCGTATGGAAATTATGAAATCATTGCGCAATTAGATGATGTGTATAAAGAGTTAAAAATTGAGGATGGTGTCTATTTTGGACCTATTTCTGCAGCTGTAAAGTTAATGGATGAGCATGTAGATACAAAGTTCGTGATAGCTATAGGGAATAACAGAACAAGAAAGATAATTATGGAGCAGTTAGAGATTCCCAGTCATCGCTATGCGACGCTTATACATAAACAATCTATTGTTAGTTTAAGTGCAAAGATTGGAACTGGTACGGTTATTATGCCAGGTGCAATTGTTAATGCAGATGTTGAAATTGGGAATCACGTTATTGTCAATTCAGGCGCTATTATTGAACATGATAATAAGATAAATGATTTTGCACATATTTCCCCAAATGCAGTGCTTACAGGATCCGTTACTGTAGGAATAGGAGTACATATAGGAGCAGGAGTTAATGTGATTCCAAATATTACAATTGGCGATTGGTCCGTTATCGGTGCCGGAGCAACGGTGATCCGTGACATTGTAGCGAATTGTAAGGCAGTTGGTATTCCAGCTAGAGTGATAAACAAAGAATTATAGGAGAGTGTTTAAAGTGGTATACTCACAGGAAAAAACAAGAATCTATCTCTCCGCTCCACATATGAGCGGTAATGAACAAAAATATATAGGGGAAGCATTTGATATGAATTGGATTGCTCCACTTGGTCCAAATGTAGATGCGTTTGAAAGTGAACTTTCATCCCATGTTGGAGTTCTTGATGCGGCTGCAGTTAGTTCAGGAACCTCTGCTATCCATTTGGCACTTCGCTTACTGGATGTAAATGATGGAGATACGGTGTTTTGTTCAAGTCTTACTTTTATAGCGAGCGCAAATCCAATTTTATATTTAGGGGCTAAACCAGTATTTATTGATTCTGAGCTTGAAACGTGGAATATGTCGCCACAAGCTTTAGAACGTGCATTACGTGATGCAAATGAGAAAGGAATACTTCCGAAAGCTGTCATTGTTGTAAATTTATATGGACAAAGCGCTAAAATGGATGAAATTCTTTCGTTATGTAATGAATATGATGTCCCAGTGATAGAAGATGCGGCAGAATCGCTCGGTTCTTCCTATAAAGGTAAAGAAAGCGGGACATTCGGAAAATTTGGTATTTATTCGTTTAACGGCAATAAAATCATTACAACTTCAGGTGGAGGCATGCTTGTTTCAAATGATGTCGAGGCATTGAGAAAAGCAAGATTTTTAGCTACTCAAGCAAGAGATCCGGCTCCACACTACCAACATAGTGAGGTTGGATATAATTATCGTATGAGTAATATTTTAGCAGGTGTAGGTAGAGCACAGCTGCAGGTCTTACAAGAGAGAGTACATGCAAGAAGACGAATATTTGATAGATATTATCAAGAATTATCTCATATTTCAGGGATACAGTTTATGCCTGAGTTAGAGGATACTTATTCAAACCGATGGCTTACAGTTCTTACTGTAGATGAAGAAAAAACAGGAGTACCGATTCAGGCATTACTGAAACAACTGGAAAATGAAAACATTGAGGCGCGTCCTGTTTGGAAGCCTCTTCATATGCAACCTTTATTTGAAGATGTAATGTATTATCCGCATAGTGAGAGTGAGGATGTTTCTAGAAAATTATTTGCAACAGGCGTATGTCTTCCGTCTGGATCAGGTATGACAGAAAAAGATCAGACAAGAGTTATTACATGTATTAAGAATATATTGATGGTAAGTGCTGGCGTGTAAAGATAAAAAATAGAAACAGCTTTAATTAAGAAGGGTGTTAATGAACTAGGAGGATTTAATATCTCATTCAGTGCTGTTTTTGTGAAATCTCATTTTACTGAAAAAAATTTTCTTTGAATGAAAGTCACGGCAATCCCTATAAAGAGTGAAATAGTAAGCGTACATAATCTTGTGGTAAATGCGAATGGTATTTTTTATTAGTGGTAAACGCATATTATATCATCCCCTTTGTGAAAATGGTATAAATATAAAAAGGTTATTCTCCGGTTTCGATTAAAGAAGCAGGAGAATAAAGTAATAGAGAACATAACAAGTGAAAAATCAACTTTAATTAGTGGGTTAATAATAAATTATATAAAATATCATAGCACAGAAATTTTAAAAATATAAAAAGATGAAAATTATCCTGTGTATTTGTAAGATATAACGTTTATCCTGCTATTTATGAGCATTAAGAGCACTACCTTAAGATTTTAGGGAAACTTAGAAGATAGATGGAATGTTCGTAAAAGCTCGATTGATGAGATTAATAGTCGGTAGGGATGTAAAGCCTCCTACCGATTAAAGTTGTACTGTATTATTTGTTCTTACAGTTACTAAAAAAGATACATAAATATTCACTTTCTTGAGTATATAGATACTTGACAATGTAATAGTGAAATGGTAATCTGAGTTTATATTCTTTATAAAGAATATAAACGTTTTATCGATATATTAAATTCATTGATTTTTATTTATATAAAATTCAGATGGTAATATTTTGATTCGAATTAAGAAAATCACACCTTTGTTCTTTTTTGAGAAAATTAAAATGCAAGGGTTTACAATAGGATAGGTAGCCTGGAAGCTTGAATACTTCAACTGAAAAAGATTTAAGGCTATAAAATTGGGTTTTAAAATCTGTTATGCGTAAACGAGGTAGTTTGAGGAAAGGGTTTTCTAGTATATTAATAACATTTTTTTGATATATCTAGTAATTTACTTATCCATCGGGTTTTCCCTTAATTGTCTCGTAGTGGGAGGAAAAAATGAGTGCAATAACCGGAATTTATCATTTAAATGGAGAACCGATACCGCCTGAACATAGGATTGGAATCATGAAAGATTTATCTCGTTATCCAGGTGACAATACCGATATATGGCACAAGGAAAATATTTTTTTTGGCTCCCATGCAAAATGGATAACATCTGAATCTATTAATGAACAATTACCCTACTATGATTATGAAACACAGTTGGTTATAACTGCTGATGCTATTATTGATAATCGCAATGAATTATTCGATAGATTGCAAGTAGACAAGGTACATAGAAGAGAGATGCCTGATAGTAAGTTGATTTTACTCGCTTATCAAAAGTGGGGAGAGCATGTACCAAAGTATCTAATTGGTGATTTTGCTTTTATGATTTGGGATGAGAGAAAGCAATTGCTCTTTGGTGCACGTGATTTTTCAGGAAGTCGGACTTTTTACTTTTACCGCAATCAAAATCAATTTGCTTTTTGTACTAGCATAAAACCGCTGTTTTCTTTACCGTACGTTGGGAAGGAATTGAATGAGCAATGGTTAGCTGAATATTTAGCGATACCTAATATGCTTGATACAATAGATGCATTTTCAACAGTGCATAAAAATATAGAGCAAGTCCCGCCTTCTCATACTATCTCCGTAGTTAAGGGAAGAGTTAGTATTGCGAAATACGACACGTTATTTGTAGAGGAGCAGTTGCAACTCAAATCAAATGAAGATTATGAAGAGGCGTTCAGGGACGTATTTGAAAGCGCAGTAACATCAAGGTTACGTACTCATCGTAATGTTGGTTCTCATTTAAGTGGGGGATTAGATTCAGGAGCTGTTGCTAGCTTTGCTGCGAGAGCCCTGCAAAAAGAGAACAAAAAATTATATACATTCAGCTCGGTACCTGCGGAAGGGTTTACTGATTGGACTCGTGGTCATACGATTGCTGATGAAAAGCCATTTATTCAAACTACAGTACAACATGTAGGGAATATTAAAGGGAATTATTTGAATTTTCCGGGAGAAAATTCTTTCTCAGAAATTGATGATTGGCTTGAGATTATGGAGATGCCATATAAATTTTTCGAAAATTCCGTCTGGGTGAAAGGAATTTATGAAAAAGCTCAACAACAAGGGATTGGGGTGCTCTTAAATGGAGCGAGAGGAAATTTCACAATCTCTTGGGGGCCAGCTTTAGATTATTATGCGATTTTACTTAAAAAGTTCAGCTGGTTGCAGCTTTATCGTGAAATTGATTTGTATGGTAAGAACGTTGGAGTTAAAAAATCGAGAATACTGAAAGTTGTAGGGGAGAAAGCATTTCCATCGATAAAAAACATGTTTTCCTCAGAACAGCAATACGAACTGCCAACGTTAGTTAGTCCAGAACTTGCAAAACGTACTGATGTATTTAGAAAGCTTGAAGAACATGGTGTGAAAGTAACAGGGGCTTCTATCCCAAATATATATGAAATAAGGCAGAAACATTTTGAACAGCTAAACTTGTGGAATACAACGGGTACAAGTGGAACAAAGCTCTCCTTACGTTATGGTTTACAAGGGCATGATCCAACGAATGACTTACGGGTAATTCGATTCTGTTTATCGTTACCACTCGAACAATTTGTTCAAAATGGCTTAAATCGTGCACTTGTCCGGAGGTCCACAAAAGGATTTCTTCCTGACAAAGTAAGATTAAATCAACGTGTGCGGGGAATACAGGCAGCTGATGTGGTTCATCGCATGATTCCTTCATGGAAAATGTTTATCGAGGAACTTCAGCAGCTTAGTAAAGACCCAGTGGCCTCTAACTTTTTTAATATGGAGATTATTAAGAGCGCGATTTTGAAAATTCAAGGAGAACCACGAGTAGAATACGTGTTTGATCCAGATTTTAGAATTTTAATGCGTAGTCTTATTGTCTATCGATTTATCAAAAAATATATTTGAAAGGGGGTGAAATTATGAAACAAGAATGGCAATCACCAGTATTAGAAGTGCTTGATATCAACATGACAATGGCTGGACCAGGAAAGAGACTTGTTGACCAAGTTTTTGAAGATGAGGATGAGTCAGGCGCTCTTCACCACAGCTAATGCACTAATATTTAAATGAGATTTATATGCTTTACAGCCCTTATATAGTTTAATTACGGTATAAGGGTTTTTTTTAATCAATTTTTCAACTATTTGGAGTGAGAAAGATGATACATACTGTAAAGAAAGAGATTTACAAAGCCTTCGGATTAGCCCTATTAAGTGAGATTCCCCTGCCGGAATTGCCTCAAGTAAGTAATTACGAAAATGAAGTAGACGTAAAAATAGAAACTGCAGATTTGTCCCAATTATGGAGAGAGTTATCTTCTCCGAAGTCATTGTTTGTAGTTGAAGAAGAATTAATTATGTTTCAAATCCCCGAAACTGCTACGTTTTGTATTAAAAATGGAGAAAAAATCATTGTTTCACCTATGAAAGGGTCTGATCAAGATAAGATTCGGCTTTATATTCTTGGGACTTGTATGGGGGCATTGTTGATGCAGAGAAAAATACTCCCTCTGCATGGAAGTGTAATAGCCATCAATGGAAAGGCGTATGCTTTTGTAGGAAGATCAGGAGCTGGAAAATCAACTCTTGCATCAGCCCTTTTAAGCAAAGGCTATAAGCTTTTAAGCGATGATGTAATTGCTGTGTCTCTTTCTGAGGATAATACTCCTTTTGTTACACCATCTTACCCACAACAAAAGTTATGGAAAGAGAGTCTTGATCAGTTTGGAATGGAGACAGCGCATTATCAGCCATTATTTGAAAGGGAAACTAAATATGCTGTCCCCGTTACAGCTAACTTTTTCGAGGAATCATTACCATTGGCAGGTGTATTCGAATTAGTGAAAGTAGAAAATGGGGATGTTGAACTTCAGCAGATTGAAGGACTGGAGAGACTACGCACATTGCTGCGTCATACATATAGGAATTCATTAATCCCACGATTGGGGATGATGGAATGGCATTTTATGCATTCTACAAATATCGTAAACAAAATAGATATGTTTCAATTGAGACGTCCTATTTCAAAGTTTACGGCACATGATTTAGTATCCAAAATTCTAGAGTCTTTAAAAGAGGAGGAAAAATAATGAGTAGTAAACAAACAATTTCATTACACAGTTTTGTTGTACAAGGTCAGGAAAATGTAGTGAGCGATATGGATGGGGAGAAAGTGATGATGAGCATCCATAATGGGAAATACTATAACTTAGGAGGTATAGGTGGTGAAATTTGGAGTTTAATTAATGAATTAATATCTGTCAATCAAGTGATTGATATATTATTGTCTCGATATATGATTGAAGAGGCAGAATGTAAGGAACAAGTACTCTCTTTCTTAAATCATTTGTATGCAGAAGGGTTAATCTCGGTTGATGAAAAACTTTGATTTTTAATTGAACGTTCCAGATTTAATAGATTAGGAGTAGGATCGATGAATATCATAAATAAAGCCAAAGCTTTCTTGTCGTTTGATATGGGAACAAAATTATTACTTATAGAAGCTTTCTTTTATTTAGGCTGGGCTCGTATTCTTAAAAGTATACCGTTTTCTAAATCTGCTCCTATATTAGGAATTCATATGGCAGAAACGTCTTTAAGCTATGATGAATCGGAAAAGATTACGTTAAGGAAAATTTCTCAAGCAGTGCATATGATGAGCCGTTATACATTTTGGGAAAGCCAGTGTCTCGTTAAAGCTATCGCTGCAATGAAAATGTTGGAGAAGCGTCAAATTGAAAGTACCCTTTACTTAGGGACCGCGAAAGATGAGACAGGAAATATGATTGCCCATGCGTGGTTACGTAGCGGGCCCTTTTATATTACTGGCGTAGAAGAAATGAAGAGATTTACCGTTGTTGGTAAATTTGCAAAAAGGATAGGGTAAAAAAATCTTGAAGGAGAATGAGATGTATACCGGTTGTAATCTTGATTTGAGTCATTTACCTAAAGAACTAAAATTGTTACTTGAAATTATAAAAAAGGAAGATAAAGAGATACAAGAAATCCCGGGAGACTGGTTCATAAATATTGATTGGAACAAATTTTTGAAACTGGCGCTGCATCATCGTATGTACGCGTTCATTTATCCAAAAATGAAATCTATTGATAAACAGTTAGTTCCATCAAATGTTGTGCAAGTATTAAGTACATATTTTAAAAGGAATACATTCCATATGCTTCATTTAAGTGGAGAAATGGGAAAAGTAAGTAAATTATTTGCTGAAAACCAACTTCAACTTCTATTTTTGAAGGGCCCTATTCTTGGCGCAGACCTATATGGAGATGTTTCCCTTCGAACATCAGGGGATCTGGATGCCCTTGTTCCTATAGATGATCTTGGAAAAGTGAACGAATTACTTGTAAAGAATGGTTATGTCAAAGAGGATGATTTTCCGACGGTTATGAATGAATGGAAGTGGAGACGCCACCATACAACTTACATGCATCCGATAAGTAAGGTGAAATTGGAGATTCATTGGCGACTACACCCAGGACCGGGAAAGGAACCACACTTCGATGAGTTATGGGGGCGAAAGAGGACGAGTCCTGTCACAAATTATCCTGTCTATTTTTTAGGTAGAGAGGATTTGTTTATGTTTCTTGTGACTCATGGGACTAGGCATGGTTGGTCCAGGCTTCGATGGTTAACGGACATTGACCGTATGGTAAGGCAAGAAATAGATTGGGAAGAACTCACTGTTATGTTGGAAAGATATAGATGTAAACAACTGGTAGGTCAGGCGCTTATTTTATCTTCTGAGCTTTTAGATACTCTTATAATAGCGGGAGAGGCAAAAGTATTAATGTCAGGGAGAAGGGTAACGCAATTAGCGCAGCTTGCTATATATTACTTGGAAAATATGATTAACTTGCATACAGATCCTGTCCCAGAAGAAGTTTCAAAATATCATGAGCGATATTTATATTTGTTAAAGACAAGCTCTCAAAAGCTACTGTTTCATCTTAGTTGGTTGTATCCTTATCCTCAGGATGTGGAAACTTTACCACTGCCAAAACAACTGCATGTTTTATATTTCCCTTTGCGACCGGTTTTATGGATTTGGAGGGAAATGAGGTACCGTAAGGAGAAGTGAAAATGAGAAATATTTTATATTTTACAAAGCGGTTATACTCTTTTACTGGAAACATTCTCATTGTTAATCTCATGGGAATGGTATTGGTCAGTCTTGTAGAAGGAATCGGCATTTTATTATTAATTCCTATGATAAGTATTAGCGGTATTGCGAAGATGAATGAACAGACAAGTCCTCTTTCAGGGGTTCTTGGATTCCTAGGTGAGATTCCAACTACTTTAGGATTACCAATTGTATTAGGAATATATATTATATTGGTCGTGGGACAAGCGCTTTTGCAAAGGAATATAACAGTTCGTAATGCGAAAATCCAGATACGTTTTATTAATCATTTGAGATTGGAAACTTATCGTGGATTGTTGCAGGCCAACTGGAGTTTTTTTGTGAAAAAGAGAAAATCAGATCTTATCAATTCTTTGACAACGGAATTAGGGCGTGTTAGCGCAGGCACTAATTTATTTTTACAGTTGCTCACTTCTTTAATGTTTACATTTATACAGATTGGTTTCGCTTTTTGGTTAGCGGCAGATATAACAATTTTTGTACTATGTTGCGCTGTGGTACTTGCCTTTCTTTCACGAAGATTTATTAAAAAATCAAAAAGATTAGGTGGTCGAACCTCAGAGAATTCAAAAGCGTATCTTTCAGGTATAACTGATCATTTTAATGGAATTAAGGATATTAAGAGCAATACACTAGAACGATCTCGTTATATGTGGTTACGTAATTGGGTAGAAGATGTGGAACGTGAACAGTTTGCATATATTAAGGTGAGAAATAATTCTCAACTCTTTTATAAAATTGCATCAGCTGTTTTCATTGCTATTCTTATCTTTCTATCTGTTCAGCTGTTTCAGACGAAAACAGAGCAATTATTATTAATTATTCTTATATTTTCTCGTTTGTGGCCACGATTTGCAGGTATACAATCAAACATGGAACAAATTGCAGCGAATCTTCCCGCTTTTAAAGATTTGTTGCAATTACAGGAAGAGTGTAAGAAAAGTATAGAATTGCAAGATATAGAGCAGGATTATGATTGTATAAATCCTATGCAGATAGAACAATCTATTGAGTGTCAAAATATCTCTTTCCGCTACAATAAAGAAAATGCTGTGTACTCACTTAAAGATATTAATTTGTGTATTCCTGCAAATTGTATGACAGCTATCTCAGGGCGTTCCGGTGCTGGAAAGAGTACATTAATTGATATCATAATGGGACTTATGCAGCCGGAGAGCGGTCAGTTATTAATAGATAACAAACCATTGACAAGTAAGGACCTATTATCATTGAGGAAATCTATTAGCTATGTTCCTCAAGATCCATTTCTATTCAATGCCAGTATAAGAGACAATTTGAGAATGGTTGAACCAAATGCAAGTGAGGAGCAGCTTTGGGAAGCTTTGGAATTTTCTGCTTCCGCTGAGTTTGTTAGCAGGCTCTCGCAAGGATTGGATACAATGATTGGCGATAGGGGAGTCAAGCTTTCAGGAGGAGAACGACAGCGTCTAGTTCTGGCTAGAGCGATACTTCGAAAGCCTTCTATTTTAGTATTGGATGAGGCAACAAGTGCGTTAGATGCTGAAAATGAAGCGAAAATACAAGAAGCATTGGAAAGATTGAAAGGAAGAATGACAATTATTGTCATTGCACATAGACTATCTACTATACGTAAAGCTGACCAAGTAATTGTAATGGATCAAGGTCAAATTATTCAACACGGTAGTTTCGCACAACTGGCAAAAGATGAAAGTGGTTTATTTAGTAGTCTACTTGGACAACAGGCTAAGGTAAACATTTAAATATGACTAGTCACAATTATTTTTTATAAATTTAAGGAATACACTGCCTTTATTTCTTTCGGGCCGGTAACACAATTTGATTATTTATGGTTCGGGGGATAATTGGTATTTGTGTACTGGTCTTTTTATGGAAATATGAGCTTAATTTAATTGTGTGACCAGTAAAAAAATTAGAAATATTTTTTGTGGCTTATTAATATACCATCTATACACATGTGTAAATATCCGTGTTATAATTTAACATGGAACCTGATTTTATTTATACCATATAACAAAAAGCAGCGAGACCCCTTGTCTTTAGGACTAGAGGTCTCGCTGCTTTTTGTATATAAAGGTTTATTAGTGTAGTTGTGATAATATATTTTGAAGCACCTTGTAGACATTTTTATGGTCAGTGATTAATGAGAGGTAGTGCCTAATGAATTGTTGGTATTTTGAATTGCTACTAATTTTATATAAGTAATTAAGAAGGGAAACGATTTGAGGAGATGAAAGAGAGATAGTGAAGAATATTATATAAGTATTTCTTTTTATTTCATTTGAGTTTTTCTCTCAAATACTCCGGAATGCCTTATTTAATAGATAAACAAGGAAAAGCAACAATTTCTTATTAGTTATACTTTATTCGTATGTATTGTTAAATAGATTTAAAAGAATTCATATGTAATATTGGATATTTATGTGAAATATAAATGTATCTTTTGTGATGATATTTTATAGGGTTTTTATTAAAGGCTAATCCACGAAGATTTATTTTTTTATAAAGTATAGTGTTCTGTATTACGAATCTTAATTTCTGGATATATTATTTAAGATAATATAAGAAAAATGAAGAAATTTGTAGAAATTTGTAGAAAATTAAGGGGATAATGGTAAAAAGGAGTAAATATTAAATTTTTCTTTCTTATTTTTGTCCTTTATAATGAGCTATGAATACGACATACGAGGGAAATAATGTATATTTCCTCTCCCTAACTTTGATATACACCTTTTTCCAACCTCCGTGTTAATTGCTATTATTTTGTTATGCCGATTAGCGAAGGGAAAAGGGTGTATCTTTTTTGTATGAATAGTCCTAATAGATATTTTGGGTAGAAAGCATTTCTTGTTTTTCGTGACAAAAACAATGGAGAATGGGATAATAAGGACAGTGCGTTGGTGGTATGACCAATTTGGTATATAAGGAGAGAATGATATGCTAGATATTCAACAGATTAAAGAAATTATTCCACATCGTTATCCATTTCTACTAGTCGATCAAATTTTAGAAGTAGAAGAAGGAAAGCGTGCGGTTGGGATTAAAAATGTAACGGCAAATGAGGAATACTTTAATGGACACTTTCCAGATTATCCTGTGATGCCAGGTGTTCTAATTGTAGAAGCATTAGCGCAGGTGGGTGCTGTTGCGGTACTGAAGAAGGAAGAAAATCGCGGTCGCCTTGCATTCTTTGCTGGTATTGATAACTGCCGCTTCAAACGTCAAGTTCGCCCAGGTGATCAACTTCGCCTAGAAGTCGAAATGACACGTGTCCGTGGACCGATTGGAAAAGGAAAAGCAGTAGCAACTGTAAATGGTGAAATCGCTTGTGAAGCTGAAATCACATTTGCAATTGGTGATAAGAAAGAATAAAGATTTGTTAACATAACTTTACGTTGGAAGATGAATGAAGAGAGTATGGTCATTCATCTTTTTTATTGTTATTGAAGCGAATTATGAAGAAATGGACGAAAGGTAAGAGGATTTGTCGATAGGTAAGTTCTCTTACTTTTAAACAAACGTTTGATTAAAAAAATTGGGGACTTTCGAAAAAAAGTTTATCAACTAAAGTCTGAAAAATATATCAAAATATTAAGAAAAAACAAAATAGAAATCAAAAATGGTAAGATTTTTATAAATAAGATAGTATAAATACACAGATCAATCAATGGTATATTCACTATTAATACTAATAATCCCCATATATCGACAGTATATAGCAAATGAAAATCTATACATTAAAAACTGTGTCGAAATTCGTCAGATTCAGTAGTATAGTATTTGTCAATTTCTCCAACAATTTTCTCAACCATTCTTGCTATACTAATGTAAGTTATGTAATATGTTAAATAGTTATTTATAACTAAACAACTTTAGGACTAGATACCAGATTTTTGTGGTCATCCTAAAACCTGACAATTTATTTATTTTCAGAAGTTTTTATAACAAATTATTGAAAGCTGGAGGAAGGCATGGAAGAAACAATAAGTTTGAAAGAGTTATTTGCTATTTTAAGAAAACGATTAGTTATGATCCTAGTAATTACGATTGGTGCAGCACTTGTAAGCGCGATCGTAAGTTTCTACTTTATAACGCCAATTTATCAGACTTCGACGCAAATTCTTGTTAATCAAAAGAAGCAAGAAGGTGTTTTTCAACCTGGTGAAGTACAAACAAGTCTTCAATTAACAAATACATATAAAGTTATTGTGAAAAGCCCAGTTATTTTAGATCAAGTGAAAGAAAAGTTAAAGCTTAACATGTCAACTGGGGCTTTAAATAGCAAAATTAACGTCGCAAACGAGAAAGATTCACAAGTGATCGCTGTTACTGTACAAGATAAAGATGCAAAGCTAGCTCGTGATATCGCAAACACAACAGCGGAAGTATTCAAGAGTGAAATTGCAAAAATCATGAGTGTTGATAACGTAACAATCTTATCAAAAGCAGAAGTAACAGAAGGACAGTCACCAATTAAACCAAATAAGATGCTGAACGTAGCAATTGCATTTGTTGTTGGATTAATGGCTTCTGTTGGAATTGCATTCTTACTAGAGTACTTAGATAACACGATGAAAAAAGAAGAAGATATTGAAAAACAACTTGGTGTACCAGTTCTTGGCGTCGTTTCTCATATGGAGGAAGATGGCACAAAGAGCGGTAGTTTATCAGCAACGAAGAGAGTAGGGGGTCATACAATTGGTTCTTAAGAAAAAAATATTACGTACTCGCCGTCAGCTGATTGCATATGAACAACCAAAATCATCTGTGTCAGAGCAATACCGAAATATACGAACAAATATTGAATTTGCATCTGTTGATAAGAAGATTCGTTCTCTTATCGTAACATCTGCGAATCAAGGTGAAGGAAAGACAACAACGGCTGCTAATATTGCAATTGTTTTCGCACAACAAGGTAAGAAAGTATTACTTATCGATGCAGACTTACGTAGACCAGCATTACATCAAATGATGCAGGTGGATAATATATTTGGCTTAACAAACGTATTAACACGTAGTAAAACACTAGAAACATGTGTGACACAAACGAAAATCGGTAATTTAACATTTTTACCATGTGGTCCAATCCCGCCAAATCCAGCGGAATTACTGGGTGCAAGCTCGATGAAAGATTTACTTTCAGAAGCTTATGGCACGTATGACCTTGTCATTTTTGACACATCACCAATCTTACCAGTTACAGATGCACAAATTATGGCAAATCAATGTGATGCTTCTGTACTTGTTATTCGAAGTGGTGCAACAGAAAAAGAGGCGGCACTTAAAGCAAAACAATCATTAGATAGCGCAAAAGGTACATTACTTGGCGTTGTCTTAAACGATAAAGAACAAAATGGATCCGAATATTACTATTACGGTTCTAACTAAATGCAAAAGAAGGAAAGGTGAACATTCATCTTTTCTTCTTATATTCAGTATGTGAAAAATATGTGGAGAGGGGATGAAATAGAATGATTGATTTACATTGTCATATCTTGCCTAATGTCGATGATGGAGCACAATCAATCGAAGACAGCGTTGCAATGGCAAAGGCAGCATGCGAAGAAGGAATTCATACAATCGTTGCTACTCCTCATCACCAAAATGGGGTTTATATGAATCTAGCAGAAAGCATTCTTCATCAGGTAAAGCAGTTAAATGAAAGATTAAAAGAAGAAGATATCAATTTAACCATTTTACCTGGTCAAGAAATCAGGTTGTACGGAGAGTTATTAGAGGACTATGATTTGGGACGTATTGTTACACTGAATCGTACCGATAAATATATATTAATTGAATTTCCAGCAAACCATGTCCCGCGCTATGCAGAAAAAATGTTATATGAATTACGTGTGAAAGGGATCACGCCGGTTATTGTTCATCCAGAACGGAATATGGAAATTATTGAACGCCCCGATGTGTTGTATAAGTTCGTCAATCAAGGGGCACTAACACAAATTACCGCAGGAAGCGTGACAGGGAAGTTCGGAAAGAAAATCAATAAGTTTTCATTGCAACTTATTGAGCATCATTTAACACATGTCATATCATCAGATGCTCATAACACAACAACGCGCTCCTTTCACTTGCAAGCTGCGTATGAAACAGTAGGGAAAATATTTGGGAGTCCTACATTGTGCTACTTCAAGGAAAATACATATGAACTAATAAGTGGAAAAATGATTTATCGAGAAGAACCCGAGAAAATAAGACGAAAAAAAATATTCGGTCTCTTTTAAAGAGAGAACAACTTGGTGATGCCTCCTAACCAATATCAATGGAGACACTCGGCTATGCTGTGGGTAGAGTAAATTTCTACCTTAGACGCGTTTGTTGTCAAAAGCATGATGTGAGGTAGGGTTAGATGCCCATAATTTATTTATGATAGAAACTCTACTTATGGAGTTATAAATATGACTCCATAAGTAGAGTTTTTGTTATATCTACATATGGAAAAAATAATACTCTTGGGGGTAATAAGTTTGAAGAAAGTAAGAAAAGCGATTATTCCAGCTGCTGGACTGGGGACAAGGTTTTTACCAGCGACAAAAGCGATGCCAAAGGAAATGTTACCTATCGTTGATAAGCCAACGATTCAGTACATTATAGAAGAAGCAATTGAATCTGGCATTGAAGATATTATTATTGTAACTGGAAAAGGAAAACGTGCAATTGAAGATCACTTCGATCATTCTTTTGAATTAGAACAAAATCTTTTAGAAAAAGGGAAGTATGAAATGCTTGAAAAAGTATAAGCATCTTCAAAGATTAATATTCATTACATAAGACAAAAAGAACCCAAAGGGCTTGGTCACGCGGTATGGTGTGCACGTAAATTTATTGGGAATGAACCATTTGCGGTATTACTTGGTGATGACATTGTACAAGCGGAAACACCGTGTTTACGACAATTAATGGATCAATATGAAGGAACACAATCATCTATTATTGGAGTACAAACAGTACCAGAAAATGAGACACATCGTTACGGTATCATTGATCCAATTGGACAAAATGATCGTCGTTATCAAGTGCGTCAATTTGTTGAAAAGCCGGTTCAAGGAACAGCACCGTCTAATTTAGCGATTATGGGACGTTACGTATTAACACCAGAGATTTTTATGTTCCTGGAAAATCAACAAACAGGTGCTGGTGGAGAGGTTCAATTAACAGATGCGATTCAACGATTAAATGAAATTCAACGAGTGTTTGCTTATGATTTTGAAGGGACGCGTTACGATGTTGGAGAGAAGTTTGGGTTTATTAAGACGACGATTGAGATGGCGTTACAGCAGGAAGAGTTAAAAGAAGAATTGATGAAGTATATGAATGGACTTGTAAAGAAAGAAAATGTACATGTATAAAAGTGAGGTGGGAGAGCGTTGACCTTGGTAAAGGTATCAAGCGGGGATCTAAAAAAGGAAAATAATATAGAACTTGATTGGGAAAAAGTAAATGCGCGTAAAGGATATTTAGTAGCTAAACGTTGTATTGATGTTACGGGAGCGTTATGTGGACTAATTTTATTATCTCCTGTTTTTTTGATTGTAGCAGTTTTAATTAAATATGAGGATCCAAAAGGACCTGTGTTATTTAAACAAATTCGTATTGGAAAAGATGGAAAAGAATTTTATATGTACAAGTTTCGCTCGATGGTTACAGATGCAGAAGAGAAGTTAAAGGACTTATTAAAACATAATGAAGTATCTGGTGCAATGTTTAAAATGAAAGAGGACCCTCGAGTTACAAGAATCGGGAAACTTATTCGAAAAACAAGTATTGATGAATTACCACAGTTACTGAATGTACTAAAAGGTGAAATGAGTTTAGTTGGACCACGCCCACCACTTCCAAGGGAAGTAACGGAATATACAGCGTATGATAAGCAGCGTTTACTTGTTACTCCAGGATGTGCGGGGCTTTGGCAAGTAACGGAGAGAAATAGTGTTGGATTCAAAGAAATGGTCGAACTAGATTTAGAATATATAAATAAACGAAGCGTACTCTATGATTTGAAAATTATATTTAAAACAATTCAAATTATGATTAAATCTAATGGAGCATCTTAGTAGTTAATTCACGGGAAGAGGTTGAAAGAAATGGATAAAAAGATTTGTGTAATGGGACTTGGTTATATTGGTTTACCTACTGCTAGTTTACTAGCCACAAAAGGATTTCAAGTACATGGTGTTGATGTAAATGAAAACGCAGTTGAAATGATTAATAGTGGGAAAGTACATATTTATGAACCAGATCTGGACATTTTAGTAAAAGCAGCGGTGCAAAGTGGGAAATTAAAGGCATCATTACAGCCTGAAGAAGCAGATATTTTCATTTTGGCAGTGCCAACGCCATTTAAAGATGGACATAAACCAGATTTATCATATGTAGAGGCTGCTGCGAAAACAATTGCTCCTGTTATAAAAAATGGGGATATTATTATTCTTGAATCTACAAGTCCAATTGGTACAACTGAAAAGGTTGCAGAATGGATTTTAGAAGAACGATCAGATTTAACAACTTCCGAGGAAATGCATAGTGAAAAGGGTAGGATTTATGTGTCGCATTGTCCAGAACGTGTATTACCAGGGCATATTTTAAAAGAGTTGGTAGAAAATGATCGAATTATTGGTGGATTGGATAAGGAATCTACAAAACGTACGGTGGGATTTTATAAGCAATTTGTAAAAGGGCAAATTTTGGATACAAATGCAAGAACAGCGGAGATGGCAAAATTAACGGAGAATTCATTCCGTGATGTAAATATTGCCTTTGCAAATGAACTATCATTAATTTGTGACAAATTAAATATCAATGTTTGGGAATTAATTCGCTTAGCAAATCGTCACCCACGTGTGAATATTTTACAGCCGGGGCCTGGTGTAGGAGGTCATTGTATCGCAGTGGATCCATGGTTTATTGTAGATGCTGCGCCAGAGGAGTCGAAATTAATTCATACAGCCCGAAACGTTAATGATTACAAACCAATGTATATTGTAGAAAAAGTCAAAGAGAAGGCAGATCGATTTAAAAATCCTGTGATTGCTTGCTTAGGGTTATCTTTTAAAGCTAATATTGATGACTTACGAGAAAGTCCAGCTATTGAAATTGTAAGAAGTTTAGTGGAAATGAAGATAGGTTCTTTAAGAATTTCTGAACCGCATATTAAAGAATTACCGCAATTGTTAAATACAGAAAATGTTATTCTTGTATCCACAGAGCAGGCAATTGATGAGGCAGATATTGTTTTACTATTAGTTGATCATGAAGGTTTTCAAGATATTGGACAGGAGTTACTAAAAGAAAAGGTAGTAGTGGATACTAGAGGTATACTGTAATCAGAATAGGTGGACTTATTGCATGAATTCTACAACTTTGTATAATAGAAAATTAATTTTTTCTCTTATAGC
Organism: Bacillus sp. NH11B; assembly: GCF_001884205.1. Classification (NCBI taxonomy): domain Bacteria; kingdom Bacillati; phylum Bacillota; class Bacilli; order Caryophanales; family Bacillaceae; genus Bacillus; species Bacillus sp. NH11B. The sequence continues at coordinate 71,648 of NZ_MAOG01000010.1, read as the reverse complement.
TATATGCTGTTTGATTGGAATCACAAGTAGTTTATTACCATGGGGTGCTTTAATCTTTTCATTTTTAATGTACCCACTTATTTTAGGTATAAAGAATCCTCTAAAAGTAATGGTTATAGTAATGGGGATGTGGAGTATTTTTCAGGGGTTTTTAGCAGCAATTAGCATTGGAGGATACCCCCTATCCCAATTGTTCCCTGTTTTTTTGTTACTGACGCTAAGTATGGCTGTAGTTTTAAGGGGTAAAAGTGATAACCATTTATTGAGCTTAACAATACTGTACCTTTTTATGGTGATTTGGAGCTTTATAGGGATTTTTTATAGTAGATATATAGATGATGCTATCGTGTCTTATTTAAGATTATTTGTAGGATGGTTACTTTTTTACTATTTTGCGACTACAGTTACAAGTAAAAAAAATAATGATATGTTATGTAAAATTTTAGTTGTTTGTGGAGCCCTCTCTGGAATATTGACAGGTGTGGAGCTAATTTTGTATGAGAAATTTGGTATAACAACTGTTTTAGGTTTTAGTATAGTGAGTGAATATTATGGTGGTGTATATAGACCTAGCGGCGGTTTTGGTGGACCAGTTGCAAGTGCGATATCACTATTTCCTTTATATGTAATGTCTGTATATAAGTATGTTAGTTCCAAAAATAGGATATATTTAATAACAAGCATCTGTATAGTAATAGGAATATGTTCCACGTTAACAAGAACTGTAATTTTAGCACTAGTTAGCACAATATTGTTACAAGCATTCTATTATTCCTATAGAAGGAAAACGTTGATTCCATTAATAAAAACGCTATTTATTGGACTTATAGTACTCTGTGGAGTACTAACCTTTGCTGGTGATGTAGTAATTGGAAGAACCGTTGATTTTCTGGATACTTCAAGCTCCGATACTTTTGGGGGCGGAAGGTTGGGTATTTGGTACAGTATTATAGAGGGGATTAGTACTGAAGGGTCATGGATTCAAAATATTCTAGGATATGGTATAAGTAATTCAAGGTATTTTGTTTATAAATATTCAATCTTTGGTTTAGAAGATTATACCCACAATGATTACTTAGATACCTTTTTATCCAATGGTTTAATAGGTTTAGTACTATTGCTAGCTTTTATTATAAGAATCAATCAGTTACTATTTAAGACGGGAAACTATAAATATACTTTATTTTTCGCAATTCCAGTATTGGCTCATGTAACAGTAATTATGACAATTTCTAATACGCAATATTCAGCTGGTCCTCGGTGGATATTTTTAATTGCTTTGGTTTATATGTTAAAGGAAATACAATTTAGTAAAAAATAGATTGATAAGTATATTTTCTTTTTTATACAAAGATGTGTACTTTATACAATGAAGAATAAGAGAGTGATAGAATGAATGCTATAAATTTATATAGAGTTGGAAATTATTTTTATAGAAAAAAAGTTCCTGTAATACCTAAAATTGTCAAAGGGGTGATTTTTTTTCTGTTTAATTCTATTATTCCTAGCGAGACAAAAATCGGGATGCATTCTAAATGCGGATATGGTGGTATAGGAGTAGTTATTCATCCGAAAGCAATAATAGGGAAAAATGTTTTAATAGGCCCTCAAGTAACTATAGGAGGGAAGTCCAATAATCCTGAATTACCGATAATTGGAGATAATGTATATCTAGGTACAGGATCTAAAGTGTTAGGGAATGTTACAATTGGAAGTAATGTAATAGTTGGTGCTAATTCAGTTGTAATTAAATCTGTCCCTAATAATACGATTGTTGCAGGGAATCCTGCTGTAGTTATAAAAAGTAATGTTAATATATTCGAGTATTGTAACTTAAAGAATATGGATCAATAAAGAAAGAACCTTCTAACAAAAAAGGAGATTTTATATTAATGAATAATAAAAAAGATATTATTATGATTGGTCCTTCCCCGTTCAATAGGGGAGGGATTTCTTCTGTAATTAAATCTTTGCTAGAATTACAGGATATGCAAGAAAGAGCTTTTTTAGTGTCTTCATACAATGATGGAAGTAAATTTAAAAAAATTGCAGCCTTTTTAAAAGGTATAGTTCAATGTTTATTTATATTAATTTTTCATCAACAGGTGAAAATTCTTCATATTCATACTGCTTCTAGAGGAAGTTTTTTCCGCAAAAGAATCTTTGTTAAACTGGGTAAATTATTTAAGAAAAAGATTATTTTACATATACATGGTGCGGAGTTTATGGTTTTTTATCAGGAGAGTAATGAAACTGTCAAAAATCAGATTCGGGAAATATTGGATCAAGTAGATGTAATAATAACATTATCGCAAAAATGGAAACAGGATATAGAAAGTATTACTAATAATAAGAATGTCAAAGTTATATACAACGCCATTGATAATCAAAAATTTAATTTGTCAGACTTGGATAGTCAGGATATTCTGTTTATGGGTAGGGTTGGGACGAGAAAAGGAATATACGACTTGGTAGATATAATGCCGTACTTAATAAAAGAATTCCCTAATGTAAAATTGCATATTGCAGGTGATGGTGATTTATCAACTTTAAAAAGAAAAATTGAAGACTTAAATATAAATAATTCAATTTTTATACATGGATGGATTAATTATAACCAAAAAGTTCAATTGTTAGAGCATTCGTCGGTATTTATTTTACCTTCTTATAATGAGGGGTTACCTGTATCAATTTTAGAAGCTATGGCCGCTGGTTTACCGGTTATTTCTACTGATATCGGTGGAATCCCAGAACAAATTGATAATAATTCTAGTGGATTTATTATTAAACCAGGTGATAAAGAGGGATTAGTAAAATGTATTACTATTTTACTAGCAGACAAAGATATTAGAAAAACGTTTGGTAAAAATGCGAACTATAAAGTTGATAAATCATTTAGTTTAAATGTAATAGGAGATGAAATATTGAGTATGTATTCAGTATTAACTTCGGATTCCTAAGGAAGAGGATTTTATGAAAAATACATTTTTTAAAAGTACCATCATTGTAGTTGTTTTTACTTTATTAAGTAAGGTTTCAGGATTGGGTGTAGATACCCTATTTGCATATAAATATGGCCCTTCTTTTTCCAGCGATTTATATGTATTTTTAGTATCTATTGTAACCCTTATATTCATCTCTGTAGGAGGAGCAGTAAGCACTACATTTAGTCCTATATTATCTGAATTAATTGTGAAGGACTCAAGTGACGAACAAAATAAATTTATAAGTAACACATTGAATATATGCTTTCTATTTTTAATATGCATAAGTTTTTTATGTTTTGTATTTGCAAGACAAATTATTGGATTATTAGCACCAGGGTTTATAACTAATTATTCAATAACCGAACTTAATGTGGCTATTAACTCTGTAAAGATCATGTCCTTTACTTTAATTTTAATAGGTATTCAAAGTATATTAGTAGGTGTTTTAAATTGTTATAAAAGTTTTAGAGCAGCTGCAAGTGTAAGTATTTATACAAATCTCACTTTGATAATATTTCTATGTTTTTGGCATGATAAGTTAGGGAAATATGGTATTGTTTATACAATAACAATTGGTTATATTATATCTATTTTTTCGTTGTTACCATTTTTGAGAAAAGTAGGATACAAATATAGTGTAGTTATTTCTTTTAGTGAACGTAGAATGAAAAATATGTTTAAAAGGGTAATACCAGTTTTTATAGGATCCTCCGTACTGCAAGTAAATTTAATAATTGATAGTATATTAGCCAGTTTAATTGCCTCAGGTGCTTTATCAATCTTAAATTATGCTTCAAAATTAAATGTTTTGGTGACTCATGTTATTGGATTGGCGATTGCAACAGTAGTTTTTCCTACTTTATCTGAATTAGCAGCTCGAAATAAAAAAGAAGAGTTTGCCAATACATTGCAAAATGCTGTGAAGATGACAAGTTTAGTGGTAGTACCTATTACAATACTAATAATAGCTCTAAAAGAGCCTATAATTAGTGTTTTGTTTGAGCGAGGTAAATTTACACATGAAGCCACTTTAGAAACAGCAAAAGTTTTATTGTTTTATAGCCCTGCAATGATATTTATTACATTTAGAGAAATTTTTAATAGATCGTTTTATTCATTGGCAGATACCAAAACACCTATGTTTATTTCAATATTAGGTGTAATAATAAACATTGTACTTAAAGTGATTTTTGTTAAGTATTTGTCGTTAAGTGGAATAGCGTTAGCGACCTCTTTAAGTGTAATGGCTGTTACCATCCTGCAAATGAGATATTTGAAAGAAAAGAGTGTAACTTTACAAGGAATTCCTAAGTATTTTTCATTAATATTAGTAATTAGTATACCTATATATTTTTGTTCAAAGCTAACGTATCAATGGATTTGGGATTCTTTGAATTCATCAAATATTACGGTCCAAATATTTTCTATAGGGTGTGCTAGCGTTATAGGGATTATTGTATTTTTGATTTTATCAATTGTATTTAAAGTATTGGATTCTAAAGGACTAAGAAACTCAATTAGTCGTACAAGGTAAATCGTCTATGTACTTATAGAGATTATATGGTATGAAAAGGAGTATAGGATGAAAGAAATAAATTGGTATTATAACAGACTAAAGGCGATGGCACCTGCTGAGATTCCTTATAGGGTAATACAATTATCTAAAAAGCATTACGGAAAGTGGAAGTATAGTGCAAATACTTCTATTTTAAAATTAGACAATAATATTAAGTTATCTAAGTCAGGTATAGAGAAGACAAATCAAAGATTAGGGAATTTATATTATGAAGATGTTGTTAGAGAAATATCTAAACAGAAAAATTATAAAACATTTAAAAATAATATCAATATTTTTGAAAAAATAGATTGGCACCAAGGATCAGGTGGATTGAAATGGGATATTAAGAGTTTTTCTTTTAATATCCCATTTCGAGATTCCGATAAGGGAGAAGTAAGATATACGTGGGAGATAAATAGGCATTTGTTTTTCCCACGATTAGCGTTGTTATATAAGCAAACTAGGCAAGAGAAATATTTAGAAATATTAGAGAGTCATTTTTATAATTGGATAGATGAAAATCCTTTTTATAAAGGAGTGAATTGGGCTTCTCCTATGGAGATTTCTATTAGGGCATATCAGTGGATATTAACATATTCTATTTTAAAAGAAGAACATTCGAATTTCGTAGAAGATCTTTTAATAGGAGTTATAAATTCTATAGATTATGTAATGAAGAATTTATCAAAACATTCTTCGGCCAATAATCACTTGATTTTAGAGGCAGCAATTAGCTCAATTATAGGTTTTATACTGGAACCGATTTATAAGCAGAGTTGGTTCCAACAGGGATATAATATATTGGAAAAAGAAGTTCCTAAACAAGTATATAGTGATGGTGTAAATAAAGAGCAAGCGGTTCATTATCATGCATTTGTACTTGATATTTTGATTCAGTATAATATTATGCTCCGAAGCAAAGGGGATTCTCCGTTACATGAAGGTATAGTACATAAAATGTCGGAATTTCTAGGCTATTTATCCCAAGGTGGTTCAGTTCCAGAGATAGGAGATAGTGATGACGCCAAAATTATATATTTCGATGGATACACAAATTATTATCAATACTTATTGCAATTAGCTTCTTTTTATTTTAAAAAGAGATTTATTGTATCAGAAAGAATATATCCGGAAATTGAGTTTCTTTTAGGGGATACAAAACAAATTAAGTTAGAGAACGTTATATATGAGGAATTATCTTTATTTACACAAGGTGGATATTCTGTTGTTAATAGCGAAGATACTTTTTTTGTATTTGATACAGGTTCTTTAGGTTTTGGTGAACTAGCAGCTCATGGGCATGCAGATGCTTTAAATGTTATATATCATTATAAAAATAATCCGATATTAGTTGAGCCAGGCACATATATTTACAATATAGAATCTGAATGGAGAAATTATTTCAGACGTACAGATGTACACAATACTTTAAGTATAGCTGGAAGTGATCAATCTGAAATGCAAGGGCCTTTCTTATGGGGGAAAAAAGCAAAAGCAACTTTAGAAAATGCTGAGGATTTTGAAAATGGATATTTATTAAAAGGGAAGCATAATGGTTATAATTCTTCAATACATCATAGGACAATTTATTATTTGAAAAAATATAACCTATTAATAATAGCAGATCAATTTAATGAAGAAGCAAATATTAATTATACGTTTGATCCTAGCATTCAAGTTGAACAACGAACATCAAATAAATTGTTGATTAATAATGAATTATATTTATATACTACATCTAATTTACAGATTGTAGAAAAGTATGTATCACAAAAATTTATGGAAAAAGTTAAATCTACAGGATTACTAATAAAACATAATTTCTCAGAAAAACCTGTGCATTACACTATTATTTCGCCATCTCCATTCGAAGTTTATGATGATAGGTTAAAAATTAATACTGAAGAGATAAATCTACAGAAAATATTAGGAGAGTAATACTTTGAATACAGTAAAATTATTTAATTGTGATGTTGCTTCTTTAAATTTAAATGAAACATTAGAACAAATAGAACAAATTATTAATACTAAAAATTACACTCAACATGTTGTAATTAATGCAGGAAAAGTGGTTCTCATGCAAGATAATGAGAGGTTGAGAGAGATTGTTCAAGGGTGTAATTTTATCAATGCAGATGGTCAATCAATTGTATGGGCAGCCAAATTATTAGGAAGACCGCTACCAGAACGAGTTACTGGCATTGATATTATGGAGGAACTCGTAAAGAAATCAGCTGAGAAAGGCTATAGAATTTTCTTCTTTGGAGCAAAAGAAGAGGTGGTTACAAAAACGATGGAGCATTATCAGACATTATATCCGAGCTTACAGGTGGCGGGATATCGAAACGGTTATTTTAAAGAAGATGAAGAGCAAGAGGTTGTAGAACAAATTAGAGAGTCAAAAGCCGATGTTTTATTTGTAGCATTTAGTTCACCGGCTAAGGAGTACTTTTTAAACAAATATGGACCCAATTTAAATATTCCTTTTTGTATGGGAGTAGGTGGTAGTTTTGATGTAATAGCTGGTGTTACAGAAAGAGCGCCTGTGTGGATGCAAAAATCTGGACTGGAATGGTTTTATAGATTTATTCAAGAACCAGGACGTATGTGGAAAAGATATCTTGTGGGAAATTCAAGATTTTTAGCTCTGCTGTACAAGGAGTGGAGGAAGAAATAGGAATAAGGCATGTTTTATAGAAAGGAAGGCATTTTAGTTAATGATAAGTCAAATAAAAAATAATAAATTTTTATATTCAACAATTGTAAAAATAACAAATCGTATGCCCAAAAAACTTTTTTATCCTAAGAGTTATTTTGAGATTCAAAAAATATTGAAAAGACAAGATGAAGGTGAATATTTAGAGGGTATTCTCAACGATAGATTAGCGGCTATCTTAAAAGAATCTTTAGAACATGTTCCTTTTTATAAAGATTTAAACTTGAATATATCAGTTTCAGAAATTAATGCTGGTAATGCTAGGGAAATACTACTGAAATTCCCGATTATTTCAAAAGATACTATAATGAAACAGCCGGATAAATTTTTGAATCAAAAATTTATAAATCAAAAATTAATTACACGAACCAGTGGCGGCTCTACTGGAAGAGGGATTAAAGTTTTTAATACTTTAGAAGAAATATTGATTGAGAGAGCTTTTTATGATTATGAATGGGGAAAATTAGGATATAATTCTAAATCAAAAGTAGTCAGAATTGGAGCTGATGGTATAAAGAAAGATTCTGATTCACCTTTTAGCTATCAGGGGGATAGGCTCTTAATTTCGCCCTATCATTTGAATAAAAAATGGATTGAAATTATTTATAACAAGGTTAATGATTTTAAGGTGGAATATTTTCATGTATATCCATCTTCTTTAATGTATTTATTGCAATATATGGAGGAAAATAATTTAGATTTAAAAAGCCTAAAAGGAATATTCATTGCTTCAGAATATGTTGATAAATCCATTTTAATCTTGATAAATAAAATATTTGGAGATAGAGTCGGAATTAATTTTGGCTATGGTCTTACCGAAAGAACAAATTTAGCCTGGGGTATTTTTAAAGATAATTCTATTGTATATAAATGTGAAAAAGTATATGGTTTTAGTGAAAACTACATTCGTGAAGATGGATATAAAGAATTAGTAGGCACATCTTATTGGAACTATGTAATGCCTCTGATCAGATATAGAACAGAAGATTTAGGAGAAATTGAGAATGGGTATGTGAAAAACTTAGAAGGAAGGGCCCAAGAATTTTTAATAACAAGAACTGGGGCTAAAATACCTGGTTTCTCAATTTCAATTGATCAATTTGTATGGAAGTATGTTGAAGTATTCCAAGTTGTTCAGAATGAAGCAGGTAAAGTAGAATTTCATATTTTAAGAAGAGATAATTATAATATTGATATTGAAAATCAAATAAAAGAATCTCAACAAAAAAAATGGGGAGATTTTTTCGATATTAAAATTCATTATATATCTAAAGTAGAAAAAACAAAGTCTGGAAAAACGAAACTTATAATTAATAATTTAAAATAAAGGTGTGAACAATATGAAAATAACTATAGTTGGTGCAGGAAATGGCGGATCGGCAATCGCAGCAGATTTAACCCTCAAAGGTCATGAAATCACGCTACTAAAAACATCTAAGGGTATCCATAATGAACATTTTAATACCATTCTTAATAATGGATACAAAATATCATTAATTCGAAATGGTGTTAAAAAAGTAGCGAAGTTAAAATTAATTACTACAGACTATGAAGAGGCCCTTCAGGGGAGTGAGTTAGTAATTGTTTTTATTCAAACAAATTACCATGAAGAAGTTGCTAAAAAAATAGCTCCGTACTTAAGGGATCAAATTGTAATGCTACAGCCTGGTTATTTAGGAACACTTTATTTTAAAAAATATAATTCACTAGAAACAATTACTTATGTAGAAGCAGAGAGTTCTCCTATAGATTGTCGTATTACTAACCCAGGAGAAGTAACTGTATTGTTTGAAAATGTTGTAAATCCTATTGGAGTATACCCAGTGCCTAGAACAGAAGAAACTTTGATTAAATTAGCTACGCTGGGATATAATTTTGAAAGTGTAAATTCCATTATTGAAAGTGCTTTGCATAATCCTAATTTAATTGTACATACTTTAGGGGCAATAATGAGTATGCCAAGGATTGAATATACAAAGGGTGAGTACTGGATGTACAGAGAGGTTTTCACACCTTCTGTGTGGAATTTAGTAGAAGGACTTGATAATGAGAAAATGGAAGTTCTAGATCGGCTGAATTTACCACGTTTATCTTATGTAGAGGCTTGTAAGAAAAGGAATTCTAGTAACTCTAATGAAAATGCTAGAGAAGTATTTTTTAATTACGCAAACAATCATTCGCCAAAAGGCCCGAATGAGGTGGATTCTAGGTATATTACGGAGGATGTACCAGAAGGGCTTGTATTATTAGAATCTTTAGGTCAATATTTTAATATCCCTACCCCTATATGCTCATCATTAATTAATATAGCGTCTGGGGCTTTAAAAAGAGATTTTAGAGCTAATGGAAGAAGCGTAAAAAGATTGGGTGAAAATGAATTTAGAGAACTAATGGATTCTTGCGTTGAATATGTATAATACACGATTTTAAGTCGGAAAATAATTAAAAGAAAGTATTAAAAATGAAAAAGAAAATTTTCTTTTGGATATTAGGAATAATAGGGATAGTGATAATTGCAGGTGGAGTATATGCTTATAATGTATACTCTACAGTATCTAAAACATTAGATACTGTGCATAAGCCTTTGGATAGAGAAAGCTCTGAAAAAAGAAATGAGAAGGTTGAGGTGGGTAAAAATCAGCCTATCTCTATTTTAATGTTAGGTGTAGATGAGAGGGAAGGTGACAAAGGACGTTCAGATTCATTGATGTTATTAACATTAAATCCCAAAAACAAGTCAATGAAGATTGTTAGTATTCCTAGAGATTCGTACACTGAAATAGTTGGAAAAGGAAAAAAAGATAAAATTAATCATGCTTATGCCTTTGGTGGTATTGATATGGCAGTTAAAACTGTTGAGAATTTTTTAAATGTACCTGTAGATCATTATATTGAAGTTAATATGGAAGGCTTTAAAGATGTTGTAGATGCAGTGGGTGGAATTGATGTCTATAATGATTTAGACTTTGATGTGGATAAATTTCATTTTACAAAAGGTGATGTTCATTTGAATGGGGATAGAGCACTTTTATATACTCGTGCAAGGTACAATGATCCACGCGGTGACTTCGGCCGTCAAATGCGTCAACGTCAAGTAGTCCAAGCAGTAATTAAAAAAGGTGCTAGTATTTCTTCTTTAGCAAACTATGGTGACGTGTTAAAAGCGATTGAAAAAAACGTAAAAACAAGTTTAACTCAAGATCAAATGTTTGATATTCAAAAGAATTATAAAGATTGCATACAGAACAGTGAGGAAATCCAAATCCCTGGTGACGGTCACAAAGCCGCTGACGGTATTTGGTACTACTATGTTCCAGACGCAGCAAAACAAGATTTAACGAACAAGTTAAGAGCGCATCTTGAAGTGACTAAGTAATATGTATTGAACCCAACTCCCTTGGAAGGAGTTGGGTTTATTTTTGCTTGAATTTATATTAGTATTATATATTGTGAGATTAATAGGTGAGGTGAATCGATGAATAAGAAAGCAGTACTTGTCCTATTTATTTTTGTATTGTTTATTGCTGCGGTTGTGAGCGGTAAATTATATTGGAATAAGAAGATTGCAAATGCAACAGGACAAACAAGTGAAGTAACGAAAACAAAGGCTGAAGCGAAAGATAGTGGAGCGAAGAAGGACGAGAAAAAACAAGATGCAAAGTCATCTTTTAATGAAGCATACGCAAGGAACTTACCGGATGCAGTGAACTTAGCTACCCAAGCAGCTTCTTCATCTGAAAAAGCTGCTTGGGTAGCTAAGTTCACTGCTAATTTAGAGGCTTCTTACGGTAAAGGTTTATGGAATGTGACGGTAAAGGAATATAAGGGTGAAAGTACAGAGGAATTAATTGCGAATAAACGTGATAAAGAGATTGCGAAAGACAATCCAGATGTAATTTTATTTGAGCCACCATTTATTACTGATAACGGAAAAACGGGTAATGGAAATTCTGTTGCAAATACACAGAAGTTTGTTTAAGCACTTTCTACTAGTGCAAAAGGCGCTACAATTATGATTCAACCACCAAACCCAGTGTATGGTGCGAAGAATTATCCAAAGGCAATTGAAGCATTAAAGCAGTTCGCTACGCAAAATGGTTATACATATGTTGACCATTGGACAGCGTGGCCTGATGCAACAACGAAAGCGATTTTACCGTACTTACAAACAGAGTTCGGTTTCCCAAGTGCAAAAGGGCATGAAGTTTGGGCGCAGTATGTAACGGATTATTTTGTAGCTAATTAATGGGTATATAAAAGGTATACGAGCAATCATATACCTTTTATATTAGTAAAGTAATTAAGAAATCGTAGTAAATATGTGGGAGGAAAACAATGAATTCAATCTTAATATGCGGCGGAGCGGGCTATATCGGTTCCCACGCTGTTAAAAAACTAGTGGATGAAGGTTTATCGGTATTAGTAGTAGATAACTTACAAACTGGTCATGAAGATGCAATTACAGAAGGGGCAAAATTTTATAATGGTGACCTTCGTGATAAAGCATTTTTAAGAGATGTTTTTAAACAAGAAAGTATCGAGGCGGTTATGCATTTTGCAGCTGATTCTTTAGTTGGAGTTAGCATGGAGAAGCCTCTTCAATATTATAATAACAATGTGTATGGTGCACTTTGCCTGCTAGAAGTAATGGATGAGTTTAAAGTAGATAAGTTTATTTTCTCTTCTACTGCAGCGACTTATGGTGAAGTAGATGTAGATCTTATTACTGAGGAAACGAAGACAAATCCGACGAATACATATGGAGAGACGAAGTTAGCAATCGAGAAGATGCTTCATTGGTATAGCCAAGCTTCGAATTTACGCTATAAGATTTTTAGATACTTTAATGTGGCTGGTGCAACGCCGAACGGTATTATTGGTGAAGATCACCGTCCTGAGACGCATCTTATTCCTTTAGTTTTACAAGTAGCTTTAGGACAACGTGAGAAGATTATGATATTTGGTGATGATTATAATACACCAGATGGTACTTGTATCCGTGATTATATTCATGTTGAAGATTTAGTAGAGGCTCATTTCTTAGGGCTTAAAGATTTACAGAATGGCGGAGAAAGTGATTTCTACAATTTAGGAAATGGTAATGGCTTCAGCGTAAAAGAAATCGTTGATGCGGTTCGTGAAGTTACAAATCATGAGATTCCAGCAGAGGTAGCGCCACGTCGTGTGGGAGATCCAGCACGTCTAGTTGCTTCTTCACAAAAAGTGAAAGAGAAATTAGGATGGAATCCACAGTATGTAGAGGTTAAAATAATTATTGAACATGCGTGGAATTGGCATCAAAAGAAACCTTTTGGCTATGAGAAGTAGTTTTTCTAAGCTTTAAAAAAGGATAGAATGAGGGACTTCAAGTAGAAGTTCTTTTTTGTTTATATTGAAAATAGAATATAGGTTATCCTCACTAGTGCACTTATGATATATTTAAATTACTAAATTGTAATAAAAAGGAGAAGTAACCATGAATTTCAAAAACGTTATGAAAAAAGGTTCATTAGTCGCTGTACTCAGTCTTAGCTTAACAGCGTTTGCTGCACCAGCTGCACATGCAGATACGAATGGAAAAGAAGCTTCACAAAAGCTAGTAAATTCATTAAAAACTTTAAATCTTGATCACGTGGACTACTTATATTCTTATTTACAAAAAACGAGCTTAACTGATCAAGAGCAAGCTCAAATTAATGCAAATGCAGCTCGAGTGAGTGAAATCCTTTCAGGCGCGAAGGATGTTATGAGTCTACAGAATGAGCAAAAAGTAGAAATGCTTCGTTTATTCCTCGATAGTGCAAAACTTGCACATTTACAAGTTTCACTTGTAGATGAAAGTGGGAAGTCGTTAGATCTTTTAAACTATACAATTAGTAAGGATAATAACTTATTAATTCAATTAAAAGATTTAGATGGAAAACTGCTTGCGACAATTAACCCAACAAGAGAAATGGTACAAGCAGCTAACTTCAAAAGTATGGTAAATGCATTGAAAGTTGCGATGGAAGCGAAGCGTGAGCTAAACGCAACTGGTCACTTTGTTCCAATGACAAATGCTGAACTGCCAAATACAGCATCTAATGAACATACGTATATGTTAATTGGTGGCTTAATCGTACTTCTAGGTGCAGCTGCATTAGTTCCAGCAGTACGATTAGCTCGTAAGACAGAACAAGCGTAATACGTCTTATGGAAAAGAGAAAGAAAGTACGTAAGCGTAAGTCAAAATGGAGATGGGTAATCATCGGGATTCCCGTTTTCATTATTTTGTTAGGCCTTGGAATTATTGCTTTTTTCGGATGGGAATTAACAAAGCAAACAACATTGTTAGCTCATACAGTGATTACACCGTATAAGCCAGCGGAGGCTGAAAAAGAGTTTAAACAAATTTGGTCTAAAATTCCTGATCCAGGAGAGAAGCTTGGTGAATTGAAGTTTCCTTCTCATTCGTATGAAGTTCCTGTTGTAGAAGGAACGCATCCGAAAGAATTAAAATCAGGAGTGGGACATTTTGCTGGAAGTATGTTACCCGGACAAGGTGGAAATGTTGTACTAAGCGGACACCGAAATACGAGTTTTCGTAAGCTGGAAGATTTGAAGAAGGGTGATCAAATCAAATTCGGAACACCGTATGGTGAGTTTGTGTATGAAATAACAGACTTTAAAATTACGGGAGCAAACGATGATACAATTATCGTTCCAACTGATTATGAGACACTGACGTTAACAACATGTTATCCGTTTGAGTATATTGGTGATGCACCAGATCGCTTTATCGTGTATACAAAGCTTGTGTCTAAGCCAGATTTAGAGAAACAATCTTAGTTTGAAGTGGAAAGCCCAATTGCCATTTGTGCAACTGGGCTTTCTTTGTATTGGTAGAAGAAACTCTCCGACTTATTCAGTGCATGGATAAGTCGGAGAGTTTTTTGTATAGATAAGTGGTTATATGAGGGAATATATAAGTTAGATGTTAGATATGAAACATATCAGTATTTGATGGAGGGCGCCAATCCCATGTATAATAGGATTGGAACTTTATTCCTTTGTACGCTTATAAGGCTGATCTAAGAAAGAAGGTTACATGATGAAAAAAATTCTATTATGGATACTTGGTATTATTGTTTTTCTTGTAATTGCCGGAGGCGGTTATGCGTATTATATGTACTCATCTGTTACGGGTACATTGGATAAAATGCATACGCCACTTGAGCGGGATCATTCAACAAAACGATCTACAGATGTGAAGCTTGGTAATAGTCAACCAGTCTCTATCCTATTATTAGGGGCAGATGAGCGTGGCGCAGATAAGGGGCGTTCGGATTCCATTATGTTGTTAACGTTAAATCCGAAAGATAGTTCAATGAAGATGGTTAGTATTCCTCGTGATACATATACGGAGATTGTTGGTAAAGGGAAGAAGGATAAAATCAATCATGCATATGCATTTGGTGGAATCGAAATGTCTGTAAATACAGTTGAGAATTTCTTAGATGTACCGGTTGATTATTATATTGAAGTGAATATGGAAGGCTTCCAAGATATTGTAGACGCAGTTGGCGGAGTGGATGTGAATAATGATTTAGCGTTCACACTTGAAGGACAAACATTTGAAAAAGGGACTATTCATCTAAATGGTGAACAAGCACTGAAATATACGCGTATGCGTAAGGAAGATCCGCGCGGTGACTTTGGTCGTCAAATGCGTCAACGTCAAGTGCTAGAAGCGGTTATTAGTAAAGGTGCAAATATATCATCTATTACAAAACTTGGCACGATGTTAGAGGCTGTTGAGAAAAACGTAAAAACAAATTTAAACCAGGATCAAATGTGGGATCTTCAAAGTAACTATAAAGCTGCGATGAATAAGAAAGAAGAAATCCAAATTCCTGGAGATGGTCGCAAGCAAGATGGCATTTGGTACTATTTTGTTTCAGAGAAAGATCGTAAGGACCTTTCAAATAAGTTAAGAGAGCATTTAGAGTTACCTAAGCAGTAGTGTAAATATAGAAAGTTTTGAGAGGGGATCGTCGACAAAATATGTTCGACAATACCCTCTCTTTTTTTGTCTGATTTTTGCTATACTAAACTGTACTATAATACAGGATGGAAGGAGGAGAATGATGAAAATACTTGTAGTTGATGATGAATCGAGTATTCGTAATTTGATTCGGATGCAGTTAGAGATGGAAGGATATGAAGTATTGACGGCGGCTGATGGGAGAGAAGCTTTAGAGAGGTGGAATGAGCAGCCAGATGTACTTATTTTAGATGTGATGCTTCCTGATACGGATGGGTATGAGTTATTACGGTTATTCCGGGAGAAGGATCGTGATATTCCGGTGCTTATGCTGACGGCGAAGAGTCAGATGAATGATAAGTTACTTGGTCTTCAGCTTGGAGCTGATGATTATGTGACGAAGCCTTTTAATTATGCGGAGCTTATTCTTCGGGTGAAGAATATGAGCAGGCGTGTGAAGAAGGAGGTAGCTGTAAGCCACGAAGTAATTCGTGCAGGTGGGTTAGTGATTTGTCCTAAGGAGAGAAAGGTACATGTCGAGGGGCAGGAGATTCAATTAACGTACCGAGAGTTTAATTTGTGTCAGTTGTTTGTTTCGAATCCGCAGCGTGTATTCATGAGAGATGAGCTATTAGAGAAGGTATGGGGGTTTGAGTATATCGGAAATACGAGAGCGGTTGATATTATGGTACAAAGGCTTCGAAAGAAACTAGGGAAGAGCGGAGAGTATATTAAGACGATTTATGGTGTGGGTTATAAGCTTGATTGCTAAAAGGTGATGATATGTCTTTAAAACGAAATATGGTGTTTGGGATAGTTGGATTGTTGATTCCAATTCTTGTTCTTTTGTATGCGGTTGTTTATATTGCACTGGAGAAGAATGTGTATCATAATGCGGCAGATTCCTTAGAAAAGTTAAGTGTGGAAGCGCAAATTTATACGATGAATTATTTAGAGAAGGAAGCGGAAGTAGAGACGTTAGGTCCCAATTCGCTTTTAATTGCTTCGTATTTAGCGAAGCGAATGGATGTCCGGGTGCAGATGATTGGGAAGAATGGAGATGTTGTTGCAGATACACAAAAAGGGGCATTACTTCATCGGAATATTGATATTGAGAGTTCTCTGAGGGGAAAGAAATCTTATGTTTTTGAGGAGGGAGACCCAGCTCCAATTCTTTTGTTTTCAAGTCCAGTTTATTATGGAAACGATGTCATTGGGAGTATTCGTTTTATAAATGAGTTAACGGATGAGAAGGAAGTTTTAACAAATGTGAGTTGGACGTTTTTGATGACGTCGCTTTGTTTAGTAGCTGCTGGTATTTTCTTTGCGATTCGTTTGGCGAAGTCTCTTCATAAACCAATTGATCAGTTAAGGCAAATGGCGCAGCGGCTTGCGAATGGGGATTATGAAAGTAAGATTGAGCTAAATGAATATGTGGAGATTGCACAGCTTTCAGCATCCTTTAATGCGATGGCTGATGGGATTGAATTGCATATTAAGCAGCTGAAGGAAGAGAAAGAGAAACAGAAAGATTTCTTAGATCGCATTACGCATGAGCTGAAAACACCGCTTACGGCAATTATCGGTTATGTCGATTTAATTCCGAAGTTACAATCGAAGGAGGATGTGCAGGAGAGTCTCCGTTATGTGGCTGTAGAAAGTGAGCGTCTATTATCACTTGTAGAGGAATTACTTAAGTCTTCAAAGTACGGGAAGAGTACGTTTGAAGTGTCACCTACAGTCGTGAATATAAAGGAATTGGCAGAGGAAGCAGTTTCGATTGTGAAACTCAGGTTGCAGCAGTTTGAAATTGAAGTTATGAATGAGTTAATGGAAGTGCACGTCGTTGCGGATTTTGATAAGACGAAGCAAATTTTCTTGAATGTGCTTGATAATGCGATTAAATATAGTGATGCTACGCGAGTTCGTATGAATGTAATTATAAATGAACAGGAAGCAAAGGTTTTTGTTCATGATGATGGTATTGGTATGGATGAAGGTGTGCTTGCAGAGTGGAATGAGTCTCCGGAAGGTAAGGTGCTTCCTTCTAGTTACGGGAATGGCTATGGTTTATACATTTGTCAGGAGATTATGAAGAAGCAAGGCGGGAGTATGCGAATTGAGAGTAGTGAAGAAATGGGAACTACAATATGTATGACATTTTTACTCCCAAGACGGATGGAAGACATAAAAAACTTGAAAGCGGTTAAATGATACATTTATGAAACAATTATGCGGTATTTTCGAAACAACGTTTTTTTATCTTGGAGGTAGGCAGAAATGAAAAGGCTATCATTTCAAATTCTTGTTTTTGTCTTTTGTATGATCGTTTCTCTTATTTTGTTTTATGTTATTGAGAAGCAAATATATAATCGAATCACGATTGTGGATGACAAACAAGCCGTTTTACAAAGAGTGAATGAATCCCTTCCTACTGAAGTGAAAGTAAGGCATGAGAAATGGGGAGAAGTTGTTGTAACAGATGAAGTTCGTTTGCATACGATTGTTTCATTCTTTGACCGAATTCGAATAGAACCGAGAGAAGCGAGGAATCAAGAACAAGTATTTACTGGAGAAGTAACGTACTTGAATGGACATAAACGTACTTTTGCAGTAGGTGACTTGTTCCAGTATGAGGCTAATGTATACGGAAAGAATGGTACGGATCCGATGATCTCAGCATTGCAAACGTATTTGTTAAGTCTGTATTATACACCAGAGCGCATTAGTAATTTCTTTGCGGAGGCAAAGGAAGTTGTAGTGAGGCAAGGGGATGTAATACGTACTATAGATCTTACGCAAATATTTGATTCTATTCGATACGCAAAGCAAATTACAGATTACGGAGAAATTCAGAAATTATTACAATCACAGAATGAGCCGATTGCTTATATTACTGCCTATAAAACAGGCAAGCGTGTAAAGAATGAGCGGGAGGATATTCTAACTATTTCTGTGTATCCATCGTACTTTGTTGTGCAATATCTCGGTGATAATAACGGGAATGTCATGTATATGAAAGGCTCTCTAGCAGAGTTATTCGTAAAGGAGAATGCGTCATGAGAAAGATAGCCTTTTTCTTCTTTTTGCTAGTAATTGGAGGAGCGATGTCTAGTTGCTCTCGAGATACAACCTCTATTAAATATAATAAAAGTGGTCTCCCTATTTTGGATGATCGTCATCTTGTTGCATATGTAGCGGCCCGCGAGGAAGTTGGCGAGGCATTGCTTTCATCATTTTGTAAACCGCGAGGATGTACGTATGAATTTATTCGTCTTTCGACAGAAGAACTTCTTCGAAGAGTGGAAGAGGAATCTGGAAATCCGAAAGCGGATATTATTATTGGCGGTACAGTAGATGCACATCAAATGATGAAGCAAAAAGATCTGTCTATTCCTGTGACGAGCCAGCATGCGAATCGTATTTCAAAAACTGTTAAAGATAAAGATGGTTATTGGTACGGTTACGAAGTAGAGAAATTGGCAATCGCAATTAATAAAGAGCGGTGGAACGAAGAAATAGCACCGCTCGGTCTACCATATCCATCCAGGTGGCAAGATTTATTAAACTCTGCGTACACTGGAAAGATTGTTATGCCAGATCCAAATGTTTCGGGTACTGCATATACGTTTTTTCAATCACTTATTGATACTTTAGGTGAAGAGGAAGCGAAGGCGTATGTGAAGCATCTTGCAGGACAGGTTGGAGAAGTAACAGTGAATGGTTACATACCAGCAGAACTTGTGGCAAGTGGTGAATATATGATAGGCATCAATTTTATGGGAGATCAGAGAATGCTTCAAAAACGAGGCTTTCCTATTTTAAGTAACGAACCTGAGCAAACAGGTTTGTCTGTCAATGCGATTTCAAAACTAAAACGTGCACCGAGTGGTATTATTGCGGATTTATTTATTGATTATTGTTTATCAGAAGAAGCGGGTCACATTTTAGAAAAAGTTTCGTTTGGCGTACCGACGATGTTTGCGAAGAATGAGAAAGAAATAGAAGGACAGCCGGTTAGAAGGACGAACCAAAATATATCAAATAGTGGAATAATCGAGATATGGAATAGACAGCGTCTCTCTAAAAAGTGAGAAAAGGAGACGAGAGTATATGTTTAAATGGCTTAAGCCAGCACCTGCAATTGAGAGATTACCAGCGGATATGATCGCGAAAGTATATACATTACTACGTATTCGTGTGCTAATCGGAATCTCAGTTGGATATGCTGCTTATTATTTAGTGCGCAGTAACTTTACGTTATCAAGTACGTATTTAGTACAAGAATATGGTTTTAGTACAGCTGAAATTGGACTACTAGGTTCAGTAATGGCGATTGTTTATGGATTTAGTAAGTTCTTTATGGGGAATTTATCAGATAAAGCTTTTGCCCAGCGCTTTATCGCAGTCGGATTATTCTTATCAGGGCTTGTAAATATTTGTTTCGGGTTTGCATCTTCTTTTGGAATGATTGTTACATTACTTGTCCTGAACGGTATTGTACAAGGTATGGGAGCACCACCTTGTAGTATCGTTATGACGAAATGGTTCTCAAAGAAAGAACGTGGTACGAAAACAGGCATTTGGAATATTTCACATAACGTTGGCGGAATGCTTGTGCCACCACTTGTCGGAATTGGTGTAGGTATTTTCGGTGAAAGTCATTGGCAAGGCGGCGTGTTTATTTTTCCAGCGATTATCGCAATGGTAATTTCAGTTCTTGTTTGGATTAATGCGAAGGATACACCAGAGTCTGAAGGTCTTCCTCCAATTGATGAGTATCGTAATGACTATGAAAATCTTGAAAAAGCAGATAATGCTAACAAGATGTCACCAAAAGAAATCTTAATGAAATACGTAGTGAAAAATAAATTTGTATGGTTCTTATGTATTGCGAATGCATTTGTTTATTTAATTCGTTTCGGTGTTATTAACTGGGTTCCACTTTATTTAACGACAGTTAAAGGTTTTTCAAAAAATGAAGCACATGCAGCATACGCAATCTTTGAAGGTATGGCAATTCCAAGTTCATTAATTGTTGGTCTTTTAAGTGATAAATTATTTAAAGGGAAACGTATGCCATTGTGTATTATTAGTATGGTTGGAGTTGTTATTGGTACGTTTGTATATTGGCAAGCAACTAGCGTACTTGTTGTAAGTATTGCAGTTTCTATTATCGGTTGTTTAATTTACGTACCACAGTTTTTAATCGGTTTAAGTGCGATGGAATTAGTACCGAAATTTGCAGTAGGTACGACAGTCGGTATGTGTGGTCTGTTCGGTTATGTAGGCGGAAGTCTTGTAGCAAACGCAGCAATTGGTGTTATTGTTGATCGTTCTGGCTGGGATGGTTGCTTTATCTTACTATTAACAGGTGCAATTTTATCAACAGTCTTCTTGTTCATCGTTCAACGTGGGCATGAGAGAAAAGATCCTAAAGCGGCGTAATATTTTATATAGAAAAGCTATCCAATTATCATTTTGGATGGCTTTTTCTATATAATATAATCTTTCCTTAAAACTATCTTAAAAGATAGGATGTCATATTTCTAATCATTGGAATTTTTGTTACAATATAAATGAATGTGTAAAACTTTGTAAAAAGAATGTAATAATATGTAATTTGTTTTCAGAAAGTTTTATACAATTTGAGTGTTTATTAAACTATTAATTTATAAAGGGAGAGAGAATATGGTACCAAATACGGTTCGTACTCCAAACAAGAAGAAGAAATGGATCATTATGGGTGTTATCGCACTAATTGTTATTGTGGCAGCAGTTAATATTTTTATTATGCAAGGCAAGAAGAAGGGTGCATCAACAACGGCTGATGCTGTAAGTTTTGAGAAAGTAACAGAGCGTAAGCTGAATAATACGAAGTTAATTTCTGGTCAGGTGAAGCCGGGTAATATTGAAAGTTTCTATGCGGATCCGACCAAAGGAAAAGTGAAAGATATTGCGGTAAAAGAAGGGCAAGAGGTAGAGAAAGGTACGAAGTTATTCTCTTATGATAATGAAGAGATTAATTTGCAAATGAAGCAAGCTGAGCTTGATCAAAAGATGGCAGATATGCGTTACGATCAAGGGAAGAAGAAGATTGATTCGTTGAAGAAAGAAATTAAGAAGGTGAAAGATAGCGGAGCTGGGAAAGAAGTAACAGATCCGATGGAAGAGCAAGTAAGTGAGTTAGAGATGACGCAGAAAACAACTGATCTTGAGAAAGAAAAAGGGAAGTTGCAAAAAGAAGAGTTAAGTAAAAAGCAGAAAGAACTTACGATTTATAGTAACTTTACGGGTGTTGTTCAAAAGTTAGATAAAGATGCAGCACAAAGTTCATCACAAGCATTAGGTGGTCAAGGAAAAGCATTCTTACAAGTAGCTTCTAAAGATCCGTTCCAAGTTCAAGGGACTTTAACAGAGCTTCAGAAGTCACAAATTCAAAAAGATCAAACATTCACTGTAACTGCGAAAGCAAATAATAAGAAGAAGTGGAAAGGTAAGATTACAGAGGTAAGTGAATTCCCAACGAGTGCAGAGATGGCTCAAGCTGGTGGTGTAGGCGAAGCGACTCAAAATATGTCTCAATATACATATAAGGCAAGCCTGGATAGCCAAGATGGTTTATCTCCAGGGTACCATGTTTCATTGCAAGTAAATTTAGAGAATAAGACGATGATTGCTGTCCCAAGTAAGAGCATTGTAGAAAAAGGCGATGATGCATTT
Source organism: Bacillus sp. NH11B (assembly GCF_001884205.1). NCBI lineage: Bacteria > Bacillati > Bacillota > Bacilli > Caryophanales > Bacillaceae > Bacillus > Bacillus sp. NH11B. The sequence continues at coordinate 49,641 of NZ_MAOG01000010.1, read as the reverse complement.
GTTTATGTTGAGGATAAAGGAAAGCTTCGTAAACAAAATGTGAAAAAAGGTTCTACTGATGGAGATTGGACAGAGATTACTGAAGGCGCAAAAGTGGGGCAAAAGGTGGTTAAAAATCCTTCCGACGACGTGTATGACGGAATGGAAGTGAAAGAGAAATGATTACGTTAAATAATATTGCTAAAACGTATTATCAAGGGAAATTGGCAGTGCCGATTTTGCACGGTATTAGTTTAACGATTCAGAGCGGTGAATTTGTTTCGATTATGGGGCCGTCTGGTTCTGGTAAATCAACGCTTATGAATATTATCGGTTGTTTAGATCGTCCAACAGAAGGTGAATATATGCTGAATGATGTGAATATCTTAACAGCAGACGAGTCAAAGCTTGCTTTAATTCGTAATGAATATATCGGTTTTGTGTTCCAGCATTTTAATTTGCTGCCGCGTCTTTCAGCAGTAGAAAATGTTGAACTTCCGCTCGTATACGGTGGCGTGAAGAAAGCAGAGCGACGTCAAAGAGCTCTGGAAGCACTTAGTAAAGTTGGTTTGTCCGACAGAGTTCATCATTTGCCGAATGAGTTATCAGGTGGACAGAAGCAGCGTGTCGCTATTGCGAGGTCGATTGCGAATAATCCAACGTTCATTATGGCCGATGAGCCGACAGGTGCGCTTGATACGAAGTCTGGTGAGCAAGTTATGGATATTTTCACGAAGCTCAATGCAGAAGGTACGACGATTGTTATGGTTACGCATGAAGAAGAGGTTGCAGCTTATTCATCCCGCCGTATTGTACTGCGAGATGGGAAAATTACAGAAGATAGAAGGTGTGCGGTATGAGTTTACTAGATAGTATGAAAATCGCCTTATCTTCTATTCTAGCTCATAAACTGCGTTCTGCCCTTACGATGCTCGGTATTATTATCGGTGTAGGTTCTATTATTACTGTCGTTGCGATTGGGCAAGGCGGGGAAGCGATGCTGAAGTCGAAATTCGCAGGTTCTGGCGGTAATAACCTTATGCCAATTCAATTTAAACCAGATATTAATGATGAGTTTGCTATGGGTGGATTTGAAATACCAAAGTTAACTGAAGAGGATATTTTGGAAGTAAAACAAGTGAAAGATGTTTCACACGTTATTACGACAAACCAGAATTCAGAGGTGCTTGATGTAAATGATAAAAAAGCAAATCTGAATGTTATTGGTCTTGATAATGAATATTTTGCAGTTAATAAAGTAAAGGTCGTAAAGGGACGTACTTTAAATGAATCAGATATTTCTCATGCAAATAACGTTGTGATGATTAGTACAAAAACAGAAGAGACGTTATTTAAGGACGTAAACCCAGTTGGACAAATTATTGAGATGAAGGGGCAGCCAATGCAAATTATTGGTGTGTATAGATCCGATAATGAGTTTATGGGCTTTGAAATGGAAGAAGCGTTAATCCCCCTTACGTTATGGCCTGTTTTATACGGAACCGATGATATTCAAAATATCGCAATTCAAGCTAAAAATGTAGACGATTTAGAGGTAGCTGGGAAAAAAGCTATCGATGTATTAAATAGTCGTAAGCCAAGTGAAATTCCAGGTAAATATGAACTGGTGAATTTAAAAGAATTCCAAGAAAATGTTTCTAAAGTAACTGGTATCATGACGATGATCATCGGCGGTATCGCTGGTATTTCATTAGTCGTTGGTGGTATCGGTGTTATGAACATCATGCTCGTATCTGTAACGGAGCGTACGCGCGAAATTGGAATACGTAAAGCACTTGGGGCAACGCGTAGTAAAATTTTATTACAGTTTTTAATTGAAGCCGTTATGTTAACGCTTCTAGGTGGTTTAATCGGAATTGGTCTTGGATATGGTGGGGCATATATCGTTTCTACATTCGCAAAATGGCCACCGCTCGTTTCATGGGAAGTTGTCGTTGGAGGCGTACTGTTCTCTATGACACTAGGTATTATTTTCGGATTAATTCCAGCAAACAAAGCTGCGAAGTTAGATCCGATTGAAGCACTGCGTTATGAATAAGTTGTAGTAGAGAGGGGACTCTCTACTACACATTACCGTTCTAGTGGGCGGTTCGTAGCCTCTAAATGAGGATGTGAACCGCCCGTTAGAACGGGATATATAAATAGAAGGAGGCGTTATAATGGAAATGAATATTAATACGCAAGATGAAGGTGCGAAGAAGCCGTCATTATTTGGAATGGTTACTTCTCCAGGCTTACAGTTTGAGAGAATGAAGACGAAAAGCCCAGTCTGGGGAGGATTTTTCTTATTTCTTTTAATGGGGACAATCTTATCAGCAGCGGTAGCTTATTTAGGGTTACTTAATAATCCGGAGCTAGCGAAGCTGGTTAAGGATGATACGACGGGGATAATGAAGTGGACTACACTTGGATTTGGATCTATTGGAGGTCTAGTTGGAACAGCTGTTGGTCTTTTTGTGGTAGCAGGATTTTATAAAGTTATTATGATGTTTATGAGCAATGATACTCCGTATATGAAGATACTATCTATTTATATATATGCCAATGTGGTCTTTTATGTTGGTAGTCTTCTCAATGTAGCTTTAGGATATATTCTTGGTGGGAATGGCGCTGATAAATATACAAGTTTAGGGCCTTTATTTGAACAAGGAACAATTGCATATGGCATTGGTTCTGCATTTGAAGTCTTTAACATTTGGAGCTTAATTTTAACTGGCTTAGGCTTGCATATCGTTGCTGGTTTAAGTAAAAAACAAGCAATAATTTTAATTTCTATATTCTTTATCCTTACAATTGGGTTTAGTATGTTAGGCGGTATGTTCTCTGATTTTGGCGCATAACATATTATTTTGAAAAGGTGGCTCTTCCTAGAGTCACCTTTTTTGTTTTTACCCCTATTTCAAGTTAACCCTATTCAAATTTCAATATAAAATGATTTGGATTATTAATGATGCATTTAACCTAACGGCTTTTTCTACGACTGTAAACCCTTATACTTACAAGCTCGTCGACATTCTATCCATATTTTTATGTTAGATGGATACACATATTAGTTTGATTGATCAAAAGAAATTTAAGAATATTTTTGAAATTATTGGTATCAGCTTTGACTAACAAAGCGTAAGTTCTGACTAAGTTGATACCAGCCTTATCTAACAAAGCGTAAGTTCTGACTAAGTTGATATCAGCTTTGACTAACAAAGTGTAAGTTCTGACTAAGTTGATATCAGCCTTATCTAACAAAGCGTAAGTTCTGACTAAGTTGATATCAGCTTTGACTAACAAAGCATTAGTACTGACTAAGGTAATATCAGTTTTATCTAACAAAGTGTCATTTTTAAAAAGATGGAGGAATTTATTACACCATAAGAGCTGTGTTTTTGTTCACTGATTATCATGAAAAAGTTTTTTGTTTATAAAATAGGTGGACTATTGTCTCGTTATTTTTGAGGTATTTTATGGACATGTATAAGTTCATTTTTTTAAAAACGGCTATAAATCAACTTCTTTTATGCAAAAATGATAGAGTCTCGTAAAAAGTGTGTCAAAAAAGTACACACTTTTTACGAGACTTTTGTCTACTTGTCTGTGCTACCTTAAAACAGTTTCGGTAGATATGGTGACCTCTATGAGGTTAGTTTGCAGTGTTCTCTTTTATATGGAAAAGCGTAATAAACGTTGATACATCAATATTTTTGTTGCTTTTTGTATATTGATGGCGTGAAAATAAAAGTAACTTAATACGAACGGAAAATAAAAAAGGGTGTTATCTATACCTAGAAGTCTTGTAAACGTATAGGGCATTTGGGTATACCTTTTAAAAACGGGTATTGTGTGAAGCCAGAGGCTTTTGTAGATACGGTTGTTTTGTAAGAAGGTATGATTGCAAATCAAATAAAGAGGTTAAATATTTATCAAGATTATGAAGAGTATTATCACTGTGGTTTAATTGGTCTTTGGTATGCAAAGGGAGTTTTCCTGCTTATGCTGTCGTAACGGTGCGTGGTTATATATTGGAAAGGTTGAAGAAAGAACGTGTAGTACAAGAGAGGCACATTATTTCAGAACGATTTTTTGCAGGTAAAAAGATGGGAGAGATAGCCATTGAAATGGGGATGACGTACTATCAAACGAGATGGTTATATCGACAAGCGCTTGAGAAAATGCGAGATAGTGTAAGGGGATAAGAATAATAAATAGAATGGAAGGCAAGGAAAATATTGCTTTCCATTCTATTAATTTTAAGGCAGTAAATGTAGCATGAGTTTTTTTTAGTGTAGTGAATCTTGCATGTTCATCCGTGATAATACATATCCAGCTTTCAATACTTGCTGTCTTAACTTATGGGAACTTATTCGTATTGTTACGGTAGTTCGGTTTAAAAAATGAATTTTAGCTTTTTTAGTTTTTTTAGTTTTTTTGAAAAACTCTATATCATTTATATGGTTATAGAACAACCAAATACAGTTTGGAGACGAAGGAGATTCTGTTGGGAAAGTAAAAATATATTCCCTATGATTAATTGGAATCGGAACATTCTGTTTGAAATTAAATTTTGCTTGGACTGCAGCACGTCTACCTTGATAAGTAGAATGAACACTTGTTAGACAAGATTCCTTTATGAGTTGGAGAGCTGTTTGGCATGAGTACAGGTGGTTTTCTCACTACTGTCGATAATTTTTGTACGTTAATAAGGGCGTTTGTATGGCTCAAGCATCTTTGTAGAACTAGAAATAAAAATATTACTTTCATTATCCATAATTCTAAATCCTCCCTTATAAAAAGTTTCCTATTCCGGATATAATTATATATAAATTATGTAAATTCAATATTAATCTTCTGTTGCGTATTGTAAATTTTTGTTGTTCGTTTACAATCAATAGATGATAGTCTTTCTAATTTGCATCGCTTGTACATATATATGAAAATAGAAAAGAGTAGGCGGTGATATAGCATGAAGAAAAAGTATATTATTATGGCTCTAGCTGTTGTTCTCTTAGTTTATTTAGCAAACAGTAATCCGAGTAAGGGAGAATATACGGATTGGGCAGCAAAACAATTTATGAAGCGTAATGATGTGAGTAAGAAGCTAGAAGAGGTTGAGAAAGAAAACAAAGAGGGTCTCCTTGGCGACTTAGCATCGGCGGGGAAAAAATTGGCAAATAAGTATGTTGAACCACAAGTTGGATTATTAATCGACCATTATACAAAGCGAAATGATTATATGTTCTTCTCAACATATACGACAGAGTTTGATTTAGGCGGAGAGAATTATAAGTATGTTTGTGTTGGTTTTTCAAACATCTTTATTCCAATTGAAATGCCGAAGAAAAAAGACGAATCTGCAAAATAATGCAGATTCATTTTTTTGATTTACGGAGTAATTTGAACTTCAGATACAGTTTTTTCGGTTCTGGTGCAAACACTCCAAAACGCTTGTAAATAACCTCTTAAACTTGCAAATACTGATACTAGTACTCTAAAAAAGAATGTGATTGGTATGGAAGAGCAAAATCTATTCAAGTGGAAACATTATCAACCGGATATTATTGTATTAACCGTGAGATGGTACCTACGGTACAACCTCAGTTTTCGTGATTTAGTCGAAATGATGGAAGAACGCGGGCTATCCCTTCCTCAAAACAATTTGACCTCTCGTCAAACGAAACTACCCTTTCGCTAGACTAAGCTAATGCTTTATGAGAATGAACGGATACTTCGCTAAACTGAGCTGATTTTCGTTAGACTGTGGACAAAAATTAAAACCTTATGATAAAACAAAACTATAACTACATTGAATTGAGAAAAAAACTAAATTTATGGTATAATAAGTCCGTCAAAAAAATAAAAAAATCCTCTCGGTGTTGGTCGCACCAAAAGGATTGAATAAATCTAATCTACATATAATTTAGATAATTAAATTAAAAGTTATTATTTAAAGTCAAGTTCTTGAGAGGAACTTGTCTTTTTTATTTTTATCAAATTTATACTCAGACACAACACTCACATCGAAAAACAAGGAGGTGAATTGCATGAACGATAGCAAAGAATTTTGTCCTCATTGCAACGCTAATTTGCAAGGCGATTCAATTCCTAAAGAATCACAAAAATCCTATAACGCAACTCATTTCACAAGGAAAATAGGAATCACACACATTGCACTCGATAGAATCATGCAATGGCAATGCCCTGACTGTCTCAAAAAGTGGGAGGTTTAATTCTTCCTCTCTTTTTCATAATAAGGTTTTACCACTTGCTCTATATAGGTTTCTACAGTTTCAAAACTAGCAATAAGTTGCCTTTCCTCTTTTAGCCTTTCGTATATCTTCTGTGGTGATTGTCCACGGTCATAACGACTCCATATGGCCCTTATAATAACTGGAGGTAAGGCTTCATAATTTCTAATACTTTTCAGTTTTTTAGTCCAATTACTATTTCTCTTATGAACCATTATTCATTGCCTTGTTGTTTGTTTCGTTGGTCTATAACACTTGCTATAGCTTCTGCTGCAAGACTCGCTGAAGCTTTATTTTCTTCTTTCGAAATACGCCAATCACCTGTTTCCTTCCCCACTTTTACATATTTTCTAATGGCTTCATAACTGATATCTATACCCGATAATACAAGCCCTTCATGAATATCTTTTAATTTATAACCTTGTTCCCACGCTTCTTTAATTGTTTCTTTAACTGGTGTAGTTAGAACTCTTTCTTTTATCATTCCTTTTTGTTGGTTTTTACGGAATTTGTAATATTGCTCTAATAATCGTTTGTGTTGAGCCTCTATTTTTTTATATTCTTCTTCCAACTTCTTTTGATTTTTTTCTAACTTCTCAATCCGATCCGTTTTCTCTTTAATAATATTTTTTTGTTGTTCAATGTTTTTTTCAGCTACCATTTTTTCTAACATTGTTTGGTCTAATGTTCTTATCATCCTGTCCATTTTATATTTTGACCAAATGATGTTTTGACTCCCAACCGAACCGAAAATTTTAAATCCGAACCTGGCGTTTTTCTTAACTGAAGTTTCATCAGTTCCAACCAACTTATCGATTAGTTGTTTAGATTTGATTTCTAGATCTTTTTTCATTTCCATTCACCACTTTATATTTTTATAGTTAATTTCATAATACAACTTTAATTTGTATTGCGTCTATACTTAACTAACAAATCCGGTGGTTCTTGGCTATCGAAATCGGATAAGCTACATTGACGAGGGAATAGGGAAAACCCCAATGATTAAAGTTTCACTTTATAGATTAGAAAGATCAAGTGCTTACAAGTTGTACAGCATGAAGTGGTGATCATTGTAATGAAGCAAGAGCACGTGCTACAGCATGTACTTTCCCTAAATCTGCATTTGTTTTAACATGTTTGAATTGCTTGTTCTTAAAAACTGTTTTTCCGTTCTTGTCTAATCCACCGTTTAATACGAGACGTAAAGTTAAGTCCATAACGATCGTTTCAACTGCCATGTTTATCACCCACTTTCGCTTTATAAATAGGGAGTAAATGTCATGTTTTGGCGTGAAATTTTTTCTTTTTTTTGGTACTCTTAATAGAGCAAGAGAGGGGCTTACGGAAGAATGAATCGTAAATGGTTATTTTGGATTCCTGTATTAGTATGGATGGGGATTATTTTCTATTCCTCAGCACAGCCATATAAAAAACAGGATATGCGCTCGGATATTGAGCAATCCGCAAATGTTGAGTTTGTGAAAGAGCATTTTTCAGGGGTATCTATCGATTATGGCGGAGGTACACCTGTTAGTATCGCAAATAAAGGTGTAGGTGGTTTTATCGAGTTTTTCCTTCGTAAAGGTGCTCATTTTACGGTGTTCTTTATACTCGGCTCATTGACGTATTATGCTTTTTATAAATCTGGTTACTCGAGAAAAAGGTGCTTTATATATGCACTTCTTTTCGTTGCGGGATATGCAATATTTGATGAAATTCATCAAGGGTTAACAGGAGGCCGTACACCGATGTGGCAGGATTCATTGCTTGATACGTGCGGCGGGTTAACAGGAATTATAATAAGTAATTGGTTTTGGCATAGAAAAAGGAGCTAATCTCATTTAGAGATTGCTCCTTTTTTGTTTATCCCGCTATTTGTGGGAGCCTTGCTGCCCGTAAAAAAACAGATTGGTGAGGGCTAATAATCAGTGGGGGATGGAACCCCCCACTGATTAAAGTTTCACTTTATACACCAAGTAATTCTTTTAGTTCGTCTGTTGATAGTTCGGTCATCCAGCTGTCGCTTGTAATGACGGCGTTGTTTAATGATTGTTTTCGTTCTAACATTTCATCAATTTTCTCTTCGAGTGTTCCTGTTGTAATCAGTTTGTGAACGTGAACGAAGCGTTTTTGACCAATACGATATGCACGGTCTGTTGCTTGGTTTTCTACAGCAGGATTCCACCAGCGGTCATAGTGAATGACATGGTTGGCAGCGGTTAAGTTCAATCCTGTTCCGCCGGCCTTTAAAGATAAGATGAAGATGTCATACGTTCCGTTTTGGAACTGCTCGATCATCTTGTCACGTTCTTTCTTCGGTACACTCCCGTTTAAGAAGAGGACACGCTGACCGAAATTTTCTTCTAGTACACGTTTTAGCATGTTCCCCATGCCAATGTATTGCGTGAAGATTAGGCAACTTTCATTTTGGTCTTTTATATTTTCGATGAGCTCCATTAACGTTTTTGTTTTCATAGAGCGTTCAACTACATTTTGTGGTTCTTCTTCTTTTAAGTAAAGAGCCGGATGGTTACAAATTTGTTTTAGCTTGTTCAGCATAAGTAATATAAAGCCGCGTCTTTCAATCCCGCTTAATCCTTCTACATTTTGTAATGTATCTTGAACAAGTTGTTCATATAAGGAAGCCTGTTCACCAGTTAGTGGACAATAAGCTTTTTGTTCTTGTTTATCTGGCAAGTTTAATGCGACTGTTTGATCTTTCTTCGTACGACGCAGTAAAAATGGCGAGATAAATCGTTGTACTTGCTGGATTTTTCCTTCATCACGGTCCTTTTCAATCGGCGTGACGAAGCGGCGCTGGAATTGTCCTAAGCTTCCGAGATACCCGTGATTGATAAAGTCGAAAATAGACCAAAGCTCAGCAAGTCGGTTTTCCATTGGTGTACCGGTTAAAGCAATTTTGTGATTTGCTTGTAGGTTTCTGACTGCTTTCGACTGTTTCGTATGTGGGTTTTTTATATTTTGAGCTTCATCTAAAATAACAGCATCCCAGCATAAGGTACTAAGTTCTTCTTCATCAAGCTGAGCTAATGCATAAGAAGTTAATACAACATCTGCTGATTGAAGGAAGTCTTTAAATGACTCATCCTTAGCTCGGTTACCCCCGTAATGTAACTGAACACGTAAATTTGGTGCGAAACGCTCAAATTCTTTTTGCCAATTTCCAAGGACTGATGTTGGTGCAACAATTAATGCAGGTCCTGTTTGGAGATTGTTTTCTTTAGCGTATAGTAAGTAAGTTATCGTTTGAATACTTTTTCCAAGTCCCATATCATCGGCTAATAATGCTCCAAATCCAAGCTTTCGTAAGTATAGCAACCATTCAATGCCGTGTTGTTGATATGGACGGAGTGTTGCTTGTAGCGAAGAGGGTACATCTACTTTTGGAATATCTCCAATGTGCAGAAGTTTTTGGAAAAGCTCTTCATAATATCCATCTAGTTCGATTTCAATATCGGTAAACGGACTATCGTCTTCTACAATTTCTGTTTCCGCGGTGTTAGATAAATGTTGCTGCAACACGTCTTTCATTTCTAGTCCATATTTATCTGCACGGTTCATTAGTTTTTTTACTTCTTCAATAAAGGCAGGATCAAGTCTCATCCATTGACCATTTAAATTGAAAAGGCGTTTGTTCTGCTCAACAAGTTCAAAAAATTCGCTTTCTGATAAATCAATTCCGTCCGTTGAAATGCGCCAGTCGAAATTAACGAGCGTATTCATGCCGAAGAAAGATTGTGTTTGTGCTGTACTTTGCTTCAGCTGTACACGTAACTTCGGTTTTGTTGCTTTTAAATTTTGCCACCATGATGGTAGTAAAATTGTAATACCTGCTGCGAGTAATTCATTACTTGCTTCGGTTAAGAAGTTCCAAGCTTCTGTTTCAAAGAGTTCTTCCCTGAACTTGTCGTCCTCTTTTAGCCACGGTACGAGCTTACTGAATCCTTCTTGTGTTTCAAGAATACGTTCTTCGTAATCGTGCCATCTTTTTGGCAAGGAATCGATATTCTCATATACATATATGCGATGCGCACCACGTTTTGGCGTAACGATTGTTTCGAGCTTCCACATTTCAAATTCTTCTTGTGGTTCTTGAAGTCTTAATCCAACTATAAATGGAAGATCATCTTCAATGTAACCAATTTTTCGAAGCCAATCTTCTTCATGTAGTGCTGCTTCCAATTGCCTTTTCGTAAAGTCGTAATGTTCATATAGTCTCTTTGCATCTTCCCAGCCATCATTTGAGCGACTATCTTGCAAAATACTTTCGTTCACAGCTGAAGTGAAAAGTGATGCTAACGTGTCATCTTCAATTGGGGTATTCTGAACTTTCCAAGATGGCTGATGAGACCAACGCTCCATATCGGGTACGAAGCTTCCACTTACGAAAGCGTCCCATAATTCATTTGCATCCTTTGTAAGTGCTGTAATAGGACCGTTCATTTGCATATTTGCAAATGAGTTCATCGGTTTATTTGCGATGTATTCAAATGCTTGCACATTCGTTAGCATAACGCCTTGTTTACCTTCATACGTTGCTTCTTTTAGAAAAGTGCCGTAGAAGGAAGTAGAGTGCCATGTGAATGCATTTTGTTTCCAAATTGCTACGGATAAGGGAGCACCGCTATCATCTTCTCCCCAAAGGAACCAACCTTGACTAACGTGCTGGAGCCTAATTGTTACTTCAGTTTGTATGATCATCGATTAATTTTCCTTTCCGTAATTCCTCTTGTAGTGCGCGCAGACGTGAATGTAAATTAGCAATGTGAATAATGAATGTATCCCATTCATCAGTTCGTTTCAGTCGTTTATAAAGCATACGTAATTTCTTTAAGTAACGAACGGCACGTCTGTATGATTTGCGATTCCGTTCTTCAATTGCTTCTGTTGCGGCAAGATGATAAAGAGGAAGTGCTGCTTCAGGCGCTTCTTTTTCAATATCTTTCAATGGTTCTTTCAAAAGTTCGATTGCCTCAAATCCATATAAGAGATGAAGTTCTGCCCATGCACGGTATTGTTTTTTCGCTAGTACGTATTGTTCGTAATTTGCGAAACTATACGGCAGGAGTTCTTGTAAAATCATTTCTAATCCCGCTTGTTCATTCGTGTGTGTTGCATACGTTTCATACATCATTACAAATAACCGAACGATATCTTGTATGAAGACGGTATTCTCTTGTTCGAGTATTGTTTTCTTTACTTGTTTATACGTAAAGGAAAGCCAGTTTTTCCCGCGATCCCACTGCATTGCACCTAATAACTCTTCTAACCAATAAAAATAAAGGCTTACGACAGAAGCAGGCTGTTTTTCGAGTAATTCCATTGCCAATAAATCTTCATTATTTAAAAAGAGCAGATGAGAAGAGGCTAATGCTTTGGAAAGTGGATTAATTTTAGTATCGATCCGTATTTCTTCTTCTTTTAGCTGTGCCTCTGTTCTTAACAATTCACCCCATATGTGACGATAAATGAAGAATCGCTCTTGTGTATAGGCATCGGTAGAGAAGAATACTTCATGCGTGAGCCGAGCGGTTGCTTGTAAAATCGGTTCGGATTCTGCCGGAATCGCTTCTGTTTTTAAGTCCCTAACGATAGATTCAACTTTATCAACGAATAGACGAACGACGTTAACTGGTTGGTGATAAGAATATAGTTTGTTTGCTTCAAATTCTTGAATTTCTTCTAATAATTTTTGAAAGCAATAAAGCGCCGCGTGCAATTTAAATAATTCATGAATAGCAATGACGCGCGGAGCTTTCCGTTCTAATTTTGTATAGAAGTCTGTAAAAAGACTCATAAGAAAATACATTTGTTTATAAGTGAGCCGAGCCTGTTCCTTTTTAAATGATTCAAATTCATTTTCAAAGTATGTGTGCCAACTTTTATAATCCATTTCTTCAAAAGCTGATGATTGCAATACTTGTCTTGCAGTTCGAATAGGAGGAAGGGAAGGTTTCGTATTATTTTTAAATAAAGTTAATACGTCCCCTACCTGCCCAAAACTTGAAGCTGCAGATAGTAACACAGCAAGCATATGCTCACATTGCGTTGGCGCGAAGCAATCGCAATAGCTTTCAGCGACGTTACGAATCGGGATGTGAACGCTATATACACTGCCTTCAGCATCTACAGTTCCTGATAGCGTATAGCCATCAAAGTCAACGTTATAGACAACACCACTACGATATAGGTGCCGAGCTGTAGCGACATGCTCCTGATCAGCAACTTGCTGCGGATCAAGCCCTTGAACGAACTCATTCGCAATCATCATAATTTCATCTTTCGTAATTGAGTGTTGCAGCATAATATTCCTCCGTACACAGATTTCTTTCCTTTACCATTATAAACAAAAAATGCTCAAAACAGAAAAAATGAAATTCTAATTACACAATTAGAAAATCATGGTAATATATATGAAGTTAATTTTGTATATTACTATATATTTATCGTGAGAGAGTTAGCTTGTCAGATTTACAGACGAGATTAGGTAGTGGAATGAATAAGTTACAAGAGGGAATAGAACAAGGAAAGCAGAAGTTGCAAATTGCATAAGAAATTACTCAATTGAAAAAGGAAATGCAAGTGGCACGGTGCTATCTATGCAAAATTCATTTATATATTTAACTTTGTTTAGTTTCATTGTGACATATGTAGCGGCGTTCGCTGGAATGAAATTAGCTAAGAAATAGGGGGAGAGCATATTGAAGTTTTGTGGAACTTGTAAAAATCAGCTTGCAGACCATTTGAACTTTTGTCCTGAGTGTGGAAGTAAAGTAGAAGAAATTGCTGATCAAACAGCTTCTTCTCATTCAGAAATGCGTAGAGAAACAAAGCGAGTGAAAAGTAAGAAAAACATGTTTTTACTTATAGGTTTTGTCATTGTTGTTGCTATTTTGTTTGGCGCATATAAATTCGGTGCAAGCAAGTTTTCGAAGGAAAAGCAAGTAAATGCAATGATCGAAGCATTCCAAAAGAAAGATGTGAATGCAATCGATGAGTTTTTGAAAGTAGACGATCCAAGCTTAAAAGTGAAGACAGAAGATATTAAAGCTTACATACGTTATTTAAAGGATAATCCTTCGTACAATAAAGCATTACTGTCTTATTTACAAAAAGAAGCAGTAAATCAAAAGTTAGCAAGTGATAATGCATCTTTTAAAGATGGGCAAATTATAGAAGACGGGAAAGAGTGGTTCTTATATCCGAAGTATAAGTTCAGCATGAAATCTTATTACATGAGTGTTAGCGCGACTGCAAAGAATGCTGAAATATATGTAAATGATAAAAAAGAAACAGAGCTTTCTAGTGGTAAAACCTCAAAAGAATTAGGTCCATACTTCCCAGGTGCTTATGTTGTAAAGGCGAAGGCGAAGACAGAACTTACTGAATTAGAGACAGAAAAAGAAGTAGATCTAGCAGACGAAAAGAATGGGACAGTAGAAGTGAATTTGTCACTTGAAGGGAATTATGTAACCATTTCTTCCGATGAAAGCGACGCAACTGTTTTTGTTAATGGTAAGAAACGCGGAAAATTAAGTTACGGTAGCTATAAACTTGGTCCTGTACCGACAGATGAAACGGTAGAAGTACATTTAGAGAAAAACACTGATTTTGGTGTCATTAAATCTGAAAGCATCAAAGTTGGAGACCAAAGCACATATTATTTAAGGTTCCCGAAAGAAGCTTCAAGCTCAGCAGTTGGTGACTTTGTACAAAATCATATTTATAATAACGTGCGTGCAATTGCATTAAATGATTTTAGCTTAATTGAAAATGATTATGATAAGAGCGGGAAATCGTATAAGGAAGACCGTGATTACTTACAATATCTACACAAAAAAGGAATTACAGAAGATTTATTAACAATGGAAATTCGTAATGTAGAGCGTCAAAGTGAAACGAAATATAAAGTAACGACATATGAAGAATATCATATTCGTTATGGTGATGGCTCTGTAAAATTCAAAAGCTTTAATAATGACCATATCGTTACTGTTAATGGAAATGGAAAGATATTGTACCATTCTCTTGGAGCGAATAATATGCTGAAGTCAGAGGAAGTATCTGGTCCGACTCGTTAATATAAGAGAGAGGCTGTTCAATTTTGAACAGTCTCTTTTTTATGTGGCGCCGCTATTTTCAATCTTTGCCTGTGAATCGATATTTCATGTCGAACCGTTGATATATTGTAAGTTATGATAGATATATTCGAAAAAATCATTGATATAATTTTCTCTACTCGTGTTTACTAAGGGAAAATAAAAAGGATATCACTTAGTCGGAAAATTCTACTAGGTGATACCCTTTTTTGCGATTAGGATCGTGTTTGCTTTAATATCGCCTGTACATATGGATCATTTAATATTTGTTCTATGAGCGGTAGCATTCCTTGCTCGAATGGAATATCAATAGGGAATGGCTTTTGAGAGCCTGGTTTTATTCCATATTGTACGATTTTGTAATGTGTATTTTCTTCAGACTTGAGCACAATTAATTTATAGCGATTGTCATCATTTGCGAGTGAGAAGTCAATTGCGATAGCATCATATGTTATATCATCTTTATATATGTACGGTTTTGGTGTACCGACCCAGTCTACCTTAGCTTGTAAATTCATGGACGTCACCTCCTTATATGTATTATATAAAAAATAAAAGCCAGCTCTCAATAAAGAGAACCGGCTGTAATTTAGTAGTCATTGGTTATTTTAAAATTTTCACTTTAACAGTTTTGCGTCCCCATTTTTGAGCAGCGCTATCTGATCCAAGTAGAACGTCGATACGGTTACCTTTAATTGCACCGCCAGTATCACCAGCGATAGCTTCTCCATAACCTTCTACCCATACTTTAGATCCTAATGGGATTACTTTCGGGTCAACAGCGATCATTTTCATGTTTGGGTTCGCTGTTAGGTCATGACCCATTGCAGTTAATACACGGCCACCATATGTGCCGCCATTTTCGCTCGGGTGAGCTGTATATGCTGTAGCTTCAACTGTTAACTCACGACCACCAGAAGGTTCGCTAGTTTCAGCAGCTTTTACTGCAGGCTTAGCAGCTGTTTTTACTGGTGCAGGTGCTTGAGCTTTAGCTGGTGCAGGTGCTGCAGCTTTAGCAGGAGCAGGCGTTTCTTGTTTCTCAATAACAGGTGCTGTACCTGTTAAGAAAGGAACATGAACATAAGCCGTTTGCCCGTTATATTCAAATTGTAACCACTCATTTTGTACTTGGTTCGTTGTTTCGATCATATCGTCTTTCTTAAGCGTTCCAAGAATTTCTGAGTTTGTGTTCGCTTCAGCACGTACATTTAATACGTTAGCTGTTACATAGTAAGAGCTTTTTGTAAACTCTGTACTTACGAATGCGTCTTTACCATCTAATTTGATTTGTGACCATCCGTTTTCTGTATTTAGAACTTCTATTTTATTACCGTTTAGTAATTTACCGACAACTTTTGATTCAGTAGTAGGGTTTTCTCGTACGTTTAGTACGTCTGTTGTTACAACAGTTTCTGCATTGGCAGATGATGTGAAAATCCCAAGACCAAAAACTGCTGCTGTTGCTATACCAATTAATTTTTTCATGATAGCCTCCATTGCGTTTGTTTTCGTGTCCTCATTATAGCAACAGATTTTTTCGGATTTTGGGAAAACACACAATTACAAACCATTCGTAATAAGTCGTTAACACTTTGTAATATAGCTAGAATTAGAAGGAAGCGTTTTTCATTCCATATCATTATTAGGTTTCTGGTTATATTCAAAATATTTAATGCAACATATTTTTTTCGACGTAAATAAAAATATTACATTAGTGTTACATAATGATTACTATACAGTTACATTCCTTGAGTATTTTACCGTTTTATGGGTAATATAGTTATATAAACATAAACATCTCGTTTGTGAAGTTATAAACATGCGCTATATACTAGCAAAAAAACCGCATAATTGTTACAAGAAGAAAGGGTTGTAAAGAACAAATCTGCCCTTTTTTACATCTGTAACACATCCTTTTTTGGGAAAATCTCTTCCCATCCGCATTTTTCTCACGCAATTTGACAGTAGTATTCCTATCTTGTAGCTCTTGCAGAGTGAAAAGGTTGCACGGAAGGTAAGGCTGTCCATAAGAATTCTAATTGGTGAAGGCAAAACTGAGCGAGTTGAAAGAAAATCACCGCAAAAACTATAGTTTTCTATCCGATTTAACATATCGGAATTTATGTTATTTACAAGAAATGAAACATACGAAGGGGGATTTGATGAGGAAACTGACGAAAACATTTATTGTCTCATTAACATTATGTATTGCATTTACAATTTGGGGGATTATTCCCGAATCTATTATTGGAAAAGGTAGTTTAGGAAATGTAACGACTGCAATTCAAGCTGCGTTAGTAAGTAAGTTTGGATGGTTCTATATTATTTCTGTTTCTATTTTCTTAGGGATTACTATCTTTTTAATTGTTTCTAAGTACGGTTCGATTCGTTTAGGCAAAGATGATGACGAACCTGATTATAGTTATATGACATGGTTCGCTATGCTATTTAGTGCCGGCATGGGAATCGGTTTGGTTTTCTGGGGCGTTGCAGAACCATTGAATCATTTATACACACCTCCGTTTGGAGATGGTGCAACTGAAGAGAGTGCACGTCTTGCACTTCGTTTCTCATTTTTCCATTGGGGATTACATCCGTGGGGATTATACGCACTTGTAGCATTATGTATTGCGTACTTTACATTTAGAAAAGGAAGGGCAAGTACAATTAGTGCGACAGTGGGTCCACTATTTAAGGGCGGTGAACATGGCCGTATTGCCCATATGTTTGATGTTCTAGCTGTATTTGCGACAGTATTTGGTGTGGCAACATCATTAGGACTTGGGGCGAAGCAAATTGCGGGTGGTGTTAGTTATTTAACGTCCATTCCGAACTCATTAACGACACAGTTAGTAATCATCGGAATTGTAACTGTTCTTTATATGCTATCTGCACAAACGGGACTCGATAAAGGAATTAAATATTTAAGTAATGCGAATATTATTTTAGCGTTTGCACTTATGATAATTGTATTATTTGCAGGTCCGACAAACTTTATTATGAATTATTTCACTTCAACAATCGGTTCATACATTCAAGAATTGCCAAGTATGAGTTTCCGTTTAAGTCCATTAAATGAAGGCGGAAATCAATGGATTCAGTCATGGACAATTTTCTACTGGGCATGGTGGATTGCATGGTCACCATTCGTAGGGACGTTTATTGCTCGTGTGTCACGTGGACGTACAATTCGTGAGTTTGTCATCGGTGTGTTACTCGTACCAACAATAATCGGTGCGCTTTGGTTCTCTGTTTTCGGAGGAACAGGTATTCACATGGAATTGTTCGATGGAGCGAATATATATGACCAAATTAAAGAGATGGGCACAGAAGTAGGATTGTTTGCTATGTTAGATCAAATGGGCGGCATGGGACCGGCTTTATCTGTCCTAGCTATTTTACTTATTTCAACATTCTTTATCACATCAGCAGATTCTGCTACGTTTGTACTAGGGATGTTAACGACACATGGCAGTTTAAACCCACCAAATCGCATCAAAATGGTTTGGGGTATTGTTTTAGCAGTAATAGCTTCGACCTTATTGTATGTTGGTGGATTAGAGGCGCTGCAAACTGCGTCGATTATCGCGGCATTCCCATTTGTATTTGTTATTTTCTTTATGATTGCAGCACTATTTAAAGAGTTGCAAAAAGAAGGGCGTATGAAGCAACATAAATAATAGAAGGAAAGGGGCTGATTTTATATCAGCTCCTTTTTAATGCACCTATTAGGAAAAGGGTGATATCAGCAGTTCGAAAAGGAAAATCGATATGTTTCGACAATATTCGATGTTGTGTAAATTATGTTCATATTTTTGACAAAAATATGTCGGAAATGTGTTGTCACTTTTATGTATATGTGCTATATTATTTCCTGTAAGCGATTTCAAATAGTTTTAAATCGCATTCAAGGGGGACATCTAGAATAATGAAACGTTACGAAAGAAAGTGGAAGCATATTTGTTTGAAACGTGTGGCACATCGCAATGTCCAAGAAAGCACGGAACCTAAGACTGAAACGCGCAAAGAGCAGCAAGAAAAGCAACTGGTTCTACAAAAATAGCAATCACTTTTTCGTATATAAATGAAGGTCGATCGTTCGTTGGGGGATGGACGTGAAATTACTTTCAGCTAAGGGGTATTGTCTGATATATAGTATTACGGTAAAAAATAAGCACAGAGCTTACGGCGCTCTGTGCTTATTTTTTATTCCGTAAAAGCCCGATTGGTGAGGGCTAATAATCAGTGGGAAATGAATAACCCCCACTGATTAAAGTTTCACTTTATTTTTCCTTTTTAAATCGTACTGTTTTATCCCAGCCAATTACTTGTTTCTTGCTCTTTGCACGTAAGTAAAGAATGAGACTGCGAATAAACAAATACGTAAAGAGCTGTGCGTACGTAAAGTACATAATGACGCTTATGAAAATGTTGGTTGGTGTAAAGGTTCGTTCGACGCTCTGGGCACTAAATAATTGAGAAACATATGTAATATATGCGACATACCACATAAATAGTAATGGAATGCTGTATTGAATTTGGAATATCCCCAGCAGTCCAATTACAAACCAAACGTTTGAAATGATTAAGAATAGCCAAAATACGACATATACTAAAACTTGCTGTAAGGAGTGGATGAGTAGCTTTCCTTTAAAGAAGCTTAGCGAAGAAAACATTTTTTCTAAAATATATAAGTTTCCTTGAAGCCAACGTGTACGTTGTTTAATAAGAATTTTTAAATGTTCAGGTTCTTGTTCCCATGTAATCGATTCCGGGACGATTGGTAAGAGATAGCCTTTTTGGGTAATTCTCAATGTTAATTCGGCATCCTCTGCAATTGCGTAAGGATCATAGCCGCCAAGTTCTTCTAATGCGGAACGACGAAGGAGCATGTTTGTTCCGGTCAGTGAGCCTGTTTGGAATAATAGCCAGCGTCCAGATTGCATAAGGAGCTGGAAAATCTGAAATTCTAATGAAATCATTCGTGTGAGCCAATTTCTCTTTTCATTTACTGTACGAACGTGTCCAACTGCTCCAACGGCATCCTGGATGGTTTCAGCATGTTCTACGAGCATTCGTAGTGCATGTGGTTCAGGTTGATTATCTGCATCGTAAACACAGAAATATTCACCATTTGAAATGCTAAGACCGTAGTTTAATACACGCGATTTTCCTTTCGGTTCGCCAGGTGGTACACGAATGTGATGAATATGAGCATAAGCTTTGTCGAAATCATCGCCAATTTCAGGTGTTTCATCTTGAGAGTTATCGTTTAATAAATAAACGTTTAGTTTGCCTGGGTATTCAATCTTTGCCATCGCTTCTAATGTATCTTTAATAACGACGCCCTCATTATGGGCGGGTATTAAAATATCTACACTTGGATAATGTTCTAGCGTACGATCTTTTCGTTTACTATTTCGATGAATTAAGCCCGCGAGTGTTAAGAGAGAGTAGTAAACGAGTAGGCCTGAGAATAGAAAGGCAGTAAAAATAAGTACATATTTAATTGAAAATGTGATGCTAATCCAAAATACGAGTACGCAGAACAGAAGGAATAAAAGGAGTATAACGAGTGTCATCATAATGGTGTTTGTCCTTTTATGTTGATTTGTTCTCGTTTTATTTTAATATCTTGAATTGCTTCAGCGGTAAGCCATTGCTCCATTTTTGGTTGTAGACGGTTCATTACAATATCAGCACCATTTTCATTTGTGTTTTGTAATAAAATGACTAATGTGTTGCTGTCATATTCAGCAGCAAGGTCAAAGTTAGTTCTTACTGTATCAACTAATAATGAAGCTACACGATCCATGACACTTTCCTTCGTATATTTACTAAAGGAAGTGAAATCAAAGAAAATAATAATGCCTGTTTCATTGCGGCGATTCATCGCAGTCTTTAATAATGCTTGTCGTCTTTCGAATTCTTGTCTTGTTAATAATTTGGATTCTCCAATGTATTGCTCAAGCACCCGCACTCGCTCAGTTAGCTCTCTATTTTTAAGGATAACCTTTTTTAATAAGTGGGTTGAAATATAAACAAGGAAGAAGTTAGCTGCCATCAGGAAGTGGGTAATGATGTATTCCCATTGATCTGATGTACTCCATAAGTAAAGCCACGCTTCATAAAATAAATAGAATACTGAAATAATCGTTCCCAGTATAAAGAAAATAAATGCTGTTTTATCAGCTAAAAATAGGAATAGTACATTTATGATGACATATATAATTGTAAAAATGAGCGCGTGCTCATATTTCGTCACATGTACAGTAGTAAAATAAAATAAAATTTGCAAAATCCACATAGAAAGGACTTTATAGGATTTATCTTTCACGAAACTTTCCTCCTTAAAGATGATTCATGCAGGATATTTGTAGTATGCACAATTATTAATAAATGGACCGTGTAGCTGGAATTCTTTTTTTAGAGTGTGACATCAAATAGTATTCCTTTCGTTGCAAAAAAAGATAAACAGACATACTAATCGTTGTAACATATAATCTAAATATGAATTGTTTATTATATTCGGAAAATATATTTATGGTATACAAAAAAGTCTCCTCTTTTAAAGAGGAGACTTTACATTAAATTATAGGAACATCATACCTGCAACTGCTGCGTTTAAGAAGTTCGCTAGTGTACCAGCGATAACTGCTTTAATCCCTAATTGTGCAATTTGTTTACGGCGAGTAGGAGCTAATGTTCCTGTTACACCTAATTGAATTGCGATAGAAGAGAAGTTTGCAAAACCACAGATTGCGAATGTTAAAATCAGATTTGTTTTTGCAGAGAACTCTGCCATGTGAGGTCCTAAGTTTGCGTATGCAACGAATTCGTTGATTGCAAGTTTTTGACCGATAAAGCTTGCTGCTTGTATAGCTTCACCCGGTGAAACCCCGATTAAGATTGCAAATGGTGATAGTAAGTAACCGAAGATTAAATCAAGGCTAAGTTTAATATCGAACCAAGAACCAACCCATCCTAATAAGCCATTTAATAAAGCGATTAATGCGATGAAAGCCATTAACATTGCTGCTACGTTAATAACAAGTTGCATACCTTCAGATGCACCACGTGCAGCTGCGTCGATAACGTTTGCGTCTTCACGTTCTGTAGAAAGTTCAACGTTATTATCTACTTTTTCTGTTTCTGGCATAATTAGTTTTGCAATTAATAAACTTGATGGAGCTGCCATAATTGCTGCTGCTAATAAGTGTTCTAACGGAATTCCCATTGCTGCATAGCCGACAAGAACTGATCCGGCAACAGCTGTCATACCACTTACCATAATAGTGAAGAATTCACTGTTAGTTAAACGTGCTAAGTATGGTTTAATTAAAATTGGTGCCTCAGTTTGTCCTAAAAATACAGTTGTTACTGAGTTTAAACTTTCTGCTTTCGAAGTTCCAAGAAGTTTACTTAATGCGCCACCAATAATACTAACAAATTTCTGCATAATGCCGAAATGATATAAGATTGCAACTAATGAACTAATAAATACAATTGGAAGTAGTGCTTGAATCACGAAGATAAATCCCCAAGGTCCTTTTGCGTTGACTAAATCCCCAGCAACGAACCTAATTCCCTCGTAAGAAAAATTAATTAATCCTTGAACACCGTCAGCAGCGTGTTTTAAAACTGCTTTTCCAGCATCCCATCGTAATACGATAAATGAAAATGACATTTGTAATGCTAGCGCGATTAAAATTGTGCGCCAATTAATAGCTTTGCGGTTGGAAGATAATAAGAAAGCGATTGCTAATACTCCAATCACGCCGCCAATTCCCCATAAAACATTCATGCAGTGTATGCTCCTTCCTCATAGTAAAAAAGTGTATAAACCAGTTGTCTATACTTTTGCGAATATAACATCTTAAGTAACGTATCATAATGGACATCGGAGGTCAAACGTCTAACGAAAAGTTTAAATAAAAAGAAAATTCTTTGAAAAAACACATATAAATGAATCGACATGAAATAGGTTATGTTTTTTGTGGAAATATATACATTATGATAACGTTTTGGATAATTTTTATAGAATATAGTGTATGAAATAGAGAAATGAACGCATAATTTTTGCGTAGAGAGAATGAAAGGGGATTACTATATTGAGCCCTTTAAAAAAGAGCCTTCTAGTAAACTAGAAGGCTCTGAAACTATCACTTAAGGTGCTTTTGTATACCCTAAGAAATGGCTTTTCCAATAAGAGTTGTTTAATGAAACGATTGCTACACCTTTATCTCCAGATTGGATAAACGATCCGCCGCCAAGGTAGATACCCATGTGAGAAGGACCTGCTTTATAAGTGTCTTTGAAATAAATTAAGTCACCTGGTTGTGGACTTGAAGTTTGTGGTAAGCTGCTCCAATATCCTGCAACACTTTGGCGGCTAATGTTATGACCAAATTTCTTAAATACGTGATAGATGTAACCACTGCAGTCAACACCATTAGCAGAAGTACCGCCCCAAACGTATGGTACGCCTTGCATAGATTTTGCGTATGCAAGAAGAGAAGAACTGTCACCGCTATTATTGTTTGTATTATTGTTGTTATTGTTTTGATTGTTATTTTGGTTGTCGTTAGGCTTATTATCTACTGCGCCCCCAACTGGTGTTTTAGATAGGAAACGTGTTCCGATGTAACCAGTTTGACCATTGTAGTTAATTTTGCTCCATCCAGAGTTTTCAGAGATTACTTGAACCTTCTGTCCGTGTGGAAGTGCGCCTATGATTCTATAATTTGTACCTTCGCCGCTACGTACGTTTAGTGCAGAAGCATTAATGTAGTAGTCGCCAATTGCACCTTGGTTAGGTTGCTCAGGTTGTTCAGGAGTAGTAGTGCCACCTTTAACGAATTTTACGAATTCGCTGCTAACATAGCCAGTTTTTCCCTGATAATTAACTTTAAACCAGCTACCTTCAGATCCAACTACGTTTAATTTCGTACCATTTAATACGCCACCAATTACGCTATGGTAAGTAGCAGGGCCCGTACGAACACGTAGTGATGTTGCGTTAACGACGTAAGTGCCACCAGTTTGAACAGTTACATTATTGTTTTGTTCCTGGTTGTTACCTTGCGTGGCGTTTTCGTTAGAACCGCCTTTTGTTACGTAGTCTTTGCTTAAGTAAGCTGTTTGTCCTGCATAATTGATTTTGAACCAATCTTGAACTTCACCAACGACTTGTACGACTTGTCCTTTTTTCACAGAACCTATAGTTGTATGAGAAGTGCTAGGACCTGTACGAACGCGAAGGGAAGATACGTTTACTGTATAGTTTCCGCTTGCTGGTTTTACAGTATTATTCGTATTGTTGTTTGAAGAACCTGCATTAGAAGAAACACCAGATACGAATTCGCCACTTACATAGCCAACTTGTCCATTATGGTTGATTTTCACCCAACCATTTTCTTGACCAATTACGTTTAATGTTTGTCCTTCATATACACGTCCTGAAACAGAACTAGAAGTGTTAGGAGCGGTACGTACACGTAATACATCAGCAGTAACTTTATTGTTTCCACCTGTACTTACATTGTTATTTGTTTTTTCTCCATTTTTTGATACAAATTCACCACTCACATAACCTGTTTTCCCATTATGGTTAATTTTGAACCAACCATTTTCTTCTCCAATTACGTTTAATGTTTGACCATTATAAACGCGAGAGATGATGTCGTGAGAAGTACTTGATCCTGCACGAACATGTAGCACGCTAGCATTCACCGTATAAGATGAACTGTTTGATGCGGAAGCTTGGACAGTTTGTGTAGCAGCTTTTTGTGTGTTTTGTTCAGGGGCAGCTTGAACGCTATCAAGTGTAGGTGCTGCTCCTCCTGCTACAGACACTGCCGCAAGACCGGCAAGGTATTTTTTCATAATTTGTCGATTCCTTTCTGTCTGTAATGTAGTTAAGAAATATTTACCAACTGTTAAAAATTCTAAAGAGCATGTCGATTACTGTCAAGACTTATGCGGGAATCTGAATATGACAAAAAGATTACAAGAAAAAATCAAGGTATAAATCTACACCTTGATTTCCATTTGAATACATATATTTGATGTAGAAAATGAGAAGATTATTCGTATTTAGTAAGATGTGCTGTTAGATTTTAAAAGGCTTTGAGAAAATGAACTTTGTAGTAATTTTGTAATAGGCCCAACTTGCCCATCTTGAATCGCAGTTCCATCGAGATGGGTCATCGGTAAAATTTCAATAGTCGTTCCCGTAAAGAAGCATTCATCTGCTTGATAAACATCGCGAATGCTGAACAGTTCTTCTTGTACTGGAATGCGAAGGGTTTTCGCTAAGGAAAGGACATATTGACGAATAATGCCATTTAAAATAAGGTGATTGGCTGGATGTGTGTAAAGAGTTCCATTTTTTATGAGAAAGAAATTAGAACAGCTCCCCTCAGTTACAGTACCGTTTCGTACGAAAAGTGCTTCTTTACAACCTTTGCGTTCAGCTTTCGTAGCAGCTAATACATTGGGTAATAAATTTAAAGATTTGATATCACAGCGTAGCCAGCGCGTATCTGGTTCTGATATAGCACGTACACCATATTCAATCCACAAAGCTGGTCTTTCCTTTTTTGTAATATAGGCATAGATTGTCGGAGGGACGTCATATGAGAATGTATGGGTACGGGCTTGTACACCACGAGATACTTGCAAATAAATAGTACCATCTTCGTGGAAATTATTACTTTCAATTAGTTTGTAAAGTAGGATAATAAGCTCTGCTTTTGAGAAAGGAAGTGATAATTCTATTTCTTCCATGGAGCGATATAACCTTGTGATATGCGGATCTAATAAGTGAAAGTTCCCTTTATATAGGCGAATAACTTCATAGACACCATCTCCAAACTGCAAGCCTCTTTCTTCAAGTTCTATGTACGCGCTATGTTTTGTTGTATCAATAACTGCATCATTCCATAGTACAAATTTTTCGTATGCCAATTTTCGTCCCATCCTTTCGTTAGTACATGAATAAAAAGCACTCTAGTTATTTTTATGTGAGCAATTCTCTTCATATGACGTATATGTATTTATAAATTATAGAGAAGTAGTGGTGATTAACTGCCCGTTAACCCCCCACTGATTAAATTTTCACTTTATAGCATTTTGTATATACAAATTCGAAAATAGTAAATGAGAATCCTGCTTTTTGAAATAAAAAAAGCAACATTCGTATTGAATGCTGCACAAGGAGGGTAGCTATCTTTCGTAGGGATATCGTCTTATTAAAAGTTTTAGTAAGACAATCATAAGAAAGTTGAAAACAAATGGTGCACATATTTCTCTAAGAGATCTTATTACAGATGAGAGATAAGAAATATGTGAAACCTCGTTTACATATTTTATTATAAAGATAATTCATGAATGTAGTGTAAATATTCGGTGAAGGTTATGTAATTTTAAAGTTAATGAATTAGGAGAGGAAGGATAGCAGAAAATAAAAAAAGAGGCTGAGATTACTCAGCGCTCTTCTTTTCTTCTTTAATAGCTGTTTTTACTTCACCAGTTTTGATTTTATTGCTTTCAGAGAAGCGAAGTAAGTCGCCTTCAATGATTTTGTCTGACATGTTTAATTCATTATGTGCACGATCAATAAGTGGTTGAGCTTCTTCTTTCGGTAATTGTACAACTTCACCAGTAGTACGGTCGTAGAATGTACTGTTCGTGTACATGTACTTATCTGTAATGAAACTACCGTCACGAAGAACAACGAATCCTTTATTATCAGGTGAGAATACGTCATGACCGAATTGAATTTGATTCGTAGAATCTACACCAAGTAAGTTTAGAATTGTTGGTTTAATGTCAATTTCACCAGTTGGTTTTGAAATTGTTTTACCTTCTTTTTGACCTGGAACGTGAATAAACATCGGTGTTTTTTGTAAGTTCATATGGTCAAATGCAGTAATTTCTTCTTTTCCTAAGAACTGTGCCATTGCACGGTTATGGTTTTCAGAAATACCATAATGGTCACCGTAGAATACGATCACAGAGTTGTCGTAGATGCCTTCAGCTTTTAGACGCTCAATAAAGTGTTTCATTGCTTCGTCTAAATAACGAGCAGTTACCATGTAACGGTCAAATACGCCATCGCCTGAATTGTATTCGTCGATTAATTTCGTACTGTCATCATAAGTGAATGGGTAATGGTTTGTTAAAGTAAGGAAGCGAGTATAGAACGGTTGCTTCACTTCTTTTAACATATCGATAGACTGATCGAAGTATTCGATATCTTTTAGTCCCCAGTTTAGTTTTGTTTCGGGCGTAATCTTGTAGTCAAGTTCGTTGTAGTAACGATCATAACCAAGTGCCGGATACATAATGTTACGGTTCCAGAATGTTGCGTTGTTTGCGTGGAATACTGATGTGTGATACCCTTGCTGACGCAAAATCTCTGGAGTTGCTGTATATTCGTTGTTACCGTGTGTGAAGAATACAGCACCACGGTCTAGTGGATATAATGAAGTATCTACTAAGAATTCAGCATCAGATGTTTTACCTTGACCAGTTTGATGGTAGAAGTTATCGAAGTAATAACTTTCTTTCGCAAATTGGTTTAAGAATGGTGTAACTTCTTGTCCGTTAACTTGCGCACCAATTAAGAATGTTTGTAATGATTCAAGAGAGACAACAATTACGTTTTTCCCTTTTGCAGTACCAAACATATTTGGATCTGGTTTACTTTGTGTTGTTTTCACATAGTTTTCTGCTTCTTGCAATTTACTACTATCAGCAAACGCTTTTTGTGAACTTGATTTTGCTTGTAAGCCAAGATCGTATGCTTGGTGTACATATAATCCTAAGTTTTTAACAAGCATAACGCGGTCGAATGAACGTGTTAATAGTTCTGGACGCTCAGCTTCTGCAAATCCTAGGTTTACGAAGAAAATAGCAATTGTTGACACGAAGTATAGGGAACGCATCGGACGTGCTACACGCTCTGTCGGTGCAAAATTTTTCTTCTTCTTCAACAGAACGAAGAATACAATAATATCCGCAAATGCAAGGATGATTTTGTAGTTAAATAATTCTTTCACACTAGAACCTAAACTTCCGAAATTAGACGTTTGTCCTAGTACTGGTAAAGTAACGAAGTCATTGTAGAATCCGTAGAACATTACGTTACCAACGAGAATGAACGTTAAGATAAAGTTAATTCCTAGTGCTATATAGTTACGTTTTTTACCTTTTGCAAATAATGCAAGTCCCACAAACAGTAATGATGCTGCTAATGGACTAATGAATAAAATGAATTCTTGCATAAAAGATTCAAGTTTTAAATCAAAGCTAGTGCGTGTAATGATGTAGGTTTTTAGCCATACGGCCAAAGCTACGAATAAAGTGAAACGCACATTTTGAAATTGTGATTTCAAGGTTTCTTTCATTCATTTCCACCCTTTCTCTATCAGGCTTGGTCGATTTTGGAGCGAAAAATGTTAAAATAAAAAATACATAGTTTCTTTTGCCATAATTAGAGCTTCTATATTCACCCATATACGACTTTAACTATGCATACCCTTTTCTGGTTTCTTTTGCTGCTCATAAGCATAACGTCATTTCTGTATTATACAACAAAATTCATTTCTGAGAAACACTATAACATTTTACATTTTTTGTATGTGATTTGTCACTACCAGAGAAAACTTTAACATTCGTTTATATACCCGTCAACTAGAAAATATAACAAAAATAGAAAAGAATGTTAAGTGGAATTGAAAGTTTTTTGGTTGAGAAATATGGAATAGAAACGTTAAAATCGGTGTCTAGAAAACTATTATATGAAGGAAAATGTAGAAAAAATTAACGAACACTTGTTCTTTTTGGGTTTGTTTGTTACAATGAAATTTCATTGATAGATTATGTGTAATTTTGATGAACTTTTACTGATAACATATTGTAGCTTATTTTTTTTGAAAAATAGGGAGGCTTTTAAATGAAACAAAAATTTTCAGTTGAAGCGTTTTGGAAAAAAATAAAACATGTTGCGAAGCAGGCAGGGCAGTCGGTAATTTATGCGAGTTTATTGTTGTTTTACGTTTTGCAAAGACCTGATGTTCCAAAACGAGTGAAAATTATTGTAATTGGAGCACTTGCTTATTTCATTGCACCGATTGATGCCATTCCAGATTTCATTGCTGGAGTTGGTTATACGGATGATTTAGGGGCGTTAATGGCTGCATTATTACAAGCGTCGTTATACGTTAATGAAGATGTGAAAGATAAGGCACGAGTGAAGTTGGCAGAATGGTTTGGTTCGGATATAGACACATCATTTATCGATCAGAAATTAGATCAATAGGTGAGAACTGTCATAGAGTGACAGGGCGAACGTAAGCGAGGAAGTGCATTATGCCATCAGGAAGAACGCATACGAAAATAAACTTAATATCCCTTCCGGTTGTTTTGTTTATGCTCTTTTCGTATGGATTAACAAATTTTGATTTTTTATTAACTTTTGCAATCGGATTTTTAGTAGGTACTTCATTTTTAACACCTGATTTAGATACGTATAGTAATGCGTATAATAAATGGGGGTTACTCCGTATTTTTTGGTATCCATATAGGAGCGTAATGCCCCATCGTTCCTTCTTCACACATACGATTATAATTGGTGATATTATTCGTATCGCATACATGTTAATCGTATTTTCTCCGTTTTTATTCCTATTAAATGTAATCGTACTCGATGGAAATTTAATAGAAATTGCGAAGAAACATGAGGTTGAAATTGTAACGTTCGTAATGGGCATTGTAGTGGCGAGTACGCTCCACATTATAGCGGATAAAGTGAACACACGCCGAAAGAAAATGATGAGAAAAAAGAAGAAACGCAGAAGATAAAGAAACCGTCCCAAAAGGTATTTTGGGACGGTTTTTTCTTATTTATAGGTAGGTTATGCTTGTCGCATTTTGTAGTTAAGTCGATATTCCTTGTCGAATCGCTAATAAAATTTCATTATCATCATGCGACAGTTTCTTTTTGATCAAACGTTTGTTTAAAGTTAAGCTTTCAGCACTTTAACACCTTTTACGATATTCCAAATGAAGTAGTATAAGCTAATGATTCCGCAAATACATAAGACAATCATTGCGCCAATTCCAAGTGTTACATCTGCCTGATCAGATCCGATACCCATAATTCCTAAAATAGTTAAGCCAATGAATGTAGCGATACTTGGGATAATGTGTGTCCATAGCGCACGTTTTGCATGTGGTTTTGTTTCAGAATCGCCTACAATCCACACGATAATAGGGAATAAGATAGGGGCGAATAGTACACTAAAGTATGATAAAGCTGCTAATATTTTGTTTCCGTTCATATATATCACCTCATAAGTAATGTCCGTTGTTTATACCTTTAGTATGCAGTAAATTTGGCGAGCTTCCTATCGATTAACATTACAAGAACGTGACTCTTTTGTAAGATTTCTGTTTTAAATGATAAAATTTTCAAAAAATCTTTTTAAATGAAAATTGTTGTGATAAAATTAATGAAAACGTTTTCTTAAGCGTTTTTTATTTTAGGCTTAAAGGTATGATGACCTGATAGTCTATTGATGGGGTTATGTTTATTTAAAAGGGGATTATTGAGGGGGAGAGAACAATGAACACATGGACACAAGTTTATGATCCGTTCGGGAATATTTGGGTTTCTGCAGCGGTCGCACTTATTCCGATTATCTTTTTTTTCTTAGCTTTAGCAGTTTTCCGCATGAAGGGGTATGTGGCAGGATTTATTACAGTTGTACTTACAATTTTGGTGGCGTTATTTGCATATAAAATGCCATTCACTATGGCAATGGCAGCGACCGGATACGGTTTCTTATACGGATTATGGCCAATTGCGTGGATTATTATTATGTCAGTATTTTTATATAAAATTTCCGTGAAAACAGGTCAATTTGATGTTATTCGTGCATCTGTATTATCAATTACGAATGACCATCGTTTACTTGTTATTTTGATCGGTTTTTCATTTGGAGCATTTTTAGAAGGGGCAGCAGGATTTGGTGC
The DNA here is from genome assembly GCF_001884205.1 of Bacillus sp. NH11B. Taxonomy (NCBI): domain Bacteria; kingdom Bacillati; phylum Bacillota; class Bacilli; order Caryophanales; family Bacillaceae; genus Bacillus; species Bacillus sp. NH11B. The sequence continues at coordinate 19,244 of NZ_MAOG01000010.1, read as the reverse complement.
ACCAGTAGCGATTACGGCAGCGCTTCTTGCAGGTCTTGGCTTAAATCCTTTATATGCGGCTGGTCTTTGTTTAATCGCAAATACTGCACCAGTAGCATTCGGAGCGATGGGAATTCCGATTACAGTAGCTGGACAAGTAACTGGTATTGATCCGCATAAAATCGGACAAATGGCTGGACATCAATTACCGTTCTTATCATTATTTGTTCCATTCTTTATCGTATTTTTAATGGATGGATTTAAAGGGGTAAGACAAACATGGCCTGCTCTATTTGTAGCGGGTAGTTCATTTGCAATTACGCAGTTTATTACAGCGACATTCTTAGGGCCAGAACTTCCGGATATTACATCGGCACTTGTAAGTTTAGTAAGTTTATCGCTCTTCTTAAAAGTTTGGCAGCCGAAAGAAATCTATCAGTCTAAACAAGCAAATAGTGAAGTAGCAGCAACGGCTGCGACATCTATGCCGAAACTAACAGTAGGAAAAGTAGTAAAAGCATGGTCTCCGTTCATTATTTTAACGGTGATGGTTGTGATTTGGAGCCAAAGTTTCTTTAAGGCATTATTCGCTCCAGGAGGGGCTTTAGAAAGCCTTGTAGTTAAGTTTGAAATTCCAGGATTGCACAATTTAGTAATGAAAGCAGAGCCGATAGTAAATAAGCCAACGCCTTATGAAGCAGTCCTGAAATTAGATATTTTATCAGCAACTGGAACAGCGATTTTAATTGCATGTATCATTTCTATCTTTATTTTAAAAATGAGTGCAAAAGATGCAGTAGCAACATTTAAAGAAACGTTAAACGAACTAAAAATGCCAATTCTATCTATCGGATTCGTATTAGGATTCGCATTTATCGCAAACTATTCGGGTTTATCTTCTACATTAGCGTTAGCGCTAGCAGGAACTGGCGGGTTATTCCCGTTCTTCTCACCATTCCTAGGCTGGATCGGCGTATTCTTAACAGGATCAGATACGTCAGCGAACGCACTGTTCTCGAATTTACAAGCAATTACAGCACAGCAAATTGGCGTGCCTGAAGTGCTTCTCGTTGCAGCAAATACAACGGGCGGTGTAACAGGTAAAATGATTTCTCCGCAATCGATTGCAATCGCTTGTGCGGCAGTTGGTCTTGCTGGGAAAGAATCAGATCTGTTCCGCTTTACAGTGAAGCATAGTTTATTCTTCGTAATTATTGTTGGTATTATGACGTATGTACAGGCATATTATTTAACGTGGATGATTCCATAAACAACAAAAGAAATAAACTTTGCATTTTTCAGATTATCGTGTATGATGGGAAAGTATTGAAAATTAAATCAGTGATAAACTAGGGGTGCCTAACGTATGCGTAGGCTGAGAGAGAAGCGTGTGAACTTCTTAACCCTTTGGACCTGATCTGGCTCGTACCAGCGTAGGGAAGTTAACGGCTTTACATAATGATGTCTTTATGAGCCAGGTCCTTATTTTTTTATGGACCTGGCTCTTTTTATTTTGGCATACGCTGGCCATATCTCGTCCTTGTCACGTACAGGGGGGCAACAAAAGTTATGAAACAATCTGTTTCAGCTGAGCAAATTGAATTGAAATCGAGTTTACCAGGAAGTAAGAAAGTGTATGTGGATGGACCACGTGCAGGTATGAAAGTGCCGATGCGCGAGATTGAACAAAGTGAAACGAACGGTGTCCCAAATCCGCCAATCCGTGTGTATGATACGAGTGGACCTTATACAGATCCTGCGTATAAAGTGGAGCTGGAAAAGGGGCTGCAGGCGCCGCGCCACTCTTGGATCCTAGAGCGCGGAGATGTAGAAGCATACGAAGGGCGCGAAGTGAAACCAGAGGATGACGGTGTGAAGGTGGCTTCGAAACATACACCTGTTTTTCCGCAAATGGATCGCCAGCCGCTTAGAGCGAAGCAAGGTGCAAATGTTACGCAAATGCATTATGCGCGTAATGGCATCATTACGTCTGAGATGGAATATGTTGCGATTCGTGAAGGAGTAGAGCCGGAGTTTGTTCGCAAGGAAATCGCGGAAGGTCGCGCTATTTTACCAGCGAATATTAACCATCCGGAAGCAGAACCGATGATTATCGGACGTAACTTCCACGTGAAGGTCAATGCAAATATCGGAAACTCTGCTGTATCGTCTTCTATTGCAGAAGAAGTGGAGAAGATGACGTGGGCGACTCGCTGGGGTGCAGATACGATTATGGATTTATCTACAGGTAAAAATATTCATACAACACGTGAGTGGATTATTCGTAATGCTCCTGTACCAGTTGGAACTGTGCCCATTTATCAAGCGCTTGAAAAAGTAAACGGAATTGCAGAGGATTTAACGTGGGAAGTGTATCGTGATACGTTAATTGAGCAAGCGGAGCAAGGTGTTGATTACTTTACGATTCACGCTGGTGTATTACTTCGCTACATTCCAATTACTGCAAAGCGTACGACAGGTATTGTTTCGCGTGGTGGTTCGATTATGGCGCAGTGGTGTTTATTCCATCATAAAGAAAACTTCTTATATACTCATTTTGAAGAGATTTGTGAAATTATGAAGCAGTACGATGTTTCGTTCTCTCTTGGAGATGGATTACGTCCAGGTTCGATTGCAGATGCAAATGACGAAGCACAATTCTCTGAGCTTGAAACACTTGGTGAATTGACAAAAATTGCTTGGAAACATGATGTGCAAGTTATGATTGAAGGACCTGGGCATGTACCGATGCATTTAATTAAAGAGAATATGGAGAAAGAGCTTGATATTTGTCAGGGCGCGCCGTTCTATACACTTGGGCCGTTAACGACAGATATTGCACCAGGTTATGACCATATTACATCAGCGATTGGGGCTGCGATGATCGGCTGGTTTGGAACGGCGATGCTTTGTTATGTAACTCCGAAAGAGCATTTAGGTTTACCGAATAAAGATGATGTTCGTACGGGGGTTATTACGTACAAAATCGCTGCGCATGCAGCTGATCTTGCGAAAGGGCATAAAACGGCTCATCAGCGTGATGATGCACTTTCAAAAGCGCGTTTCGAATTCCGCTGGCGTGATCAATTTAATTTATCTTTAGATCCTGAACGCGCAATGGAGTATCATGATGAAACATTGCCAGCAGAAGGGGCGAAAACAGCTCATTTCTGTTCAATGTGTGGACCGAAGTTTTGTAGTATGAGAATTTCGCATGATATTCGTGAATATGCGAAAGAAAATGATTTAGAAACGACAGAAGCAATTGAAAAAGGAATGAGAGAGAAAGCGGTAGAATTCAAAGAAACTGGTAGTCACTTATATCAATAACACGTTACACCTCTTTACTTGATTGATCACACTGTACCTAACTTAAATATAGAAGAAGCCCCCTCTGCTAAGACGGTAGCAAAGGGGGCTTCTGTTTTCTATCTCACTATTTGTGGGCAGTAAAACTCCCACCTCAAAATTCGGCTGGAGCAAAGAAGTTAGGTGGGAGATAAACTGCCCGTAAACGCCCGATTGGTGAAGGCTAATAATCAGTGGGGGATGAACAACCCCCCCACTGATTAAAGTTTCACTTTATAAGGCGAAGAATAATTGTACCCAGTAGTATAAGAGGAATAATGTGACGGCTGTTGTGAGTGGGATTACGATGAGAGATACGCTTAAATAATCTTTCCATTTCACTTTAATTTTATTTTGTCTTAGGATATACATCCAAATGAGGGAAGCTAGCGTACCGATTGGTAATAATAGTGAACCGATGTCACTACCAATGATATTTGCGAGATAGATAGTTTTTAATGTGACTGGATCTAGGCCCATTTCTGTTAACGTAATGGTACCGATCATAAGTGCAGGGTGATTATTGAATATGTTAGAGAGGATAGATACAAGTCCACCCATTGCAAAGCTAGCATAGAGTAGATGCTGACTCACAACTGGCTCAAGCCAATTTACAAGTGCCGCTGTTAACCCTGCGTTGTGAAGCCCGTAAATAATTACATACATAGAGAAAGCGAAAATTAAAATGTGCCACGGTGTTTTTTTCAAAATATCGACTGGGTTTGTTCGTAAGTAGTACCATCTCCAGATGAGAAGAACGAGTGAACCAAGTACCGCAACAATTTCGATTGGGATGGATAAGAAGGATGCAACGAATAGAAGGCAGCGCATAAGGAAGACGAAACCTAATACTTTTAACATGAATCTTGTACGTTTTTGTTTTGTATCAACAGAATTTTTTCCTTTAAGTGGATGGAAGTTCTTTGTGAAGAAAATCTCCTCAATATCATATGAAGAAACAGGTAATCTTTTCGGAAGTTTTTTCTTTAAAACTGTATACATAAGCCATGACATAAACAGTAGTCCTAATGTTGCTGGTACAAACATCATAGCTGTGTGCATATAAAGAGTCATATGAACGATATTTAATGCGATTAAGTTTACGATATTACTTACACCAATTGGTGCACTAGATGCAGTGGCGATTAAAGCACCACTTAATAAATAAGGGATTTGTTGATGTGGTTTTAATTGAAGGTTTTTCAGAAGTAGAATTAAAATCGGAGTTGTAATTAAAATACTACCGTCGTTATTGAATAAAAGAGTCATAAGAAAACAAAGTAATTGAATGTACCAGTATAAACGGCGACCGGATCCCTTTGCTAAATTCGCTAGTTTTGCTGCGGACCAATGGAAGAAGCCAAAGCTTTCTAATATAACCGCCATAACGATGGTCGCTAATATTGTTATGGAGGCACCTCCGATTTTACTTATAATGTCTATGACGTCTGGTTTTGATACAAGGCCAGTAATCAGGATAATACCAGCGCCAATTGCTGCCGGCCACGCCTCATTTAAGCCACGAGGTCGCCAAAAGATAACAATCATCGTTAAGAAGAATACAATAATAGTAATCCATATTTCAGTACTCATATTTTGCCTACCTTTCTATTTTTCCTTGAACGAATGTAGCTTATCTCAAGTTTATATTGGTAGTATATTCAGTGAAAAATAAGAGGAACTAGACGGATAATGGAGTGAAGTGAATATGTGTTTTTTATGCTATAGGGCAAGTATAACTAGTAGTGAAATAACCAGGAGGATAGAAGCCTAACAAATGCAGGGCATTCTAAGTATGAATGCCCTGCATGTATCTTTTTATTTCTAAATAGCCCTCACGATCGGTGGGGACTGCCCGTAAACGCCCGATTGGTGAAGTCTAATAATCAGTGGGGGATGAACAAAACCCCCACTGATTATAGTTTCAATTTATTATTTTTCCTTTAAAAATGTGCGGTCTTTTAAGAATAAATTCCAGAAAAAAATGAATCCTGGGAGTAAAATTGCAATCCCAATTGCGTATAGAATAAGAAGTGCATAGAATGTTTCGACCGTCGTAAAGCTTGTAAATACAGTTACATCCGGGTAAATGATATACGGTAAATGGGCGACGCCGTAAGCGTAGCTTGCAAATGCATATTGAGCGACGACAGCTAAAACTGCAATGCGAGGAAATCCTAGTGTGCCATACTTCTTATTTGTCCACCAAAGGGAGGAATATCCGATAACAAATAAAACGATAGAGACTGTAAACCATGGGAATTGCTTTATTAATCCTTGCATAAGCCAGTGTGTTTCAGGGTCCATTACAACGAGGGCAATAATAGCAGTAACGAGCGTTGCCGGACCAAGTATGATGGCATTTCTTCTATAAATTCTATATGCATCTTCTGAACCTTGTTCTCTCGCAAAATCAGCAAGAAAGAGAGAGGATAGAAATAGTTCCGAAGTTAGTCCAAAGAGCATATAACAATAAATAACAGGACTAGAAAGAAGCTTTCCGTAAAGGAGCACTTCTTTTCCTTCAGACATCGTAATATAGGCACCTTCTGTAACGGGTAGAACGGTAATTAATAGAGCTGGAATTAAGAGCCCGGTGATACCTGAAATAATCCGAAGAAGGTGTTGGTACTTTGGCAGAGAGTAAGCAAATACCATAAATGTACTGCGAATCGCAACGAGTACTAAAATTAACATAACGGGTACGAACATAACGGTTGCAAGGGTAAAGGCCGCTTTTGGAAAGAAACCGAGAAAAGCGACAACGACAAAGACAAGAAACGTATTTGTTACTTCCCAAGTTGGTGATAAGTATCGATTAGCAAGCTTCGCAGCGAGCGTCGGATGTTTAGCGTATACCATGCCCCAAAAACCAGCTCCAAAATCAATGGACCCTAGTATGCTATATACGAAAATAAGAGCCCATAAGATGATGATTGCAATGCTTTCCTCATGCACGAGAATCGCCTCCTTGGTGATGTAAGTCATTCTTTAACGGATGTTTCTTAAAGAATGTCCGTAGTACAAAGACTGTTAAAATAGCGAGTCCGATATATAAAATGATGAATAGAACAAATAAAGGTCCGACGAAATCAGCGCGTGTAGAAGCATCTATTGTGCGTTGCATGCCATAAATTGTCCATGGCTGACGACCACTACAACTGAAAATCCATCCAAATTCAATACCGAGCATCATAACTGGTCCGCATGCTGCAGTGCCCCAAAGAAGCCACTTCGGTAACTCCGCCCCTTTTTTTCGATAAACAAAGTACCAATACAAGAGAGCAATCGCTGCAACTGCAAAGGTAAAGGCGGCAGCTCCAACCATTAAGTTGAAAAGTGTATGTGTATAAAATGGTGGCCACGTTTCTTGAGGGAATTCATTGAGCCCTTTTACGACGGTGCTAGGATCGAGTCCTACTAGTAAGCTGAGCATATTCGGAATTTCGAGTGCATAGTTTAGTTCAAGTGTATTAGGATCCACAACCCCGCCAATCGATAAAGGGGCGTGTGATGTCGTTTCAAACAGAGCTTCAGCAGATGCTAGTTTTTCAGGTGAATGTTTATGTAAGGCAATAGCTGATTCGTGTCCTGAAATCCACATCGTAGCACCTGTGATAAATGTAACGACAAGACCTAACAATAATCCTTTTTTATGATAAGCAATTTCACGCGCACTTAAATTTTTCTTTAATAATTTAAATCCAGCGATGGAAGCGATGACGGCTGCTCCGGCTGCATAAGCTGTAATAACGACGTGGAATGCACTTGTGCCAAAGCTTGGATTAAAGAAAGCTTTCCACGGATCAACGTTAAAAACTGAGCCATCTGGTCCCATTGAAAAGCCCGCAGGTGTATTCATCCATGTGTTTGCTGATGTAATAAGCACGGCAGATGCAGTGGCACCAAGCATAACGAAAAATAACGAGACTAATCTCATAAATGGAGGTAGTTTATCAGCTGCATATACATAAATAGACATGAATAAAGCTTCTAAAAAGAAGGCGAAAATCTCAATTTGAAACGGCACGGAAATAACTTGCCCAACAATTTTAGCGAAGCCAGGCCAAAGTAGTGAAATTTGCACACCAACAATGGTTCCAGTTGGAATTGCTACACCGAGAAGAATCGCAAAAGCTTTTGTCCATCTTTTTGCCATAATGGCATAGTCGGAATCTTTCTTCCAGTGATAGAGTACTTCACTTATAAAAATCATCAATGAAAGCCCAACTCCAAGTGTTGCAAAGATAATGTGGAATGCTAATGAAGAACCAAAAAATGCTCTTGCTAATGTTACGGTATCCATATGTATACTCCTCTTCTTTTTTGCCATTATTTTCTGATTGAATTGGAAGATTTATTCAATAAAATGCCGAAAATATATATGCATTAAAAAAAGAGAATGTGTTAACATAGTTTTGAATATTCGAAAAAGAAAGAAATATATATTAGGTAATATTTTGTTTGTTTTTTAGAGAAGAATATTTTATAATCTTTTATGCGAACATAAGTTCTGATTCGGCGTGTTACGTTTATGAAATGAAGAAGTTTATGTGAAATGGAGAGGGTGTCTTATGTATCCTGAAGTCATTAAAAAGATGGCATTTTCAAAAGAGCATAGAGATTTATTATTAAAGTTATATAATAAAGAAATTACGCGTCGTGAATATGATCGACTTGTGGAATCGCTATATAGACCTTCTAAAGAGGTTTGTGAGGGGTAGTGAGAAAAAGACAATCTAAAGGATTGTCTTTTTTATATTCGCGTATGTTCTGATAAAATTAAGGTTAGCCTTACTAAAGAGGTGAAAAGTTTGCGAAAACGTTTATATATAGGGATTGGGGTTATTCTCTTAATCGCTTTAGGCGGAATTGTATTTTGGTCAGCTTTACAAGGAAACCGTACGGAGCATTTTATTTTAAGGCATATGGTAAATGAAAATGGAACACTTGCAACCTACCGTTTAGCAGATACAAAGGCAGGAACAGGTGAGGCGAAGGGCCGTGAAGCTTTATCAGAATCGGCAGGACTATGGTTACAATATACGCTTGATAAAGATGATCAGTTACTATTCGATGAACAAGTAAAGGTTATTCAAAATAATTTTGTACATAAGGATCACATCATTTTATGGAAAATCTCTGAAAAGGGAGAAATGCAGTCAGCCACCAATGCACTTATAGATGATCTTCGTATTATTGAACAATTATATCGTGCTTATGAAATGTATAAGGAAGAGCGCTATAAAAACCTTGCTGATCAATTGAGCAATGCTGTACTTCGTTATAATAAAAAAGATAATTATTACGTGGATTATTATGATGCAGATGCAGGTAAACAAAATAAATTTACAACAACATCTTACATAAATCCTCATGCATTCTCGTATATGAAAAAGTACGGAAAAATTTCTGCACAGCAGTATCAGGAAGTAGTTCAGTTTTTAGCAGATTATCCGAGAGAGGGTTGGGCGTTTCCGAAAGAGTATAAAGAAGATGGTACATTTACATACGATAAAGAAGTGAATCTTATTGATCAATCCTACGTTGCGTATCATCGTAGCTTAGGCGGTCTTTCATCAGATGCTTATTTGGAATTTATAAAGAAAAAATTCCATGAGGACGGAAAGTTATACGGTCGTTATAACTTAGAAACGGGAAAACAAACTGTAAACTATGAATCGCCAGCATCTTATGGATTAACAATTTTGTACGTATTACAAACAGGTAATACAAAGTTTGCGAAGGAATTGTATGACCGGATGACTACATTCCGAAATGATAATGTATTTAGTAGATATTATGGTGGATATGTAACAGGTGAGAATAATAATACACATATTTTCGATAATGTATTACCGCTTTTAGCTGAAATGGAATTAGAGAAGAGCAAGGGATAGAAGGTGCCATCCTATAGGGTGGCACCTTCTATTTGTGTCGTTATTTGTTTGTAAAGCGATATAATTTTACGCCCTAATATTGGAGAAGTAATCAATCACGAATTCACGAAATTGCTGGGCAGTTTTTGATAAGTAACGTTTCTTCGACCAACTTAAGCCGATGGTTCGCTCGCAATTAGGTTCAATAATACGTAACTTATTTGGTGCTAAAGTAGAGTTTTTTAATAAAGTTAAGCTTGGAACAAATGCGATGCCAAGACCTTGCTTAATGAGGTCGCTAATCACGGTTGGTTCATCTACTTCAAAAGCGATATGCGGAGTGAAACCAGCTTCTTTACAAAATTCATCTGTTAAGTGCCGAAATCCGTAACCAGTGTTCATACTAATGAACGGTTCGTCTTTTACTTCATGTAGATGAATACTTTCGCGGTTTGATAACCGATGGCCTGAAGGAACGACTAAGAAAATTTCTTCTGTAATAAGTGGTTCCCAAACTATTTCCTCGCCTTCAATTGGCACAGATGAGATACAAAAATCGATTTCCATATTATCTAGTTGTCTTTTCATAGAAGGAGTAGATGCGAGAAATTGCTGGAATCGAACATTAGGATGTTCTAGTAAAAAAGAACCGAGTAGCTCGGGTAATATTCTTGGAATAGAAACTGCAAGTGTAATAGAGCCTTGTTGTAATTCAGCTAAGTCTTTAATTTCTCGTTCTCCTTCACTTAATTCATGAAGAATACGTTCTACTCGTTTTAAAAATACTTTTCCGAAAGAGTTTAATGTAATCTGTCGACCTTGGCGATCAAATAATGGAACGCCTAAGTCCTTTTCTAGTCTAGCAATTGTTTTGCTGAGTGAAGGCTGCGCGATATGTAATTCCTCAGCTGCTTTTGTCATATGTTCTAGTCGTGCGACTGTCTGAAAGTATTTTAATTGAAGAAGTTCCATTTCGAATCTCCTTTCTATAGACCAAAAGGAATGAATTTATAATTAAAGATGTATTATACAGTATGGAAAGTGACGTGTATAGTGAATCTGTTAAACCATTCGAAGGGTGTTAAATTAGGAGAAGGAGTATGTTTCATGAAGGGAATTCAACTTATATTTAAAGATTGGAAGGCGATGTGGAACCATAAACATGGACGTATCGCTTTAATTTTTTTGTTAATCGTTCCTTTAATTTATTCAGGATTTTTCTTAGCTGGATATTGGGATCCATACGGACGATTAGATAAATTACCTGTTGCAGTTGTAAATTTAGATAAGGGTGCTGCGATGGATGAAAAAATAATTCATGCAGGAGACGATTTTGTTAAAAATTTAAAAGAGAATAAGGAACTGGCTTTTCATTTCGTATCAGAAAAAAATGCTGATGAAGGGCTAAAAGAAGACAAGTATTATATGGTTGTTACGATTCCAGAGGATTTCTCTAAAAAGGTAAGTACACTTATGGATGAGAAACCAGAGCCGGCAAAGTTGCAGTACAAAGTAAATCCGGGTAAAAACTTTGTAGCAGCTCAAATTGGAACGACAGCTGTTGAAAATATGAAAACAAAAATTTCGAATAGCATTACGAAATCTTATACAGAAGGTGTCTTTTCAAAGTTTCAAGATTTGGCACAAGGGTTGAGTGATGCGAGTAACGGTGCTGGGAAGTTACATGAAGGAACGACGGATGCAAAAAATGGGGCGAATCAGCTTGCAGATGGTATTAATCGTTTAAGTGACGGGACAGTGAAGTTGAAAGAAGGAAGTGGTAAGCTTGCTTCTAGCCAATCGGCGTTAACAGGGGGAGCAAATGAGCTTAGTCAAGGAGCGACATCACTTCATAGTGGTATGGAGTTACTAGCGCAAGGTGAAAAAACTTTACAATCAGGAGTTAGTGAATTAAGTGCCGGTACAAATGAATGGGTGAACGGAAGTGAGAAACTTGCTGAGGGACAAGTAAATGCGGATGATGTGGCAAGTAGTATGAAGAAGCAATTAGAGGAGTACATGAAAAATCATCCAGAAGCACAGCAAGATCCTGCTTTTCAAAAAATCGTTGCTACTTCTAATGGATTAGCTAAAGCAACAAATACTTTGAATAATAGCCAACAACAATTGACACAAGGCGCGAAGAAGCTTGCTGACGGTCAGCATAAGGTTGAAGAAGGCATGAATACATTCGGAGTTAAGTTAAGTGAAGCTACTGCTGGAACGAAAAAGATAGCAGATGGCACTTCGAATTTAGCTGATGGATTTGCGAAGTGGGGGAATGGATTTACTTCTCTACAAGAAGGTGTAAATCAGCTTGCGAGTGGTGGAACGGAGCTAAATAACGGTGCTGAGAAGTTAACGAACGGACTTGTCAAACTTGACGAGGGTGCGAAAGAACTTTCCACGAAATTGGGAGAGGGCGCAGAGAAGATAGCAGATGTTCGCAATGATGATGCACGCAATACGATGTTTGCAGAACCAGTTCAATTAGTGAAGTCAACAGTTTCTGACGTGCCTAACTACGGTTCAGGTATTGCACCATATTTCTTATCGCTTGCATTTTATGTTGGTGGAATTATGGCATCGAATATTTTACCGCTTGGCCGTAGACAAAATATGAAGGTAAGTGGAACGGTACACTTTGTTAATAAACTAGGATTGGTATATTTAATTGGACTTATTCAAGCGCTACTTGTAGATGTAGTTGTGCTAGGCGTTATGAAATTAGAAGTTGCCAGTGTGCCACTCTTTGTTTTATCCAGTATTGTTATTTCCTTTACGTTCATGACGTTTATTCTTATGTTAGTAACCGTATTTGGTCTTGTTGGGAAGTTCGCAGCGGTAACGCTCCTTGTCCTGCAATTAGCGACGAGTGGGGGGACTTTCCCAGGAGAATTAAACGTAGCTGTTCTTAGCAAAATTGGACAGTTTCTCCCAATGTCTCATTCCCTTCGAGGATTACAAGATGTTATCTCTTTAGGAGATTGGTCGCAATTACAAATGCAAATTTTAATATTGTTATGCTACCTCGTTGTTGCTGGAGGGATTGCTTGGATCACGAGTCATATACAGCATAGAGAAAAAAGTGCAGAACAAGTTTCTTAAAATAAAAGAAGCTATCCGATTTTTCCGGATAGCTTTTTCTTATTTCTTTTCCATAACTGCAAAGTAATTATTTTCATTATCAGCAAAATTGAAGGCTCTACCAGTAGGTAAATCTACAACTTGTCCAACTGTGACATTTTTCTCAGAAAGATCTTTATATAGTTGATCTAAGTTAGTAGAGAAGAACATTAGAGACGGTGTATTTAAGTTTAATTCAGGTTGCATCTTCGCGATTAACGCTTTATCGTGAAGGACAATGCTTGTTCCAGCTTCTTTTGCCGGCGCAATTTCAATCCATCGAAATCCTTGACCGTTATTTTCTTCCGCAACGATTTGGAATCCTACTGTTTCTGTCCAGAATTGCACTGATTCATCTTGGTTATTTACATATAACATAATTTGTCCGATTTGAGTAATCATAGGTGTCTCCTGCTTTCTTTTTTTATATAGGTATTATTATATCAAATATATGGTTTAAATACTTTTTCATGATTCTTCCGAATGGCAATCTTGGCCCATTTCATATTTGTCGTAGGGGAAGGCCCTGTAATCCAAGTATGAAAGGGTAGTATGCTGCAAATGACCATTGCTGAAATAGAGATTGTGGCTGTTAGTATAAATAATAATAGGCTATATAATATTGTGTTTTCTTGCAATGTGAATAAAGAAAGAAATTTTGTACATAGTTGTAAGAAGAAAAAATGAGCTAAATAAGCACCATACGTGTAATTCCCGATAAATCGTAAAGCTTTATATAAGAAACCGCGTCGCTGTACAATTGTAATAGATAGCACGTATAGTATGATAATTTCGCATACGATATATAGAAACATAGATGGTTTTAAATAAGTAGAAACAGTTAAATGAATAGAGTTCACGCCGTAAAAACTAAATAACTCATAATTGATGAATAAAAATAAGATGAAAAATAGTATTGTTATGAGCGGGATATGTTTCATGACGAATAAACGCCAAGTTTTTAATGCGACAGCAGCTATTCCCCCCATGACGAAATAGAATGAGTAGAAGAAGAAGGAACGATCTGTATAATGTAAAATGGTTGAGCTCGTCAATTTCTCTCCATTAAAAATGTAGTGAGAAGAGTACCACATTAAAAGGAAATATAGGCAAGCGAAAATGGTCATATATTTGTATATGTCTTTTTTATTTTCTGTTCGTTTTTGAAACCAATAAAATAGTGTGCATAGTAAAGGGAACAATAAGTGAATTTGGAACATCATAATAACGTACCAAAGATGAGGTGCAGCCGTTCCGAGTAATAAACTTTTTATTCCGCCTTGCAGTGTAATGACATCGTTTGTTGTTAATAGATAAAGAATAGACCAGAAGAAATAAGGAATGAGTAAATGTGCGGCTTTTTCATAAATATATTCTCTGTAAACGAGTTGCTTCGTATATAGCCGAATTAAATGGAAGCCGACGATAAATATGAATGCAGGTGCTGAAAATTTTGCGAGATTAAATAGCATGCCCATAATGAGGGATTGCTCGAGTAAGGCATTTCCTTGGTTCATTGTATATAATAAGGAACTTTGCAAAACGACAGCAAGAAATGCAATGCTTTGCAAAACTTTAAATTCTGGTGCGCTTTGTGTCATTGTGTCCATCTCCTTTTCCATACATGATTATAGTACGGAGAATGGATGATAGGTGTGGAATATTTGTGAAGATTTCAACAAATTTGTGGCGATAGTAATTGATATCAATAAATAACGAAAAAAAGAAGATGCTCGAAACGAGCATCTTCTTTCTATCTATTAAGCAAATTTGTTTTTGATCCAGTTTTTACCTTCTACAAGGCGAGCTGTCATTACGGCACAAGCGTTATCTGCTGTTACGTTTAACATCGTTGCAGGAGGATCAATAATTGTACTAATTGCCGCGATAATCGGCAATGCTTCTGGCGGGAATCCGTATAGAGAAACGATTAACATTTCACCAATCATACCGCCGCCTGGAATAGCACCCATTACAGTTCCTACTAATAGAGAAACGACAAGTGCGATTGCCAATGTTTTCGGTCCTTCGAATTCCATGTTGAAAATACCGAATAAGAAAGCAATTTTTAATACGCCGCCTAAAACAGATCCGTCTTTATGAAGTGTAGACCCAAGAAGGACAACTGTTTCACGAACGTCTGAAGAAATACCCATTTTCTTCGTTGCTTCTAAGTTCGCTGGAATACTTGCGGCGCTACTACAAGTTGCAAGTGATGTAACTGTAGGAGAGACCATGTTCTTCCAAAATATTTGAACACCTTGCTTGCGACCTGCAAGGTATGCATAGAACGTAAAGAATACAAAGAAGTAAATTAGAGATGCAGGATAGTATACCATTGCTGCTCGGAAGTAAGTTCCAAGAAGTTGTGGCCCGAATTCACCAACTAATGCTGCGAAGTAAGCAGCAAGTCCGATTGGAGCGTAGTACATAATGAAAGATACGACTTTCATTGAAATTTCTGCACCAGCTTGTAGGAATGTAGCGAACGGTTTACCTTTTTCACCAACTGCTGAAGTTGCAATCCCCATTAAGATAGAGAAGAAAATAAGGGCTAACATATTTTCACGAGATAGTAACTTCGAGAAGTCAGATACTGTTAAGATACCGACGATTTGATCCGCAACACTAACTGCTTTTTCAGCTTTATCAGGCTGTGTTAGTTCTAATACAACACCTTGTGCTGGCGGGAATACTTTCACGATAATAATCATAAAAATAGCAGCTAAAATACTTGTAAATAAGAAAGTTCCAGCCATACTAGACATAATTTTACCGAAACGTTTTAATCCATCCATATTAGCAATAGATGACGCGATGCTAAAGAATACTAAAGGTACAACAATCGTAAACATTAAGTTTAAGAAAATGTCACCAAGCGGCTTTAAAGCAACTGCATCGGCACCCATGAAATAACCAATGAAACCACCAATTAGGATAGAAGATAATAAAATAAGTGGAAAGCGATATGCCTTCATAAATAAACCCTCCTATCGATTATAAAAAAAATCATACTGAATCATTATAGCGAGTTAGAGACATCTTTACTAGGAAAATACGATAGATGGAATAGCATGAAAACCAAGAAATTTTTGTTTTTAAGCTCGGCATACAGTTAGAAATCTAGACATATATATTTGTAACCTAGTGGTGGCAAGGGCTGCACCATAAATTAGGTGTAGAAAAAGGGGGAGGGAAGCGGGATGAATATTTTACTTTGCTGTGCAGCGGGAATGTCTTCCAGTTTGATAGTTACAAAAATGGAGAAAGCAGCAGGGGCAAAGGGGATAGAGGTAAAGATTTGGGCTGTATCAGGTTCAGAAGTACGAAATCATATTGATGATGCAGATGTACTTTTACTTGGGCCGCAAGTACGCTATTTATTACCGAAAATGAAAGAATTATGTAAAGAGAAGGGAATACCTGTTGATGTAATTCAATCCGTCCATTACGGGCTTTGTAATGGAGAAGCTATCTTACAAGCAGCTTTGTCAATGAAACCATGAGGAGAGTGGGATAGATGATACGGTTTTTAGAGAAATATGTGATGCCAGTGGCAGGAAAGGTTGCAGAACAGAGACATTTGCAAGCGATTCGTGATGGAATTGTTTTAACGATGCCTTTCTTAATTATTGGATCATTTTTTCTTATTATTAGTGCATTACCAATACCAGGTTATAATGATTTTATGGCAGGGTTGTTTGGTGAGAATTGGCAAACAGCTTTGGGGTATCCAGTTAGTGCAACTTTTAATATAATGGCTTTAATAGCTGTTTTTGGAATCGCTTACAGGCTTGGAGAATATTATAAAGTGGATGCTTTAGCATCCGGGGCATTGTCGCTGGTGACATTTTTACTTGCGACTCCATTTCAAGTTGCATATATTATACCAAGCACGAAGGAAAGTGTGATTGTAGATGGAGCAATCCCAGCGGCGTTAATGGGCAGTCAAGGTTTATTTGTAGCGATGATTATTGCAATTATATCTACTGAAATATACCGATTTATTGTACAGAAAAAAATGATTATAAAGATGCCTGAGACAGTTCCACCTGCAGTAACACGTTCATTTGCTGCTCTTATTCCAGGATTTATTGTTGTGACAGTTGTTTGGATCATTAGATTGGTTTTTGAACACACAACTTTCGGAAGTATTCATAATGTTGTAGGGAAGCTACTGCAAGAGCCACTTAGTGTACTTGGTGCTAGTCTTTGGGGCGCAGTAATTGCAGTTATTATTGTCCATGTTCTTTGGGCATGCGGAATTCATGGTGCTGCAATTGTTGGTGGTGTAATGAGTCCGATTTGGTTGTCGTTAATGGACCAAAATCGAATTGCTTTTCAGGCTGGGCAAGACGTACCGAATACGATTACTGCACAGTTCTTTGACTTATGGATTTATATGGGAGGTTCTGGTGCAACACTTGCTTTAGTTGTAGGAATGTTATTATTTGCACGAAGTCAGCAATTAAAAAGTATCGGACGATTATCGATTGCTCCAGGTATTTTTAATATTAATGAAATGGTGACTTTCGGTATGCCGATTGTGATGAATCCACTTTTACTTATTCCATTTATATTGGTGCCAGTCGTGTTAACGATTGTTTCTTATTTTGCAATGGAATGGGGATTAGTTGCTCGTCCGAGCGGAGCGGCTGTACCTTGGACGACACCTATTCTTTTTAGTGGATATTTAGGATCGGGTGGGAAAATTTCAGGTGTTATTCTGCAACTTGTTAACTTTGCACTAGCATTCTTTATTTACTTACCATTCTTAAAAATATGGGATAAACAAAAATTAGCTGAAGAAAAGGGGGAGTAAAGAACTAAAATGGATACGATAGAGACGAAAGCTTTTCATTTAATCTTGCATGGAGGAAATGCGAGAAGTTGTTCAATGGAAGCAATTGATTGCGCGAAGCGTGGTGAATTTCAGGAAGCAGAAGCTAAACTACAAGAAGCGTTAAATGAATTGCAAGAGGCGCACCGCTTACAAACAGAGCTCATACAGAAAGAGGCTGGCGGGGAAAAGACAGAAGTTACCCTGCTGATGGTACATGCGCAAGATCATTTAATGAACGCAATTACAGTGAAGGAATTGGCGAGTGAGTTTGTAGAATTATATAGGAAGATGTCAGTAGCTGAATGAACCTTGCTTATGCAAGGTTTTTTCATGTTTTTAAAAGAGACAGTTATGACAATAAGAGGGCCACTTACGCAGGATTGCATGTGTTATTTCCAGGTTTATGTAAAAATGAAAGGGTAAAGTGAGCTTCATTATATGGTTTATGATGACTTTATATTGGAAACGAAAAATAGCAAAATTAAATCATCAATTAAGATAAAGTGAAACTTTAATCAGTGGGGGTTTTACTGCCCGGCGAATAGCGGAGTGAATAAACTATGTATGTGTGCTTACCATCAGTGGAGTGTTATAAGTTCCACTGACGGTATTTTTATATTAACAAGCCTCCTTTTTCATGGATAAATGGGGGTGATAACTAATCGATAGTAACAAATTCTCCTACACCACGAATTAATTTTTTTATATGCATACGGTCTGGTTTTAAAACGCTTATTATAGAATCAATGGCTTTTTGAGGATCAACAGATGTACCGCAAGTATAACAATCAATGGCTGCAAATTCCTTTTCAGGATAAGTGTGAATAGAGAGATGGCTTTCTGATAATAAAATTAATACCGTCACTCCATATGGGTGGAATTCTTTGTTACTTACATTTAAAACGTGAGCACCAGAGCGATTCGCAGCAGCAATTAAATGATGCTCTAAAAAATGAATATCATTTAATAGAGAAAAATCTACGCCCCATAAATCTACTATTATATGACGCCCAAATGTAGAATAGTCCATATATTTGTAGCCTCCTTGTTAAAACTCCATTTCTATTTGATAGCAATGATGTAGGGTAAGATCAGATTCTAAATTTAAAACGGCATTATTACGGTGCTCTAACTGTTCTTCTTTAAATTGAAATAAAGGAGTAAGAAGAGAAGGTAATGTTCGAGGGGATGGTACTACGTAAAATTGTTCGATTTGATTGAGTACAAGCGAGGAGTTAGCAGCAATATGAAATCCCCAGTCAGTTCCGAAAGAAGGAACAATTGTATGATAGCTTTTTACAATTAATCCGGCATTTTCAATTGTGTTACCGATGCTCCAATATACAAGAGGTGCATCAGCAGGTGAATTAGATTGGCAGACAAATGCTCCATCTTCAGTTAGGAATGTAGCTATAAGGGCAAAAAGTTCACTTGTATATAAAGTGCTTAGCACTTCTGTCGCTGGATCAGGAAAATCAATAATAATTACATCATATAAAGAGGAAGGAGATTTCAGAAATTCTTTCGCGTCACATACATGTACATTTGCACGATCATCAAAAAATGCTTGTTGATTTAAAGAAACTAATTCTGGAACATTGCGAGCCATCTTAATCATTTCTTCGTCTAAGTCGACGAGGTCTACATGGGTAACCGTTTCATATTTTAAAACCTCTCTTAAAGCAAGACCATCGCCACCGCCTAATATGAGAACACGCTTTGGATCTATTACCTTTGACATAATCGGGTGAACAAGTGCTTCATGATAGATTTGCTCATCGACGGAACTAAATTGTAGCTGTTTATCCAAATATAGACGGATATCGCTTACTTGGAGTAAATCAATGTTTTGATAATTGCTTTTTTTTTCAAATAAACTTGTATGTTCACCAGTTTGTATTTCTTTTAGCGAAATTTCATCCCATATATCTAAGCTGTGCGAATCTGTGGGTACTATCATTACATTTTCCGATTGTACTTGCTTATCCTGCTTGTCTTGTTTATCTTGTTTGTCCTGTTTATCTTGTTTGTCCTGTTTATCTTGTTTGTCCTGTTTATCTTGTTTGTCC
>NZ_MAOG01000009.1:0-11370 GCF_001884205.1 Bacillus sp. NH11B | reverse complement strand
CTTAGGATCAGCAAGCGGAGCAGTAGTATTAACAGCATTAATCGTATTTCTTTCAAGCGTATTAGTATAATAAAAATTTTGTAACAAAAACAAAAGAAGGGAGAATGAGGAATATGAACAAGGAACAAGTATTACAAGTAACAAAAATGGATATTTTAGTATCAGCAGGTGGAGCAGCAGTGTTAACAGCGTTTATTATATTCCTTACAAATGTATTAGTATGAGACATATAAATACAATCATCCAAAACAAATAAAGACTCTAGCATATTAGTAAGTAGTTAATATGTTGGGGTCTTTTTTGTTTTCTTCTATATATCCCTCCAAGTATTAATAGTTCCCCTTTACTTTAAAGAGAAAAAAGTCGAATTTTATATGTAAGAAAAAAAGAGGAATTTGACAGAAAAGATAGAAAATTTTAAAGGTCAGAATTTGTTAGCTTGCTAACTAATTTCTATTAACGAATGTTGGAAGCGTTTTCGGTTAGGTTTAATTATGGACCATTTAATCTATTTACAGGGGGATGAGGAATTTATGAAACAAAAATCTATGGATACGCTAGCTGCACAAATGGAGGACTTTTTTCCGGTACGCGATGTAGATCATTTGGAATTTTACGTAGGGAATGCAAAGCAATCAAGTTATTATCTTGCGAGAGCATTTGGATTCAAAATTGTAGCTTATTCTGGATTAGAAACAGGAAACCGTGAAAAGGTATCTTATGTTCTTGTGCAAAAAAATATGCGTTTTGTTGTGTCTGGAGCTTTAAGTAGCGATAGCCGTATTGCAGAGTTTGTAAAGACTCATGGTGATGGGGTGAAAGATGTGGCTTTACTTGTTGATGACGTTGATAAAGCCTACTCTGAAGCGGTGAAGCGTGGCGCTGTTGCGATTGCTCCACCTGAGGAGTTAACAGATGAGGACGGTACATTGAAAAAAGCGGTTATTGGTACGTATGGTGATACAATTCACACGCTTGTAGAGCGTAAAAATTATAAAGGAACATTTATGCCAGGATTCCAAAAGGTTGAGTTTAATATTCCATTTGAAGAGTCTGGTTTAATTGCTGTAGACCATGTAGTTGGTAACGTTGAGAAAATGGAAGAGTGGGTTAGTTATTACGAGAATGTTATGGGCTTTAAACAAATGATCCATTTCGACGATGATGATATTAGTACAGAGTATTCGGCGTTAATGTCAAAAGTTATGACGAATGGAAGTCGTATTAAGTTCCCTATTAACGAACCAGCAGATGGAAAGAGAAAATCACAAATTCAAGAATATCTTGAATTCTATAATGGAGCGGGTGTACAGCATCTTGCTTTATTAACAAGTGACATTGTGAAAACAATTGAAGTACTTCGTGCAAATGGCGTTGAGTTTTTAGATACGCCGGATACGTATTACGATGAGTTAACTGCGCGAGTGGGGAAAATTGATGAAGAAATTGATAAATTAAAAGAATTAAAGATTTTAGTAGATCGTGATGATGAAGGTTACTTACTGCAAATCTTTACGAAACCAATTGTAGATCGTCCAACTTTATTTATTGAGATTATCCAACGTAAAGGTTCTCGTGGATTTGGTGAAGGGAACTTTAAAGCGTTATTCGAATCAATTGAAAGAGAACAAGAGCGCCGCGGGAACTTATAGAATTTGTATCCACCAGCAAGAGGTCCTTTGCTGGTGGAAATTTCATTTTCATAGGGAGGAATCATGATGAAATTTGTTACATTCCGTCTCCCTTCAAAGGAAATGCGAGCTGGATGGCTTGAAGGTGACAAAGTAATCGATATGAATCTTGCTAGTGATGGAAAATTACCTTCTTCAATGTTCGCCTTTTTAGAGAAAGCGGATGAGTATGTAGAAGTAGTACGTAATATTAAGAATCCGGAAAAGGGTATATATTCCTTAGGGGAAGTACAACTCGCTGCGGCTATTCCTAATCCGAGTAGCATTCGAGATTTTTATGCATTTGAGCAGCATGTAAAAACAGCCCGCGGACGAAGAGGGTTAGATGTTGTACCTGAATGGTATGATATCCCGGTTTTTTATTTTACTAACCACCGTGCTGTTATTGGACCAGATGATTTTGTTACTGGGCCGAAGAAGTCTCAAAAGCTTGATTATGAGTTAGAGATTGCTTGCGTAATTGGGAAAGAAGGACGAAACATTTCTCGTGAGCAAGCAGAGGAATATATTTTTGGTTACTGCATTATGAACGACTGGAGTGCAAGGGACTTACAAGCAACAGAAATGAAAGTAGGACTCGGCCCAGCAAAAGGAAAAGATTTTGCAACTTCATTAGGAGCGTATCTCGTTACGAAAGAGGAATTAGACGTTTATCGTAACGGTGATCGTTATGATTTAGAGATGACTGCTCATGTAAATGGAAAGATATTATCAAAGGGAAATTTCCAAGATATTTATTATACATTCGCTGAAATGATTGAACGTGCTTCGGAAGACGTTACGTTATATCCAGGAGATGTGATTGGTTCTGGGACAGTAGGAACAGGATGTATTTTAGAACTTGGTACAGAAGAATGGCTACAAGATGGAGATGTTGTAGAGCTGTCGATTACTGGTTTAGGTACGTTACGTAATACGGTCAAAAAAGACATGAAAGCAGGTGATGGGCATGTTTTATCGTCACATGGGGGAGCTACCTCATAAACGACATGTACAATTTCGTAAAAAAGATGGATCGCTTTATCGTGAGCAGGTAATGGGGACAAAAGGTTTCTCTGGTACCCAGTCTATTTTGTATCATCATTATATGCCAACAGAAGTAGGGCATGCGGCATTATCGCATTCTTGTCAGTTACAGTATGAAGAGGATGTTGCTCTCGCTCATCGCCACTTCCGTACGAAAGAAAATAAAAAAACAGGTGATGCAGTAAGCGGAAGAAACTTTATGCTTGGGAATGAGGATTTATTAATTGGAGTAGTGACTCCAACAGAAAAAATGGATTATTTTTACCGTAATGGTGATGGCGATGAAATGTTATTTGTTCATTATGGAACAGGAAAAATTGAAACGATGTTTGGAACGATTCACTATAGAAAAGGTGATTATGTAACAATTCCAATTGGAACGATTTATCGTGTTATTCCAGATGAGGGGGAGACTAAGTTTCTTGTTGTAGAGGCAAATAGCCAAATTACAACACCAAGTCGCTATCGCAATGAATATGGGCAATTGTTAGAACATAGTCCGTTTTGTGAAAGAGATATGCGTGGACCGGAGAAATTGGAGACATATGATGAAAAAGGTGAGTTTGTCGTAATGACAAAGTCGAGAGGTTATATGCATAAGCATGTTTTAGGGCACCATCCGTTAGATGTTGTTGGATGGGATGGTTATTTATATCCGTGGGTCTTTAATGTGGAGGATTTTGAACCAATTACAGGTCGTATTCATCAGCCACCACCAGTACATCAAACATTCGAAGGGCATAATTTCGTCATTTGCTCTTTCGTACCGCGTTTATACGATTATCATCCAGAATCTATTCCGGCACCATATTATCATAGTAATGTGAATAGTGATGAAGTGCTGTACTATGTAGAAGGTAACTTTATGAGCCGAAAAGGTGTAGAAGAAGGTTCTATTACCCTTCATCCAAGCGGGATCCCGCATGGGCCACATCCAGGGAAAACAGAAGCGAGTATAGGAAAGAAAGAGACACTTGAACTGGCTGTTATGATAGATACATTCCGTCCGCTTCGTATTGTAAAACAAGCACATGAGACGGAAGATGAAAAATATATGTATAGCTGGATTGAAGAGGGTTCATATACTGTGAAATAAGTAAAAAGAGGCATGCTCACTAAGGGAGCATGCCTCTTTTATGGAATCGACATGTATAATAATACCAAAAAAAAATATAGAAAGATATATAGAAAGAATGATAAAGATGGTGCATATTCAGAAGAATTTCTACTTATTTCGACAAAAGTATTGACTGGAAAAAGTGTTATGAGTAAAATGAAAAAGCAAATTAAAAATTTTCAGAAAATTTAAAACTTGGAGGAGCATGCTATGAAGCAAATTTTTCAAAAGAAGCCTCTTGCAAAGTTAATGCAAGAAAGTAAGCAAAAGACGTTAGCAAGAACACTGGGCGCATTGGATTTAACTATGCTTGGAATTGGGGCAATTGTTGGAACAGGTATTTTTGTTTTAACGGGCGTGGTAGCAGCGAAACATTCTGGACCAGCTATTATATTATCGTTTGCGATAGCCGCGTTAGCCTGTGCATTTGCTGCATTTTGTTACGCTGAATTTGCTTCTTCAGTTCCTGTCTCCGGCAGTGTGTATACGTATACGTACGCGACGATGGGGGAAGTATTCGCATTTTTAATTGGATGGGATTTAATGCTTGAGTATTTACTAGCTACCTCTGCTGTAGCAAATGGGTGGTCCGCCTATTTTCAATCTTTATTAAAGGGATTTGGGATCCATATTCCTACCATTCTCTCCTCGGCCCCTGGTACAGGAAAGGGTGGAATAATTGATTTACCCGCAGTTCTCATTATTTTAGTGATGACGGTTCTTTTATCTAGAGGTGTTCGTGAAAGTGCACGTATAAATAATATTATGGTATTTATTAAATTAGCAGTTGTTCTTATTTTTATCTTTGCTGGTTTTAATTATGTGAAGCCCGAAAACTGGACGCCTTTTATGCCATTTGGTTTAGATGGTGTAATGGCTGGAGCAGCTACAGTTTTCTTCGCATTCATAGGATTTGATGCAGTCTCAACAGCTGCAGAAGAAGTGAAACGTCCACAACGTGATTTACCAATCGGCATTATCGCATCGTTATTAATTTGTACTGTTCTTTATATCGTTGTTTCACTTATTTTGACAGGAATTGTTCCATACGGACAGCTAAATATATCAGATCCAGTTGCTTTCGCACTTCAATTTATTGGACAAGATAGTTTGGCGGGAGTGATATCAGTAGGAGCAATTACAGGAATTACAACTGTAATGTTAGTTATGATGTATGGGCAAGTTCGTGTTTCATATGCAATGAGTCGTGATGGATTATTGCCGAAGCGTCTTGCTAAAGTTCATCCGAAATTTAAAACACCATTTTTAAATACATGGACAACAGGTATTATCGCAGCACTTATTTCAGGATTAATAGATTTAAATGTTTTAGCACACCTTGTAAATATGGGAACTTTGTCAGCCTTTGCACTTGTAGCTGTTGCTGTCATTGTGATGAGAAGAACTCATCCTGATTTACCAAGGTCGTTTAAGGCGCCGCTCGTACCATTTTTACCAGCGTTAACGGTAATTTTTTGTTTATACTTAATGCTTCAGTTATCCGGCACAGCTTGGATTAGTTTTGGTGTATGGATGGTTATCGGTATAGCAGTTTACTTTTTATATAGCCGAAAGCATAGTGCCCTAAATAATAGTAAAAAAGAAGAAGATGTAGCAAATTTATAAGTGGAAAAATCCATTCTAATTCTGTTAGAATGGATTTTTTAATTTGAAAATTTGCATTTTTCTGAATTTATTATAAGATAATTGTTGGTTAATTAAGGGGGTGGAAGTATGAAAAATACATGGCGTGAGTTAAGGGAGATGGATCGTAACGTATGGATTCGATTTATCGGTGAGACATTGAACGGAATTGCGATGATGATGTTAATGCCTTTTTTTGCACTATATTTAAAAGATAAGGTAGATTCTTTATTACAAGTTGGAATCATTATGGCGCTTTCTCCAATAGCTGCGAGTTTTGGCTCGCTTATAGGCGGAAGAATTGCCGATATATATGGAAGAAAGCCAATTATGATATTTTCGATGGCGAGTAATGCATTACTAATGCTCGGTTTTTTATTTATAGAAGGGTTTATTCCATATGCCATTTTATCTATTTTTTTAGGATTAAGTAATTCGCTATTTCACCCAGCGGCATCGGCGATGGTTGCAGATGTGACGGCGCCAGAAAAAAGAACAGAAGCATATGGTTTATTGCGAATGGGACACAATATTGGTGCTGCAATTGGACCGATAATGGGAGCATCAGTA
The DNA here is from genome assembly GCF_001884205.1 of Bacillus sp. NH11B. Classification (NCBI taxonomy): domain Bacteria; kingdom Bacillati; phylum Bacillota; class Bacilli; order Caryophanales; family Bacillaceae; genus Bacillus; species Bacillus sp. NH11B. Next base: position 5,322 of record NZ_MAOG01000009.1, on the reverse strand, counting down.
GTTGTTTTATCAAAGAACCTCGTGTTTATTATTGCTTCATCCGCTATGTTGCTTTATGCACTACTAGTGTTAGTACTTATTAAAGAAACAATGCCAAAAATTACTGATATGACGGAAAAAAATAAAGAGAATGACTCTGGAGCAGTTTGGAAAATTTTGATGAGAGATAAGGCGTTAATGATTTATTTGTTAGCGGGGATCATTATTTCTATGGGGTTCTCTCAAACAGAAGGCATGTTGCCGCTGCACTTTGATAACGAAATGAAGGATATTTTTGGAGTCAACAACCCATACCCATATTTAATGGCATTAAATGGTCTATTAGTTGTTTTATTTCAATTTCAAATTTCAAAATGGGCGACAGATAAACCTGTCGGAAGGACGATGTTATACGGTGCGTGTTTGTTCGGAATTGGTTTGTTTTTTATAGGGTGGTTACCGAAGTGGTTTGGAGAGTTTGATACAAATGCTACAATTATTTTAATGACGTTAATGTTTGTTTATGCCATATATACGTTAGGCGAGATGATTATGTCGCCTGTACAGATGACGTTTGTAGCGAATTTGGCCCCTGAGCATTTGAGGGGAACCTATATGGGGGCGGCGAGTTTGCAGTGGATTACAGGAAGTGCATTCGGTCCACTTCTTGGTGGTTTTCTATTGGATCGTTTGCTTGGTCACTACTTATTTACGATTTTAAGTGTAGGGTGTGTAGTTGCAGGCTTTGTATATGTTTCTTTAGATCGTCTTATTGAGCAGAGGCAAAAAGATACGCTTAAAAAACAGTCTTCTTAATAAAATGAAACTTTAATCAGTTTTTTTTCATTCTCCACAAATGGTAGGATAATATAGATGACATACACAAAAAGTGGATCTCTACATATTTTAGGTACATAACCAGATTAGATAGCAATTTTACTTTAAAGTTTAATTTTGTTTAGGTGTGTAGAAAATTAAAGAGGAAAAGTGTAGAAAACCAATAAGTGGTGTCTTTTAATTATTTGTGGAAGTTACATTTTATTTCAAATAGGAACTACCTATTTTTATAAAAAGTGCTAAAATAGAAAAATGAAAACAATTGGTTAGGGTGATTTCAGTGACAAAAATTAAATTAGGTTTATTATATGGTGGAAAATCAGCTGAGCATCAAGTTTCGTTACAAACGGCTCTTGCTGCTATTAAAGCGTTAAATCAAGATAAATTCGAGGTTCATCCAATTTATATTACAGAACAAGGTCAATGGGTACGCGGTGAGCGTATTGAAGGTGAAGTAACAGATGTTGAAGTTTTAAAAATGAGCGGTGCAGAAAATGCGATTTCTCCGTTATCATTAAGCACGGAAATTATTCCATCTGAAACTTCTGAGGAAAATGCTATCGACGTTATTTTCCCATTACTACATGGACCAAACGGTGAGGATGGAACGGTTCAAGGATTATTAGAATTAATGAACATTCCTTATGTAGGAAATGGTGTTCTAGCATCATCTGCCGGTATGGATAAAGTTGTTATGAAAAATATCTTTGCAGAAGCTGGTTTAAAACAAGCGGAATATGCATCTTTCATTCGTAGTGCATGGGAAAAAAATCGCGAAGAGGCTTATGACAAAGTAGAAGAGAAGTTAGGATATCCTTGCTTCGTAAAACCAGCGAATCTTGGTTCAAGTGTTGGTATTAATAAATGTAAAAATCGTGAAGAACTTGAGAGTGCATTCGAAGAGGCATTCCAATTCGACCGCAAAATTATTGTAGAAGAAAATATCGTAGGTCGTGAAGTAGAAGTTGGTGTACTAGGTAACGATGAGCCGAAATGTTCAGTTGTAGGTGAAATCGTACCGAAAAAGGATTTCTATGACTATAAGTCGAAATACATCGATGGTGATACAGCGTTAATTATTCCGGCTGAAATGACAGAAGAAGAGTCTAATGTCATTAAGCGAGATGCAATTATTGCTTTCCAATCGTTAGATGGTGCTGGTTTAACAAGAGCCGATTTCTTCTTAACGAAGGACGGAGAAGTATATATTAACGAAGTGAACACAATGCCAGGATTTACGCCGTTTAGTATGTTCCCTTTATTATGGCAACATACTGGATTACCGTATCCAGAATTAATTGAAGAGCTAATTAATTTAGCAATTGAGCGTCACGAAGAAAAACAAAAAATTAAATATACAATCTAACAAAAAAGGAGGAAGCACTATTCGAAGGAATAGTGCTTCCTCTATGTAAGGAGTGTTTTCATGATAAACCGAACGTTAAAACAAGTAGAACAGATGATAAATGGTACTGAATTAGCAAAGCAGTATGAGGGAATTACTATAAAAGGAGTGTCTATTGATACGAGAAAAATTGAAAAGGGAAACTTATATGTTCCGATTCAAGGTGAACGTTTCGATGGACATGCTTTTGTAGATAAAGCTGTTGAAAGTGGAGCTGTTGCTACATTATGGATGAAAAGTGTAGCAAATCCGCCTGAGAATCTTCCTGTTATTTTTGTAGAGGATACGCTATCAGCGTTACAAATGTTAGCGAAAAATTATCGCGATCAACTGGATGTTAAAGTTGTTGGTGTAACAGGTAGTAACGGTAAAACGTCTACGAAAGATATTGTAACGAGTCTTCTTGCAACTAAATTTAAAGTTCAAAAAACAGAAGGTAATTTCAATAATCATATCGGCTTACCTCTTACTATTTTAAACCTAGAAGAAAATACAGAAGTAGCTGTATTAGAAATGGGTATGTCAAGCCGCGGAGAAATTGAATTCCTATCCAAGTTAGCTCGTCCTAATGCAGCTATTATCACGAATATTGGTGAGGCGCATTTAATGGATTTAGGCTCTCGTGAGGCAATTGCAGAAGCGAAGTTAGAAATTGTTACAGGCTTACAAGAAGGTGGAGTATTCGTATACAATGGAGATGAGCCATTATTAACGAATCGTGTTCCAGAAATGAATTTAGCAGCTGAAACAGTTACATTTGGTGATGCGAGAGCAAATGATTATTATCCAACTACTGTAACATTACAGGCAACTGGGACACACTTTAAGATGAACAGAGATGAAACTTTTTCATTCTATCTACCAGTACTAGGGAAGCATAATGTATATAATACACTTGCTTCAATGGCAATTGCGAAACATTTTGGTGTAACATGGGAAGAAATGAAAAAAGGTTTAGTAACACTTCAAATGACAGGCATGCGTATGGAAATTGTAAAAACAAATAGTGGTTTAACAATTATCAATGATGCTTATAATGCAAGTCCAACGGCTATGGAAGCAGCGTTCCACCTAATGAATGGTTTAGATGGATTTGCTAAAAAAATTGTTGTACTTGGTGATATGCTAGAACTTGGTGATCAAGAAGTACAATTCCATTATGAGGTAGGTAAATTAATCGACCCAGCAAAAATTTCATATGTATTCACATATGGTAGATTAGGGGCTCAAATTGCTGAAGGAGCGAAAATTAACTTTCCTAATGAACGTGTAAAGGCGTATGATAATAAAGAAGAGCTAGTAAAAGAGTTACAAGCAGTCGTTGATGTGAAAGATGTTGTATTAGTAAAAGCATCTCGCGGCATGAAATTAGAAGAAGTAATTACGATGTTGAAATAATTGGTGTATATAAATAGGGATGATAGCTACGAAAATAGAGGAAACTTATAATAAGCGCTTACAGTAAATATAAAAAAATAAAAGTGAAGAAAAAAGCTCTGAATATGAAAATAAGGTAACAGTTGGGTTTGCTTTTTGCACATACAAAACTTATAATTGATAAAGTGTAATAACGTTTAGAAGTATTTTCGTGTAGAAATACGCCCGTTTATATACGTGAGCATTCAGGAAAAGGGCTTTTCCGCCAATTCGGAAAATGCCTTTTTTTAAATGATAAGTATAGGATAGAAAAGGAGAAGTAACATTGACAACATTTCGAGAATTAGGATTAAGTGAATCTTTATTGCAATCTGTTGAAAGTATGGGCTTTGAAGAGGCTACGCCGATTCAAGCTGAAACAATCCCGCATGCATTGCAAGGTAAAGATATTATTGGGCAAGCGCAAACAGGTACAGGGAAAACAGCAGCATTTGGATTACCGCTATTAGATAAAGTAGATACTCGTAAAGAAGCAGTTCAAGGTATTGTTATCGCGCCAACGCGTGAATTAGCAATCCAAGTTGGAGAAGAGCTATACAAAATTGGTAAACATAAACGTGTTCGTATTTTACCAATTTACGGTGGTCAAGATATTAACCGCCAAATTCGTGCTCTAAAAAAACACCCACACATTATTGTTGGTACGCCGGGTCGTATTTTAGATCATATTAACCGTAAAACACTTCGCCTGCAAAACGTTGAGACTGTTGTTCTTGATGAAGCGGATGAAATGTTAAACATGGGCTTCATTGAAGATATTGAAGCGATTTTAACAGATGTACCAGAAACACATCAAACATTATTATTCTCAGCGACAATGCCAGATCCAATCCGTCGTATTGCTGAGCGTTTCATGACTGAGCCTCAACACATTAAAGTAAAAGCAAAAGAAGTAACAATGCCAAACATTCAGCAGTTCTATTTAGAAGTGCAAGAAAAGAAAAAGTTTGACGTATTAACACGCTTACTAGATATTCAATCTCCAGAGCTTGCGATTGTATTCGGTCGTACAAAGCGTCGTGTTGATGAATTATCAGAAGCATTAAACTTACGTGGTTATGCAGCAGAAGGTATTCATGGTGATTTAACACAAGCGAAACGTATGTCTGTATTACGTAAATTTAAAGAAGGTGCTATTGAAGTTCTTGTTGCAACAGACGTTGCTGCACGTGGTCTTGATATTTCAGGTGTAACACACGTATACAACTTCGATATCCCACAAGATCCAGAATCATACGTTCACCGTATCGGTCGTACTGGCCGTGCAGGTAAAAAAGGTATTGCAATGCTATTTGTAACACCACGTGAATCAGGACAATTAAAAAATATCGAGCGTACAACAAAACGTAAAGTTGATCGTATGGAAGCACCGACACTTGACGAGGCATTAGAAGGTCAACAACGTTTAATCGCTGAAAAACTTCAAAGCACAATTGAAAATGATAACTTATCATACTACAAGCGTATTGCAGAAGAAATGTTAGAAGAGAATGACTCTGTAACAGTAGTAGCTGCTGCTTTAAAAATGATGACAAAAGAGCCAGATACAACACCAATCGCTTTAACGTCAGAACCACCAGTTGTTTCAAGAGGTGGCGGTTCTAAAAAACGCGGTGGTAACGGAGGCGGATACCGTGATGGTAACCGTAATCGTAGTCGTGATG
>NZ_MAOG01000008.1:0-8925 GCF_001884205.1 Bacillus sp. NH11B | reverse complement strand
TCGTAACCGTGATCGCAATCGTGATGGACGCGGCGGTGGCGATGGCCGTAACCGTGATCGTAATCGTGATGGTGGCAGTCGTGATGGTGGTAGTCGTGGTCGTAGAGGTGAAGGTCAAGGTCGCCCAGGATCTTCAAATGGACGCGGCGAAAGAAAACATCATAGCCGTCCACAAGCTTAATAAAAAAAGAGAATGCCCTTTGCTGGCATTCTCTTTTTTTTATTTCTGTAATTGTGCATACTACATAATAACTCGTATAGAAAAGGGGTGCCATATGCTTGTAAGACTCGGGTATGTCGCGATGAGTGTACATTTGAAGAATGCATCTCCATCTCAAACGATGACATATGCACAGTTTCAGCGGATTGATGATCGAGAGGCGGCGATTCGTAAGCTCGAAAGAATTGCTAATTCGAATTTGGAAAATTGTTTACGGTTATTAAAGCATAATAAAGGGCATGACATATCTTTCTTTCGGCTTAGTTCCAAGCTTATTCCTTTAGCGAATCATGAGGAGTTGTTAGAGTGGAACTATATTCGCCCCTTAAAAGAAAATTTAAAAGTGCTAGGTGAGTACGCTATTCGTATGAATATGCGAATTGATTTTCATCCGGATCACTTTGTTGTACTAAATTCACCTGAGGAGAGTATTTTCAAGCAATCTGTAAAGACATTGCAGATGCACAAAAAATTATTAAAGGGTATGGGAATTGAACATAAACAGAGATGTGTATTACATGTGGGAGGAGGTTATAACGATAAGGAGCTTGCATTAGAACGTTTTATAGAAAATTGGTCAAGTGTTCCAAGAGGTATTCAAGAGATGGTTATATTAGAAAATGATGATACGACTTTCTCTCTAGAAGAAACATTGTATTTGGGAGAGAAATTAGATATTCCAGTCGTGTTTGATTTGCATCATCATATGATGAATAATGACCAGGAAGATTGGCATGAAGATTGGGCACGTGTTGTACATACGTGGGAATCGTCTTTGTTACCAGTTAAAATGCATATTTCTAGTCCTAGAGATGAAAAAGATCCGAGAGCACATGCAGATTTTATTGATGTAGATACTTTCTTATCTTTTTTGAAAAAGATAAAGGGGAGTGTTCCGCAAATTGATTGTATGATTGAGGCGAAGAAGAAGGATGAGTCTTTATTTCAATTAATGAGAGAGTTAAGTAAACAAACAGAGGTGGAAATTATCGATGGTGCGAGCTTCTATATTAAATGAGCTCTGCACCATCGATTTTTTGTCCCGCTATTTGTGGGAGTCGGGCTGCCCGTAAAATCCCCACTGATTAAAGTTTCACTTTATTAAAAAAGGGGTGCAAATACCACCAATTATCAATCCTGTTAAATGGCTTATAGGGTTGGCAGAAGGATTAAAGAAAGTAAATAGCAGTAATAGAAGTATCGTGATTGAAAAAATAGCAATTTCTTTTGGGTTTGAAGAACGATATCGACTATACAATAAAAATAATTGTGCACCTAGCAATCCGAAAATACCACCAGATGCTCCGGCGTGAATATAGTCAAGAGGCATAATAATATAAGAAGAAATATTGCCGATAATGCCAGAAAGAAAAAAAATAATGATGAAAGAAAAATGTCCTAGTTGTTTTTCAATAGAAGAACCAAGAACAAATAAACAAATGCTATTGGAAAGAAAATGTTGTAAGTCTACGTGTACAAGTAGGGAAGTTATGATACGCCACCATTCTCCTTTAGCGATATATTCATTGTGGGCTGCCATGTGAAAGAAGGAAAAGTCGCTCAATATAATCGTGACTAATTGTATAAGAAGTAAAGAGAGGATGACTGGTTGTAATAGCGTACGGGTAGATGGTATTAGCATGTTGTTAGTATCACTCCTTTTGCATCAGAAAGATTCTCTGTTATTCTTACAATATGAATGCAGAAAGCTAAATAGAAGAAGGGGATTTTGAAATGATTGTAGGGATTGGAATCGATATTATTGAATTGAATCGAATTGAAAAAATGCTAGATGGAAAGCTTAAATTTATGGAACGTATTTTAACTGAAAGTGAACGTAATGTTGCCAAGGAGCTGAAAGGAAGTCGTCTTACAGAATTTGTGGCAGGAAGATTTGCAGCAAAAGAAGCGTATTCTAAGGCGGTAGGAACTGGGATTGGGAAAGAAGTTAGTTTTTTAGATATAGAAGTAAGGAATGATGATAGAGGTAAGCCGATTCTTATTGCAAATACAGAGCATATTGTTCATTTATCAATTAGCCATAGTAAAGAATTTGCTGTTAGCCAAGTTGTTTTAGAAAGCTCGTCAAGCTAGTCTGCATATTTTATATCTTTGTCTCATATATTTGAGGTAGCGATAAGGAAGGCATATCTTCCATTCATTTATAGGGGCAAAGGGGCTGAAGTGATGAAAAGGCGTCTGTTTTTAGTTCTCATCGGTTTATTGACCGTTTTTGTGTTGGCGGGCTGTATGGAAAAGAAACAGGAAGATGTTGTGAGAGATTTAGAGGCAAAAGTTAAAGGTATGAAGAGTTATCAAGCTGAAGCGAAATTATCTATTAAAACAGGAAATGAGCCGCAGGAGTATAGTGTAGAAATTTGGCATAAAGAACCTTCGTATTATCGTGTGAATTTAAAGAATGCGAAAAAGGATCAGAGTCAAATTATTTTAAGAAATGATGAAGGGGTATTTGTATTAACACCTGCGCTTAATAAGAGCTTCCGTTTTCAAAGTGATTGGCCGCAAAATAGTAGCCAGGCTTACTTATATGAATCACTTGTGAGAGATATTTTGCAGGATAAGAAAAACCTTACTTTCGAGAAAACAGATAAGTATTATATTTTCAAAACAAAAACAAACTATCAACATCAAAATATGTTACCGAAACAAGAGATTACATTGAAGAAGAGTGATTTAACACCAGTTTCCGTGAAACTGATGGATAATGATCAAAATGTCCTTGTAAAAGTAGATTTCACTAAAGTAAAGTTTGATACAAATTTTGATAAAGGTGCATTTGATACGAAACAAAATATGTCCAGAGCGCAAGTAGATGTTCAGACAACAGCGAAAGAAGACAAACCGTTTGCTGTTTTGTATCCACGTGACACGCCGCAAGGCATGACGTTGAAAGAGGAAGAAGAGTTGAAGACAGCCAGTGGCAAGCGTACGATACTCACATATACTGGAGGTAAGAAATCTTTTACTTTAATACAAGAAAAGGAAAAAGTTGCAGAGGCTTCATCAGCGGTAAGTGTAAGTGGAGAGCCGGTTGACCTTGGCTTCACGATTGGTGCATTGACGAAAGATTCTGTAACGTGGTCGCATAATGGAGTAGAATATATGCTCGTGTCTAAAGGTTTAGAGCCGAATGAGTTGTTGATGGTTGCTCGTTCGGTTACAGCGAAGCAGGTGAAGTAAACTTCTTAGACGTGGTGATATATGTGCACCACGTCTTTTCTTAGTTTGAAGGTGGATTTCATAAAAAGAAGCATATAAAAGAATAAGCTTCGCATATCGTGTATAAGGAAGTGTATTTATGGAAGAAGCACCGTTTTACCGTGACACTTGGGTGGAAGTGGATTTAGATGCGATCTATAACAATGTTACGCATATTAAAGAGTTCATTCCAAGTGATGTAGAAATTTTTGCTGTGGTCAAAGCGAATGCATATGGGCACGATTATGTACCAGTGGCTAAAACCGCATTAGAAGCAGGGGCAACAAGATTAGCAGTTGCTTTTTTAGATGAAGCTTTAGTGCTTCGGAGGGCTGGTATTACTGCACCGATTTTAGTATTAGGTCCTTCCCCTCCACGTGATGTAAATGTTGCTGCTGAAAATGATGTAGCATTAACTGTTTTTCAAAAAGAATGGGTGGAAGACGCGATAAAGCTCTGGGATGGTTCGTCAATAATGAAATTCCATATTAATTTTGATAGTGGTATGGGGAGAATCGGAATACGTGAACGTAAAGAATTAAAGGGGTTCTTAAAGAGTTTAGAAGGCGCTCCATTTTTAGAGTTAGAAGGAGTATATACACATTTTGCAACATCCGATGAGGTTGAGACTTCTTACTTTGATAAGCAATATAATACATTCTTGCAGCAGTTAAGTTGGTTGAAAGAATTTGGAGTGAACCCTAAATTTGTCCATACAGCCAATAGTGCTGCAACGTTAAGGTTTCAAGGGATTACATTTAATGCAGTGCGAATTGGTATTGCGATGTATGGGCTATCCCCATCTGTAGAAATACGTCCTTTTTTACCATTTAAATTGGAACCAGCGTTGTCACTTCATACGAAAGTTGCTCATATTAAGCAAGTGATTAAAGGGGATGGGATTAGTTATAATGTCACATACCGAACGAGAACTGAAGAATGGATTGCGACAGTTGCGATTGGGTATGCAGATGGATGGCTTAGAAGATTACAAGGATTTGAAGTGCTTGTAAATGGTGAAAGGGTACCGATTGTAGGGCGAGTAACAATGGATCAATTCATGATACATCTGCCTTGTGAAGTGCCGCTTGGTACGAAAGTTACACTCATTGGAAGACAAGGCGATGAGTATATTAGTGCTACCGAGGTTGCTGAATATTCCGGGACTATTAATTATGAAATTATCGCAACGATAAGCTTCCGTGTACCGAGAATATTTATACGACATGGTAAAGTTGTAGAAGTAATCAATTATTTGAACAATATATAGAAGAAGGTATTATTACTCAGCATCTCGTCATTTGGAGGAGTTTCACTAATAAAGAATAGGCTCTTTTTTGCTGGGTAGCTTCTTTTTATAATTGTTATTAATATAAGTTACAACGAAATATTACTGAAGGATTGCTTGATTTCTTGTTTAAAAAAGATAAAAAGTAAAAGAAGATGAATGTTTTATTTATGAATTGGAAAACATAAGCAAGGAATAAGGAAGTCTTTGCAACAGGCTCCATACAATGGTATTATTACAATAGGTGTCATATATATATTTGGGTGTGTAGTTGACGGTGGAGGTGTATTTTTGTGTCCGAATCAAGTGTAACTACTGAAATCGTGGTTCGGTTGCCAAAGCAAATGGTAACGGAATTGGACGGAATTGGAAAACAAGAGAATAAGAATCGCCATGAACTAATTTGCCAGGCAACAAAACTGTTATTGCGTCAACATAAGACGAAGAAACGCTACCAACATGAATCAATGCGACGTGGGTACATTGAAATGGGAAAAATTAATCTTGGTATTGCATCTGAAGCTTTCTTAGCAGAGTATGAAGCAGCTCATACAGTAGAACGCTTAGTTAGCGGGGGGTAATATTTTGATTGTAAAACGCGGCGACGTGTATTTTGCAGACCTTTCCCCAGTTGTTGGTTCTGAGCAAGGAGGCGTTCGTCCGGTTCTTGTCATTCAAAATGACATCGGAAATCGTTTTAGTCCGACTGTGATTGTAGCGGCTATTACTGCACAGATTCAAAAAGCGAAATTACCCACTCATGTGGAAATTGATGCGAAAAAGTACGGTTTTGAGAGAGATTCTGTTATTTTACTTGAGCAGATTCGAACAATCGATAAGCAGCGCTTAACGGACAAAATCACTCACTTAGATGAAGTGATGATGATTCGTGTAGATGAAGCGTTACAAATTAGTTTAGGACTAATAGATTTTTAAATCGGCAGTTTAAGTTGCTCTCTTTACAGGGCAACTTTTTTTTATTATAGAGGAGGTTACGGTTGGATATGGAAATGGTAGATAATCGACAAGGGTTAATGAAAATGTTAGTGAAAGAATTAGGCTTTACAGAAAAGCAAGTTCGTCATGTTATTCAATTAACAGAAGAAGGTAACACAGTTCCATTTATCGCTCGTTACCGAAAAGAATGGACAGGATCTCTAGATGAGGTGCAGATTCGTGCAATCTTAGAAAGATGGCAATATATGATGCAACTAGAAGATAGGAAAGAAGAGGTTCTTCGTCTTATTGGTGAAAAGGGGAAACTAACCGAAGAATTACGTCGTCATATTGTTGCTGCAACAAAACTTCAGGAAGTAGAAGATTTATATCGTCCTTATAAAGAAAAAAGAAGAACGAAAGCTACAATTGCTAAAGAAAAGGGATTAGAACCGTTAGCTGAGTGGTTATTGTTATATAAAAAAGAAAATCCAGCAGAGAAGGCTATGGAATTTGTTGATGGAGAAAAAGAAGTGGAATCTGCAGAAGATGCTTTGCAAGGTGCACAGGATATTATTGCGGAACTTGTTTCGGATAATGCGTCATATCGTAGTTGGATTCGGAATACTACTTTTCGAAAAGGGATTATGTCTTCATCTGTAAAAGATAAAGACAAAGATGAAAAGAATATATACGAAATGTATTATGATTATGAAGAACCGTTGCAAAAAGTAGTGCCTCATCGAGTGTTAGCGATGAATCGCGGTGAAAAGGAAGATGTATTAAGAGTTGCTGTTGTTACACCGACTGAGGAAATTAATCAGTTTTTACATAAAAAAATGATTCGTGATGAAGCTTCTAAAAGTGCGCACTATGTACAATTAGCGATTGAAGATGGATATAAACGATTAATCCAACCTTCAATAGAAAGAGAAATTCGTAAAGAATTAACAGAAACCGCTGAAGAACAAGCGATTCATATTTTCTCTGAGAATTTACGTAACTTATTATTACAGCCTCCAATGAAAGGGAAAGTTGTGCTAGCGGTAGATCCGGCATATAGAACAGGTTGTAAATTATCAGTAGTAGATGATACAGGGAAAGTTCTTAACATAGATGTTATTTATCCGCATCCACCTGTTCGTAAATATGAGGATGCAAAAAAGAAAGTTCTTTCAATTATAGATAAATATCAAGTTGAAATGATAGCAATTGGAAATGGTACAGCTTCCAGAGAAACTGAAGAATTTATAGTAGATGTCTTGCAAAATGTAAAACGGGATGTATTTTATATTATTGTAAATGAAGCGGGTGCTAGTGTATATTCAGCATCTGATTTAGCTCGTGAGGAGTTCCCAGATTTACAGGTTGAAGAAAGAAGTGCCGTTTCTATTGGGAGACGTCTACAAGACCCGCTTGCTGAGCTAGTGAAAATTGACCCTAAATCTGTAGGAGTAGGACAATATCAACATGATGTATCACAAAAAAGATTAAATGAATCGTTAACATTTGTGGTAGAGACAGCTGTTAACCAAGTTGGCGTTAATGTAAATACAGCTTCAGTTGCGTTGTTACAATATGTTTCAGGATTATCAAAAACAGTTGCAAAAAATATTGTAGCTAAGCGTGAGGAAGATGGGAAATTTACGAAACGTACTGAATTAAAGAAAATTCCTCGTTTAGGTGCGAAAACATATGAACAATGTATTGGATTTTTACGTATATTAGAAGGGGCGAATCCGTTAGATCGCACGGGGATTCATCCAGAACAATATAAAAATGTTGAATTGCTATTAAAAAGTCTAGGGTTATCAAAGAATGATGTAGGTAAACCGAACTTGCAGAAGAGTTTAGATGGAGTAGATGTTTCTAAATTATCTCAAGAGACGGAGATTGGCGAGCCGACTTTGGTTGATATTATTGAGGCTTTAATTAGTCCGGAACGAGATATGAGGGATGAGTTGCCAAAACCACTTCTGAAAAAAGGAATTTTGAAATTAGAAGATTTAAAGCGTGGTATGGAGTTAGAGGGAACGGTTCGTAATGTTGTTGATTTCGGTGCCTTTGTTGATATAGGTGTAAAGCAAGATGGCTTAGTACATATTTCTAAACTCAGCAAACAATTTGTAAAGCACCCGTTAGATGTTGTATCCGTAGGGCAAATTGTAAAAGTATGGGTAGATGATATTGATACGAAAAAAGGTCGTGTTGCATTATCGATGTTACCAATTGAATAGTAAGTAAAGAGAGCAGGTGAAACTGCTCTCTTTTTATGGATAGGAAAGTTTCGTTGATTATGAGCTTTGATGTATTTTACTATAATAAAACCAGCATTCATTTAGTAATTTGATTTGATACCGGTTTTTTTCGAAGTATGCACGTTGCATTTGTTTCTTTAGCCACGTAGGCATAGGAATCCCTCCTTGTTTAATCCTGCTCTCAAACATCTCTTCTTAATTAGTTAAAGAAATATTGATGAGAGGTTGGTGAGTGGATTTCTATCAATGCTTTATTTTTAGAAATCACGCTTCTTGAATGAGGATGGGTATATGTACTATTTAATATATGTATAGGAAGGGAGAAAAGTGTAAAAAAATTTTTTGTTTAGGAGGAATGAGAATGGATGAGCAAAAAATTCAGAGGTTAGTGGAAGAGGTATCGTTACAATACTTTGGGATGCCGTTTTTACATAAAGCGATGTTTAATAGTAGGTTACGTACAACTGGTGGGCGCTATCTATTGAATACTCATAATATAGAACTGAATTATCGATATTACGAAATGTATGGCAAAGAAGATTTAGTCGGGATTGTTAAACATGAACTTTGTCATTATCACTTACATATCACAGGAAAAGGGTATAAGCACCGAGATAGAGATTTTCGTGAGTTATTAAAGAAAGTGGGGGCACCCCGTTTTTGTAAACGAATGATTAATGAAGAGAAAAAGGAAACAAAAGTTTATACGTATGAATGTACGGGATGCTCACTTCAATATGTAAGAAGGCGTCAAATAAATACACAAAGATATGTATGTGGAAAATGTAAAGGGCAACTAAAACTGGTAGTGAAAACATCTTGACAGTGAAAACGCAATCCAGTATAGTATAAACATGTCACGTTTGTACAAGATGTTGTGAAAAAACTTCTTGACTTACGGTGATAATTTTTATAAGATACAAATTGTCTTTATTATTCCGCAGTAGCTCAGTGGTAGAGCTATCGGCTGTTAACCGATCGGTCGTAGGTTCGAGTCCTACCTG
>NZ_MAOG01000007.1:0-3880 GCF_001884205.1 Bacillus sp. NH11B | reverse complement strand
GCCAAGCAACCTTAAGACGAGTCAGAATGACTCGTCTTTTTTGTGTTTAATGAAATAAGCTTGTAATTAATGTAGGCTCTATGAGTACGTTTATCTAGCAAGAAACAGCTTTATTTTATTATGATTTTACATCTAAATAGCATACCTTCAGAAAAATATAGACAAGTTTGTTAGACTCTTTAATTTTGAGTTTTAAAGTCTATGTATTAACAAGAATATATACAAGGTATTGCCCTCTGTAGCCTGCTCACCCCTTCTTTTATTTCTTCAGTTGTTAAATGTCCATACCCCATAATAATTCGATTATGATGTTTTCCTTTTTCAATGGCGTGGTCTTCCACGGGATATACTTTAACCCCAAGTTGTTGGATTTTCTCAAGTAATTCTTTGGTAAATTGAACTTGATTGAATTCGACAATCAGGTGTAATCCTGTAGAATAACCGAAAATATTGATCTTATTTGAGAATGCTAACTTTAATTGCTGGATAAGGAAGTCTCTTCGATTTTTATAGATTTTTTTCATCTTCATAATATGCCGTTCCAAATAATCTTCGGCAATAAATTTAGCAAGGACAAGCTGATTTAAAGAAGATGTATGTAAATCTGAAAACCATTTTACCCTGCGACATTTTTCAATAAGGTGTGAGGGAAGAACTAAGTATCCCATTCTAAGGGCCGGTGATAAAATTTTACTAAATGAACCTATATAAATAACTCGCTCGGGATCCAATCCCTGTAATGAACTTACAGGTGAGCCTTCATATCGAAACTCACTGTCATAATCATCTTCAATGAGATAACAGTTTGTTTTTCTTGGGTAGTTAATCAATTGAACCCGTCGTTGAATTGGTAACGCTCCTCCTAAAGGAAACTGATGAGAAGGAGTAGTGAAGATGAATTTTGGGTTTTTATTTGCAGGTAGCAAAGATGTATCCATCCCATTATCATCAGCTGGTATAGGATAAAGGAAGGCTCCTGAATTTTTAAAAATTGTTTGAATGTCATTGGTGATGGGATCTTCTATTAGTACTTCGTCGCCTGTCGACAAAAGTAACTTAGAAACAAGTGTTAAAGCTTGCGTTGCACCGGAGGTAATTATCAATTGTTCTGGATGACAAAAAACTCCTCTTGTTTTTAGTAAATAGCGTGATAAAACCTTTCTTAATTCGGGACGTCCTTCGGGAATATCGTATCCAAACGTAGAAGGAGGTGTTTCATTCCATATCGTATGAGATAACTTTGCCCATCCCTTACGTGGAAATAAGTCTAATGCTGGTATCCCTGAACGAAAATTAATGATGTTACTATCTTTGTTTATTTCTTCGCACGAAGATAAAGAATCAATTGGAGTTGATTTTTTACGTTGTTCTAAATAAGTCCCTTCTGCAATGAATGTCCCGGCGCCCTGTCGAGCGACCAAAAAACCTTCGGAAAATAATTGATCATAAGCTTCTAAAATTACATTCCTAGACACGCTTAACTCAGAAGATAATTCCCGTGTTGATGGTAGTTTTTCTCCAGATTGTAGCTCTCCGTTTAATATTCGTTCACGTATTTGGTGATAAACCTGTCGAATTAAGCTTATATCTAACGATCGATCAATAGGTATCCAAAGCATATAAATGCTCCCTTCATCAAAATTGGTACCATAAAAGTTTAGTTAAAATGGTACTAATATGAACCATTTTAGCATGTTATAGTTGGACCAAATAGTTCTAAAGGGGATGAAAATGTGATGACGAAACCAGAATTCCAAGTGGCTCAGGCATTTAAATCGATTGCACGAAATGAACATATAAAATCCTATGTACAACAATCCACTGAACTCTATGCGTTATTATTGCAAGCGGCAAAACGCTTTGTCACCGGAGAAACGAGACGTGAGGGGATTGTGACAGCAAAAGAACTAATTGCAAAAGGTTATCATACTTCACTAGAATACATAGGGGAAAATACTCTAGATATAGAGGAATGTTATAAAGTGAAAAATGAGTTTTGGAATCTTATTGGGGATATGGGTGCTCTATCTATGAAACAAACAGTATCACTCGATTTATCGCATATTGGATTATCTATAGATCCAGAAATATCTTATATTCATTTAATGGAGTTGGCAGAGAAGGCAAAAGTACATGGGACTACCCTGATGATAAGTATGGAAGAATCATCTAAAGCAGCAGACATTCTTGCCATCTATAAAAAAGCAACTGAGCAATATCCTAATGTAGGGATAACGATCCAGGCGCATTTATATCGCTCAAACAATGATATTCAAGAACTCCTACATTATCCAGGGAAAATACGAGTTGTAAAAGGTGCCTATCAAGAAGTTTCGGATATTGCTATGCCTAGGTCAACTGACTTAAATCAACAGTATCTTCAGATTGTAGAACAACTAGTTGAAAACAATCATCCTGTATCTATAGCTACACATGATGAAATTCTTATTAAAGAAATGGAGAAACGTCAATATTTTAGTCAATCTAATGTAGAAATAGAAATGCTATATGGAATTCGTCCGGATATGTTAAGTGATTTCAAAAACAAAGGACATAATGCTAGCGTGTATTTGACTTATGGGAAAGAGTGGTACTTGTATTTATGCCATCGGATAGCTGAATATCCGGAAAATTTATATCATGCAGTGATAGATATGATACATTCATCTTCAGTACAACAGAGTAGGGAATATTGAATAGACATTTAATGCTGAATGTAAAAATGATTTTGGTTGTTGCCTAAAAATAAGAGCCGGGTTTTCTTAGAGTAGAAATTCCGGCCCATTTTATATTGAAATTTTTTTAGTATATATTTGCGTTAAAGGCGGACAGCACCCCTGTAGGTATTGAGAGGATTATGATTTATAATTGTGCAGCCGTCGTATACCTTGTTGTAGAATTGTTTTTTTTTTTTTATGTTTGTGTATTCTTAGGGTTTTAGATAGAAACAAAGGAATTTATGATTCTATATGTATTTCAAAAGGGGGATATATATACTAGAAACAATAAAACTAAATGCTTTGTTAGTGAAATGATTCGCTCTTTTAGCGGTAAAACGTAAAGATAGGTATAGGATAAATATCATTTAATGTTATATAAAAAGTGAAGTAATGAAAGGAACGAGTGTTCTATCTGTGTGTGTTCGGTGCACTTGATCAATTGAGGTACGTATTTTTAATCTAGTATATGTGTTTAAAAAGGAAATACTATTAATCAATTCGAACCTTGGGCATATCTTAAATGTTTATTAAGAGGATATAGATGTATGGAAATGGATGATGCTAAAGATGAAATAGATATAAGGTTGATATTTCAGTAAGATAGGGATAGTTAGTAAATATATTAGTATGTTTCTGTATATTTACGAGTAAACAAATAAGCAACTATTACTTCATATAAGGAGAACTCGGGACTCTATAACTAGAGTAGTATATGGGTTTATTATGGATTTCTATATCGTTGTCTGTTATAAGAATGCGTATATCTTCAATCGTTTCTAATAGAGTGCGTGATAAACAAAGAGGTATTAATATTTAGTAAAATAAGATTGTTAGTTTCGTTGGGTAAAAACTTCTGTACAAATTAAGTCTAGGGTTTAAATTAACTTGAATATATTTTGGAAGAATAGATTAAATAGAAGCAGAAGGTAGCTTTTCCGTAATGAATCCTTGGAGAGGCGTATCTAGTTAAAAGAGCATAAAAATATTAAATTGAATATCTTTATAAAAAGGTGTTGACGATTGCAGGTTAGAGGTGTAATATAGGACAAGTCGCCGATGCAATAACGCAGAACGCGGCAAACAAAATGAAAAACTTAGTTGACATTAACTAACGAAGATGTTAACATAAGGAAGTCGCAAATGAGCGACCAAGTAGTTCT
>NZ_MAOG01000006.1:0-3759 GCF_001884205.1 Bacillus sp. NH11B | reverse complement strand
AGCATCTAAAAATAAAAATTGACGTTCACGTTGTTTGTTTCGTTCAGTTTTCAAAGAACTACTTGGTCGCTCGTTTGCGACTTCCTTATGTTAACATCTTCGTTAGTTAATGTCAACTAAGTTTTTTATTTCGTTTGCCGCGTTCTGCGTTATTGCATCGGCGACTTGTCTTATATTACACCTCTAAACCTTAATCGTCAACATGTTTTTCTAAAAAAATATAAAAAGGCTTATTCCCTTTAAAATAAGCCTCTTTTTCATATACCATTCTATTCGTTTATTATTTTTCTATAATTGGTAACGAGACGATAAACTGAATAATACCATCCT
The DNA here is from genome assembly GCF_001884205.1 of Bacillus sp. NH11B. Taxonomy (NCBI): domain Bacteria; kingdom Bacillati; phylum Bacillota; class Bacilli; order Caryophanales; family Bacillaceae; genus Bacillus; species Bacillus sp. NH11B. The sequence goes on along the minus strand of NZ_MAOG01000006.1, from coordinate 3,429 downwards.
CATATTCTGCTCGAATACTACCACCTTGCAACTCAACAATACTTTTCGCAATCGCTAATCCAAGTCCCGATCCTTCTGTTACTCTACTTCTAGATTGATCTTTCTTATAAAAGCGTTCAAACAAACTCCCTAACTCTTCTCTCGTAAACTCTTCACTATGATTCGCAATTACAATTTGTATATCCTGGCGCTGCCTTTGAAGAGAAACTTTTATCTCCCCATCATCTTTACTATACTTAATCGCATTCATTAATAGATTATCAAATACACGAACCATCTTTTCCGAATCAATCGCTGCATAGGTACGTTCCTCAGGAAACTTCTTAACAAACATAAGTCCATGCTCTTCTGCCTGCGGTACTAACTCTTCTATTAATTGCTCCAATAACTCATTTATACAAACCTCTTGTTTTTCCATTACAACTTGCTCATTTGTTAGCTTCGTATACTCAAATAAATCTTCTATTAAATCCTTTAACTGCTCCGACTTTGCAAAAGCAATTCTTGTATATTCATCATGCTGCTCTTTATTTTCATATTTAGAATCTCGAAGTAATCTCAAGTAACCCATGATAGAAGTAAGTGGTGTACGCAAATCATGAGATACATTCGTAATGAGCTCATTTTTCTGCTTTTCTAATTTACGCTCTTTTTCTATATTATTCATAAGCTCTTCTGCCATATTGTTAATATTCTCAGTTAAAGACGCAATCTCATCCTCACCTTTTTTCTCAATACGATACGCTAAGTTTCCTTTTTCTATTTCCTTTACACCCTGTGCCATCGCTTCAATCTGCTTCATCTTTCTCTTTGTTATATAGAAGAAAGAGAAAATGAATACGAGTACACCTATGAAAAACGGAAACGGTCCTTCTTGCGTATCATACATTACTACACCATCCGGAATTCCACTAACGAACATATATAAATTCTTATCTTCTATTGTAATAGGTGAAAAAGCTATAAATTCTTTTCTCGTATTTTCAAATATATCTTGACCATTTGAATAGTTGATCGCAAATGATGCCGCATTACGAATCGTATTATGCAAATCGATTTGCTCTTCTTGCGCCTGCTTTGTTTTATATAAAACTTTACCACTTTCATCAGCAACCAATATTTTTAAAGCTCTATTTCCTCGCTCTAAATTTTGATTCTCCATTTCGATCATATTGGATATAGCTTCTAATTTATTTTCATGAACCGAACTATTCGCTGCTCTTTGAGCTTGGTAATTAATTTGTTGCATACCAGACCGATAATCGACAGTCGCTTGACGATTCGCATTCTCAAAAAATGGCGCAGCTCCCTTTGCAAAAAACACTCCTAATAACGCACAAGCAGCAAAAGTAGTAACCAATTGAATTCTTATACTCTTTCGTACGCTCTTTACTAATTTCTCAATTAATTGTCTTGTTTTCCTCACATAAGTAAATGGATTAAATATCTTTTTCAATTTTATACCCCACTCCCCATACTGTTTTTATATATCTAGGTTTCCTTGGATTCTCCTCAATCTTTTCACGTACTTTCCGAATATGAACCATTACCGTGTTATCCGACTGGAAAGATCGTTCGTTCCACACCTTTTCATAAATTTGTTCTGCACTAAACACCATACCTGGGTTTCTAGCTAACAATTCTAAAATTGAAAATTCCCTCGGAGTTAGTTTCACTTCTTCTCCCTCTACAATAATTTTATGGGTCGAGATGTTTATTTTCATCTCTCCAATTTCTAGCTCGTCCTCATTTTGAATAGCAAAACCATTCATTTTCATATAACGGCGTAATTGAGATTTAATTCGTGCAATTAACTCTAATGGATTAAAGGGCTTCGTTATGTAATCATCTGCTCCTGTTGTTAATCCTAAAATCTTATCCATATCTTGCGTTTTGGCAGAAAGCATAATAATCGGCATTTCCTTTACTTCCCTTACTTTCATACACATATGAATACCATCTACTTTTGGCATCATAATATCTAATACGACTAAGTGCACTTCATTTTCTTCTAATATACGTAACCCTTCTTCTCCGTCCCCTGCTTGCAGTACTTTATATCCTTCATTCTTTAAATAGATTGTAATAAGATTCCTAATTTCTTTTTCATCATCTACGACAAGTATTGTTTCGTGTGCCACAATATCTCCCCCATCACTTTTTTAATCCCTAACTTCTATTATAGGAAAACTTCTGAAGAAAAACGCTCGGAAATCCTTAAGATTTTCTGAAGACGCAAAAAAGGTCTAGACTCCCCTTAAGTCTAGACCTTTCAAAAAACCCCTTTTATTTACGAACGTAGATGAAATATAGTACGAATAAAACTCCCATAACATACATAATTGGATGAACCTCTTTACGACGGCCACTCACAACCATTGTAATTGGATAGAAGATAAATCCGATTGCAATTCCTGTTGCGATACTATACGTAAGTGGCATTGAAATGATAGTAAAGAATGCTGGTACTGCAATCTCGAATTTCTTCCAATCAATTTCTCCTAAAGATGAAACCATCAAGATTCCTACAATAATTAATGCTGGCGCTGTTACAGCTGGTGTCACAACACTTAATAGCGGCGAGAAGAAAAGTGCTAATAAGAAGAACCCTGCTGTTACAACTGCTGTAAATCCAGAACGTCCACCCGCTGCTACCCCTGCAGAAGATTCAATATAAGACGTTGTTGTTGATGTACCTAAAATCGCACCGATTACAGTTGCAATCGCATCTGCAAATAGTGCTTTTCCTGCACGTGGTAATTTATTGTTCTTCATTAATCCCGCTTGATTCGCAACCGCCACGAGCGTACCTGCTGTATCAAAGAAATCAATAAAGAAGAACGTTATAATAACAATACCCATTTCAACAGTGAAAATGTCTCCAAAGTGAGTTAACGCCACACCGAACGTTGGTTCCAGGCTCGGTATTGCTCCCACTACAGCTTTCGGAGTATCAATTAATCCCGTTACCACTCCTAAGATCGCTGTAAGAATCATACCGTAGAATACTGCACCATTAACTTTCTTAATCATGAAGATGATTGTAGTAACAACTCCGAAAATTGCTAGTAAAGTTGTGCCCTTTGTTAAATCCCCCAATCCAACAAGGACAGCATCATTCTTTACGATAATTCCAGCGTTTTGGAATCCAAGGAAGGCAATGAATAATCCAATACCCGCCGCTACTGCAAACTTTAACTCTGATGGAATTGCATTAATGATTTTTTCACGAATACCTGAAGCAGTAAGAATAATAAAGATAATACCTGACATTAATGTTCCAGCAATTGCCGTTTGCCACGGAATTCCCATCGTTAACACCGCTGTATAAGCAAAGAACGCGTTTATTCCCATACCTGGCGCTAAAGCAATCGGATACTTCGCAAATATCCCCATAATTAACGAACCAATCGCCGCTGCTAATGCTGT
>NZ_MAOG01000005.1:0-11891 GCF_001884205.1 Bacillus sp. NH11B | reverse complement strand
GCAACGAATACTGCACCTGGATCCATTCCTGTACCTGCCGGTAACCCTTTAACATTTCCAAGTGACAGCGTAGCAGGATTGACAAATAGTACATAAGCCATAGATAAAAATGTCGTTAAACCTGCTATGAACTCTGTTTTATAATTTGTGCCGAGTTCATCAAACTGAAAATAGCGTTTCATCTTACGTTTCCCCCGTTATATGATTACTCGCCGTATTTCACCCTAGCCCTCTTTTATCTATTAAAAATAAAAAAGGCTTCCATTGCATATACATGGAAGCGTTCTATGAATAAAGACAAGTTTCCCCTCATCTTTATAAAAACGCCTCGTAGTCAAGCCATTTACGGTAGCTAGGTAGAAACTTTCGGGCCATATCCCCGATATTATACGACGGCATAATATTCACTTTTCGTTTGAATTACATACTCATATTAACTCGAGGAGGTGGTTTTGTCAATTTAAAAACGAACATTTTTATAAAATTTTATATTTTCGTTCGTATTAAGGGTAAAAACAAAAAGATCCATCTATACATGAACGATAGATGGATCTTTTTTATTACAATACTATTCCCACTCAATAGTTGCTGGTGGCTTACTCGTTATATCATACACGATACGGTTAACGTGTTTTACTTCGTTTACGATACGTACAGAGATTTTCTCTAATACATCCCAAGGGATACGTGCCCAGTCAGCTGTCATACCGTCAATAGATGTTACTGCGCGGATACCTACTGTGTAATCGTAAGTACGCTCGTCACCCATAACACCAACACTACGCATACCAGGAAGCGCAGTGAAGTATTGCCAAACTTCACGGTCTAATCCCGCTTTTATAATTTCTTCACGTAAAATCGCATCAGATTCACGAACGATTTCTAATTTCTCTTCTGTGATTTCACCTAATACACGAATACCAAGTCCTGGACCTGGGAATGGTTGACGCCATACGATTTCATCAGGAATTCCTAATTCTGATCCTAATACACGTACTTCATCTTTAAATAACGTGTTTAAAGGCTCAATTAATTTGAACTGCATGTCTTCTGGAAGTCCACCAACGTTATGGTGAGATTTAATTGTTTGTGCAGTTGCTGTACCACTTTCAACGATATCCGTGTAAAGTGTACCTTGCGCTAGGAAGTCCATTCCTTGTAATTTAGACGCTTCATCATCAAATACGTAAATGAATTCGTTACCGATGATTTTACGTTTTTGTTCTGGATCTTCTACACCTTTTAACTTGTTCATGAAGCGTTCTTTTGCATCCACTTTAATAACGTTCATGTGGAAGCCTTCGCTAAATGTTTTCATAACACCTTCTGCTTCATCTTTACGAAGTAAGCCGTGGTCAACGAAAATACATGTTAACTGATCACCGATTGCTTTATGAATTAATACTGCTACAACAGAAGAGTCTACACCGCCACTAAGTGCGCATAGTACTTTTTTGTCTCCAACAGTTTCACGGATTTTCTCTAATTCTACTTCGATAAAGTTCTCCATGTTCCATCCTTCAGAACAACCACATACGCCGAATACGAAGTTTTTAATTAAATCGTTACCGTGCTCAGAGTGACGTACTTCTGGGTGGAATTGTACACCGTATAAGTTTTTTGCTTCATTGCTCATACCAGCAATTGGACAAGACTCACTTGTTGCATCTACTACGAATCCTTCAGGTAAACCAGTTACTAAGTCACCATGACTCATCCATACAACTTGCTCTTCTGGAAGGTTCGCATATAATTTTGATTCGTTCTCTACTTTAAGAACAGCTTTTCCGTATTCACGGTGGTTTGCGCGTTCTACTTTACCACCGAAGTGTTGTGTCATAAGCTGCATACCGTAACAGATACCGAAAATCGGTAATCCTAGCTCGAATATTTTTTCATCACAATGTAATGCACCTTCACCGTATACACTATTTGGTCCACCAGAGAAAATAATCCCTTTTGGATTCATTGCTTTAATTTCTTCTGCAGTAATTGTATGTGGATGAAGTTCACTGTATACACCGAACTCACGAATTCGACGTGCTATTAACTGATTGTACTGACTCCCAAAATCTAAAACGATAATTGTATCGTGCTGCTTTTTCAAAATAATCACCCCAACGTTAGTTCTCGTATATAAATATTTTCACCAATTTGGCGAAAAGCATTACCAATATAATAAAAAAAGCCAGTCCTCCGCCTCTAGTCTCATAACAAAGAAAAGGCAGGGGTCTGGCTTTATAAAGAAAGATAGTCTCCGCTCTTTATAAATATAAGACACACTGCCTTCATAGTCAGGTTGTTTACGGTAACCCGGTAGAGACTCTCAAACCATATCATTGAGGATATATGAAGGATCGTTTTATATTATCTTCCTAGATTCTAACAATGAAGTATCAGTATGGTCAAGAGAGAAAGCGACAAAATTCTACAGAAATTCATTTCCTTTTCTAAAAAACACAAAAAAACATCCACTTCTATATAGAAGTGGATGTTTTTCGGGCAAACGGAATTACATCATTCCGCCCATACCGCCCATGCCCATGCCGCCCATGTCAGGCATTGCTGGTGCATTTGGTTCTGGCTTGTCAGCAACTACAGCTTCAGTCGTTAAGAACATAGCTGCAACAGATGCTGCGTTTTGAAGTGCAGAGCGAGTTACTTTAGCTGGATCTACGATACCAGACTCAAGCATGTTAACCCATTCGCCAGTAGCTGCGTTGAAACCAACGCCTACTTTTTCGCCTTTTAGACGCTCTACAACTACAGATCCTTCTAGACCAGCGTTGATTGCGATTTGACGAACTGGCTCTTCTAATGCACGAAGTACGATGTTGATACCTGTTGCTTCGTCGCCTTCAGCTACGATAGAAGCTACTTTCGTGTACACGTTCATAAGTGAAGTACCACCACCCGCAACGATACCTTCTTCTACTGCTGCACGAGTTGAGTTAAGTGCATCTTCAATACGAAGTTTGCGCTCTTTTAACTCAGTTTCAGTTGCTGCACCTACTTTAATTACTGCTACGCCACCTGCTAATTTAGCAAGACGCTCTTGTAATTTTTCACGATCGAATTCAGAAGTAGTTTCTTCTAATTGCGCACGGATTTGGCCAATGCGAGCTTCGATTTGTTGTGTATTCCCAATACCTTCAACTACAGTTGTGTTTTCTTTCGTTACAACGATTTTACCTGCGCGTCCTAAAGATTCAACTGTAGCAGATTTTAAGTCACGTCCTAATTCTTCAGTGATTACTTCGCCACCAGTTAAGATTGCGATATCTTCTAACATTGCTTTACGACGGTCACCAAATCCAGGAGCTTTAACAGCTACTACATTGAATGTACCACGAAGTTTGTTCACTACTAATGTAGCTAACGCTTCGCCTTCTACATCTTCAGCAATGATAAGAAGTGGTTTACCTTGTTGTACCACTTGCTCTAATACTGGTAAGATTTCTTGGATGTTAGAAATCTTTTTGTCAGTGATTAAGATGTATGGGTTATCAAGAACCGCTTCCATTTTGTCAGAATCAGTGATCATGTAAGGAGATGCATATCCACGATCAAATTGCATACCTTCTACTACGTCTAATTCTGTTGTGAATCCTTTAGATTCTTCTAAAGTAATAACGCCGTCGTTACCAACGCGCTCCATTGCTTCAGCGATTAATTGACCTACTTCTTCGTCAGCTGCAGAAATAGCAGCTACTTGTGCGATAGAAGATTTACCTTCGATTGGTTTAGAAATCGCTTTTAATTCTTCAATTGCAGCAGTAACAGCTTTTTCGATACCTTTACGAAGACCCATTGGGTTTGCACCAGCTGTTACGTTTTTTAAACCTTCACGAATCATAGCTTGCGCTAATACAGTTGCAGTTGTCGTTCCGTCACCAGCTACATCGTTTGTTTTGCTAGCAACTTCTGCCACTAATTTCGCACCCATGTTTTCGAATGCATCTTCTAATTCGATTTCTTTTGCGATTGTTACACCGTCATTTGTAATAAGTGGTGAACCGAATTTTTTCTCAAGTACAACGTTACGACCTTTTGGTCCAAGCGTTACTTTTACTGCGTTTGCAAGAGTGTCGACACCGCGAAGCATCGAACGACGTGCTTCTTCACTAAATTTAATATCTTTTGCCATAATAATTGACCCCCTTGGATTTTTAAAATGTATATAATTAACCGATAATTGCTAAAATGTCACTTTCACGTAAAATCAAGTAGTCTGTACCTTCGTATTTCACTTCAGTACCTGCATATTTTGAGAAGATGATAAGATCACCTGCTGCTACCTCTAAAGCAACACGCTCACCATTTTCAAGCACTCGGCCTGTACCTACTGCAATAACTTTACCCTCTTGTGGTTTTTCTTTTGCAGTGTCTGGTAATACAATACCACTTGCTGTTTTTTCTTCTGCTTGAACAAGTTCAATTACAACGCGATCACCTAATGGCTTTAGCATGAACAATAACCTCCTCATTTTGTTATGTAAATTTTATTTATTAGCACTCAAGTCACACGAGTGCTAACACACTTCTAATAATAAATAATCTCAATTTCTTTTGCAAGTAAAAAAATCATAATTTTTTCGCAAATTACTTTATACACTTTCCTATATAGCATTACTTCTTCTACTGCCTTTACCATATGAATCGTTGTTCCCACTTCTTGTATGTTACAATATGAAAGACACCCTAAGTTGTTTTCGCTAAACACACAACTTTTTCCTGTCTTCTATTTTAATTTCAAATAAAGATTTACAAAAGAATCATAATTCGAATGAAAGTTTATATGATAGGTAGCATATTTACATGTTATCCTACTTTATCTCATACACTAGAGTTAGAAAGGATGGTTAAACCATTTGAAGAAACAATATTGGTGGGTTATCGTTACATACATTTTAATGCAGCTATCAGGCATTGCCGGGTTACCGCTTCTCCTGAAAACTGGACTATACGATAATAGGGGATTTACTAGAGAGGAAAAGATTCAGCTCATAACTGGTCATTGGGCTATCATTAGCTTTTTCATTGCATTATGCGTTGTACTTTGGTTACTCAGAACAGACATTCGCGACAGGCATTTAGATAAAATGCGCTCTACTGTTCCAGCTACAGTTGGATGGATTTTCATCGGATTTTTCTTAGCACTATTTTCACAAAGTATTGCCGGTATGATCGAAATGCGGTTATTAGGGATTACACCTGGCTCTGAAAATACAGAAAGACTTATGGACATCGCAAGAACGACACCTTGGTTCCTTATCGTCATATCTATAATAGGACCTATTTTGGAAGAAATCGTATTTAGAAAAATTTTATTCGGTACACTTTATAAGAAGTTTAACTTCTTTATTGCTGCTATCATTAGTTCACTTGTATTCGCGGCGATTCATTTTGATTTTACTCACTTATTGGTATACACTTCTATGGGGCTCGTATTCGCCTTTTTATATGTAAAAACGAAGCGTATTATCGTCCCTATTGCAGCCCATGTTGCAATGAATACATTAGTTGCAGTTGCTCAAGTTTTAGTAAGCAATGAACAAATTCAAGAAATGATTAAAGAAGCTGAAAAAATGCAAGGCTTTATCGGAGGATTTTTAGTATGAGAAACTCACCATTGTTCATGGCTGCATTGTACTTTCTTCTTGGATGTATCTTTACACGTTTCGCCATTACAAACGTAACAGATACAATCTGGAATATGTGGACAATACTATTTGCAGTTATGGCAACAATTGATTTTAATTTGGCACTTCGCCTTATCTTAGTTAAATTCACAAAGAAAAAACAATAATAAAACGCAGAGGTCGCTTCCTCTGCGTTTTATTGTGGATAATTCTTCAAAAAGTAAACAAGTGTTTGTAACTCTACAGCTAAATCAATATGATGAATCCTTATATTCTCTGACACATTTAAGCGTGCTGGTGTGAAATTTAAAATACCATGCACGTTCGTTTCTGCCAATCTATCTGCCACAGATTGTGCTACTGTAGCGGGTACTGTTAATATTGCCACTTGTATATCAGTTGATAAACGTTCTTCTAGTTCATCCAAATGATATACAGGAATGCCTCCGATTTCTGTTCCAACTTTCTCTTCACTAACGTCAAACGCCATTTCAATTTTTGTATTATTGTTTTTCGTGAAATTATAATGTAAGAAAGCGGTCCCTAAATTACCTACTCCAATAAGTGCTACACGTGTTATATCATCTTGGTCGAGTGTTTCACGGAAAAATGATAATAAATAATTTACGTTATATCCATATCCTTTTTTCCCTAACGCTCCGAAATATGAAAAATCTCTTCGAATAGTTGCGGAGTCAACTTTTACCGCTTCACTCAATTCGGCTGATGAAACACGTTGCTTACCAGAAAGAGATAAGTTTTGGATAAATCGATAGTATAGAGGCAAACGTTTGGCAGTGGCCTGTGGAATTTTTTGCTGATCCATATAACCTCTCCTCTCTTCCTATCTTTATTCATATACTTGAATCAAATACAGAAGTTTAGCACTCATGAATTTCCTTGTATAATAAAGAGAAGAAGTATTCTCTCTTTATTTTAAACTATACACTATTTTTAGTATGATTGAGAAATATAAACATGGCAAAGTTAAGAAATTATTTGAGGTGAAAACATTGATTTTATTACAAGTAAACGCGCTTTCGAAATTATACGGTGCAGAAACGATTCTTGCAAACATAAAATTGGAAGTACAAACGAAAGATCGTATCGCATTAGTCGGACGAAATGGAGCCGGAAAATCTACATTATTAAAAATAATAGCTGGTGAGTTATCTCATGATGGTGGTGAAATTATAAAACCGAAAGATGTCTCAATGGGGTATTTAGCTCAAAATACCGGATTAGAAACGTCTTTAACAATTTGGGATGAAATGTTAACCGTCTTTACACACTTACAGCAAATGGAGACAAAACTTCGAAGGCTAGAGCAAGAGATGGGCAAAGAAGAAAACTTTTCAAATGCGGCTATATACGAGAAATTATTAGCTGACTATGACCAATTACAATTAGATTATAAAGATCAAGGTGGCTATCAGTACGAAGCGGATATCCGTTCGATTTTAAGTGGTCTTGGCTTCCCAGTTGAGATGCACCAGACGACAATTTCCACATTAAGTGGTGGGCAAAAAACACGATTAGCTCTTGGTAAATTATTATTAACTAAACCAGACTTACTTATTTTAGACGAGCCTACAAACCATTTGGACATTGAAACATTGACTTGGCTTGAACAATATTTACAAGGCTATCCTGGCGCAATACTAATCGTTTCCCATGACCGTTATTTCTTAGATAAACTCGTTACACAAGTATATGAAATTTCGAATAAAGAAAGCAGACGATTTGTTGGTAACTACAGTAAATATTTAGATTTAAAATCAGCGCTATACGAGCAAGAAATGAAACGTTATGAAAAGCAACAAGATGAAATTGCTAAGCTTGAGGACTTCGTTCAAAAAAATATAGCTCGTGCATCTACGACAAAACGTGCGCAAAGCCGTCGTAAACAATTAGACCGAATGGAATTATTAACAAGACCATTAGGTGATTCTAAGTCAGCATCCTTCCACTTCGATATTGAAAAACAAAGCGGAAATGATGTTTTACAAGTAAAGGATGCAACTATCGGCTATGATGAGGATCCGATTATTGAACATGTAACAATGCGCTTAACTCGCGGGGATAGTGTTGCTTTAGTTGGACCGAACGGAATCGGGAAATCCACATTGTTAAAATCACTTGTGAATAAGTTACCTCTACTAAATGGTGATGTTTCTTTCGGATCCAATGTATCTGTTGGCTATTATGATCAAGAACAAGCTAACTTAACATCTTCTAAGCGAGTTTTAAATGAATTATGGGATGAATATCCATTGCAGCCTGAAAAAGAAATTCGCACGATACTAGGTAACTTCTTATTCACAGGAGATGATGTATTAAAGCCAGTATCTTCTCTTAGTGGTGGACAAAAAGCTCGATTAGCTCTCGCAAAACTTATGATGCAAAAATCGAATTTATTAATTCTCGATGAGCCAACGAACCATCTTGATTTAAATAGTAAAGAAATTTTGGAGAATGCTTTAATTGATTACCCAGGAACACTTCTATTCGTATCACATGACCGCTACTTTATTAATCGTGTAACGACGACCGTTATTGAGTTATCAACAGAAGGCGCACAAGAATATTTAGGCGATTACGATTACTACGTTGAAAAGAAAAATGAAATGATTGAACGTGCAGAATTTGAACAACAAGAACAGCAAGAAAATCAGGCACCTGTTCAAAAAACTGTAGCTCAAGAAAAATTAAATTATCTCGAAGAAAAAGAGCGTAAACAGTTAGAGCGTCAACGCACTCGGAAAATTGAGGAGCTAGAACAAAACATAATAGAATTTGAAGAAGAAATTGCTACATTAGAAGATCAGCTTTGCTTACCAGAAATATATGCAGATTATGAAAAGGCTAGTGAAATTACAACGAAAAAGCAAACACTACAAGAGCAACTTGAAGCTTGTATGGCAGAATGGGAAGAATTGCATTTATAAAAGTATTAATAAAGAGGATGTCTCATAAGTCGGGATTTTTGACTATGCGACATCCTTTTTATCTTCTAGTTGGAATCAACGTCATATTGTCTAAATGATTTTTTAAACAAATCAACGATTCGACACAAGATATCAATTTACCGACAAAGTTTGACATTGTTAGCGACACCTATAATTAGAGCATATTTCAAAATGTTTTTTAAGGATATCTTCTTGTTTTTTATTTCCCAAAAAAGAATACATTTAAAGGTCAGACTTCATCCACTTTATCCACAAGTTTATACACATATCCACCTTTGTAAAATAAACCCCAAAATAACTTTTCCACATTATCCACAATCACTGAAAAAGTTATCAACATTTTATATACACAACAAAACCCACATTATCAACAGATAATATGGGTTTTGTCCACAGGCTGTGGTTAATTTTGTGTATAACTATGCTTCAATATCTAATCCTGGGTTTGCATTTAAAGCTAATGTCGCACGTTTTCCTTGTTCGTATGCAATGGTCCCTGCAGCTGCAATCATCGCTGCATTGTCTGTGCATAAAGATAACGGCGGGATAATTAACTCTATATCTTCTTTTCGTGCAAACTCTTCTTCTAGACGTGCACGAAGCCCTTTATTAGCAGCTACGCCGCCAGCAAGGAGCACTTGCTTTACGTTATATGCATCCGCCGCACGAGACGCTTTCGTTACAAGTACGTCGATTACACTTTCTTGGAAACTTGCTGCTAAATCTTCCGGTGCAATTTCTATACCACGTTGTTTTGCGTTATGCACAGTGTTGATAACTGCCGATTTCAATCCACTAAAGCTAAAATCATACGAATCCGGCTCTAGCCATGCACGAGGCAAATCAATTGTCGGCTTTCCTTCATGTGCAAGGCGATCAATATGAGGACCACCTGGATATGGCATAGATAACGTACGAGCTACTTTATCATATGCTTCCCCTGCTGCATCATCTCGTGTTTCACCGATCACTTCAAATGAACCGTGTTCTTTCATATAAACAAGCTCCGTATGTCCACCAGATACAACAAGTGATAGTAATGGGAATTGTACTTCTTTTACTAAACGGTTTGCATAAATATGACCAGCAATATGATGAACACCAACTAGAGGGATATCATGCGCAAAAGCCACAGCTTTCGCTGCATTTACACCTATTAAAAGTGCTCCAACCAAACCAGGTCCTTCTGTTACGGCAATTGCATCAATATCCTCAAAAGTGATATTCGCTTCTTTTAAAGCTTCTTCTAGCACAACTGTAATTTCTTCTACATGGTGACGGGATGCAATCTCTGGTACGACTCCGCCAAAACGCTTATGACTTTCAATTTGTGATGCAACGATATTCGCAATAATTTCCGTTCCATTTTTAACAACTGCTACTGCTGTTTCATCACAGCTTGTTTCAATACCAAGAATAATCGTGTTTTTTTCCATTATATATTCACCCACATTACGAGACCATCTTCCTGATTGTCTGCATAGTATCGTTTACGAATCCCACCATTTTGAAATCCGTATTTTCTGTATAACTGTTTTGCTACTTCATTTGATACGCGTACTTCAAGTGTCATCGTTTTTACTCCTAGGTCTTTCGCCTCCGAAATAACTTCTTTCAATAAGGCATCTCCTAACTTTTGACCTCGGTACTCTGGCAAAATAGCTATATTTGTTATATGTGATTCATCAATAATTATCCACAATCCACAATAACCAATTACGCGATCATCTTTTTCTAGCACAAAATAATGTGCATGTTCATTCATCGCTAATTCACGTTGAAAGGCATCTGCAGTCCAAGGAGTTGAAAAAGATGCTTCTTCAATAGCTACAATTTGAGCAATATCATCGAGTGCCATCTTTCTAAATATCATATCCATTTTCTATAGACCTCTACTTCTTTTGACTTTCTAACCAGTTTGTTTCAGCTTCCGCTAAACGCAGGTAACTAGGTACAAACGTATGCACATCTTGTTCTTCTTTTTGTAACCCTAAAAATGCTAGCTCACTTGGTCTTGGGTTATTCTTAGTGAAAGGAGCAAATACAGCTTGATCACCTAAGTATTCTATAATTGTTTCTTTATGCAATTTAACATCGTTACCAATAAATAAAACAGGCTGTTCTTTATCTTTTAACATTTGCAACCAGTCAACAATAAGCATAATTCGGTCTTCTTCTATTGAAGTTAATTGCTCCCCTTCATATGTATATAGCCCCGTGTAAATTTGACCACGTCGACCATCAAATAAAGGAGAAATTAATCCCTTAAAATTAGCACCATTTGCTGCCACTACTTCTAGACTTGATACACCTACAATTGGTATTTGAAGCGACCAAGCTAATGTTTTTGCAGCTGTCACACCTATACGAACACCTGTATATGATCCAGGTCCAGCTGCTACAACGATTTTAGTCAATTCTTTCGGTTTTACACCACATTCTTTTAAAAGCTTCTCTACAGCTGGCATAAGTCGTACAGAATGGTTTTTTGTTAAATTTGTAATGATTTCTCCGATCACGTTCCCTTCCTCAATAAGGGACACACCCATTACGTAATTTGAAGTATCAATTGCTAGTACTTTCATCTTGTAATAGCTCCTCACATAATCTAATATAGCGATTTCCAATTGGTTCGAGTACAATTTTCCTTGTATCATCTCCAGCATGGAATAAACTGATTTGTAACTTTTCATTCGGTAAATATGCTTCTATTAAATGAGCCCATTCTACTACTGTAATCCCTTCACCGTAGAAATACTCATCAAAACCTAAGTCTTCTTCACTTTCCGCTAAACGATATACGTCCATATGATATAGCGGCAATCTTCCTTTATATTCTTTAATAATATTGAAGGTAGGACTATTTACAACTCTTTTCACACCAAGACCCTTTGCTAGTCCTTTTGTAAAAGTCGTTTTTCCAGCTCCAAGATCTCCTTCTAAAATAATTACATCTTGCGCCCCGACAAGTTCACCTAGTTTTTCTGATAATCTTTGTGTTTCCTCAGAAGATTTTGTTATTACTTCATATTTACTCACAGACTTCACCTACTTTATTCACAATGTTCTCTGCTCTTTATTATACAGGTTTTAAATATATAAAAAAGTCCTTAGGAGTTTTCCTAAGGATAGTTTGACTGTCTTTATTAGTTTTTTGTTAAAACAAATAAAAAAATACGAAACAACTTGTTTCGTTCTTTTCTTTATATAAAATGGCGGTCCCGACCGGGGTCGAACCGGCGATCTCCTGCGTGACAGGCAGGCATGTTAACCACTACAC
>NZ_MAOG01000004.1:0-446 GCF_001884205.1 Bacillus sp. NH11B | reverse complement strand
GCTACTTTTGCTGTCATAAATGTGTTAGATGAATTAATGATAGCCTGCCTCGGTGTAATCTCACCTGTTGGCGTTCCAGGTGCATTCGTAATGTTATTTTGATTATCATACTGAAAACTACCCTTATCTAAATAAGTATCTTCAGGTTGAAAAAGCTTTTCGTTTAATCCAATTAAAATAGTAAGTGGCTTTATAGTAGAGGCCATATTTACATAAGATTCACCATACTTTAATTTTTGAATTGCTTTATTTTGCGAAAGTGATTTAATGTTTTCATTTTTAGATGATACATGTGTATATAATATATTTGGATTAAAAACTGCCGAGTTGGCCATAGTTAAAATTGCGCCAGTTTTTACATCGGTTACTACAACATAACCAGCATTAGCATCAGGTATTTTCTTAATTTGAGATCTTAATGCTTCCTCTGTTTTTTGCTGCAATTT
>NZ_MAOG01000003.1:0-323 GCF_001884205.1 Bacillus sp. NH11B | reverse complement strand
TTTTCAAAAAACAAAACAATGCCCCGCGTTTCAAATCTAAGAAGAACAACGTACAATCTTATACCACAAAACAAACAAATGAAAACATTGCCGTTGTAGGAAACAAAATAAAATTGCCAAAACTAGGTCTTGTTCGATTTGCCAAAAGTCGTGAAGTAAAAGGACGTATTTTAAATGCTACAGTTAGACGGAACCCTTCTGGCAGATACTTTGTGTCATTGTTAGTTGAAACAGAAGTGCAAGAACTTCCGAAAACAAATTCTTACATTGGAATGGATGTGGGACTAAAAGATTTCGCCATTTTGTCAGATGGAACAACCTAT
>NZ_MAOG01000002.1:0-12289 GCF_001884205.1 Bacillus sp. NH11B | reverse complement strand
TCTCCCACCTAAAATTGGCGTTTCACACCTTCACATTTTTGAGGAAGGAGTCTTCTGTCAGAAAACGATAAAACGGGTTCTGGTGCAAATACTTAGGAAAGATATAAAGAGGCGAAAAGTTTCCTAGTGGAATCTAGTCTTAAGCAACAATTCCAAATAGTTGATGGATGAACTTCACTTGATTTTGGACAGACTTGTCCAGTAGAATAAGTTGCCCTTTTTTTACCATATGCATAGCTTCTATTCCAGAAATAATGGATGTAGCTGTGCGAAAGGATTTCAATCCTAACATCGAACGAACTCGCTTTTTAATAAATCGATGATCTTGTTCCACTATGTTATTGAGATATTTCACTTGCCTTAGTTGGATGCCCAATGGCATCTTTTTTTCTTTTCTCAATTCTTCAACTGCTATAGGATAAGCTGGATTCTTATCTACTGTCACGACACGAGGCTTAGAAATATGAAAAGACTGCAAAGCTTTCTTGAAGAATCGCTTTGCAGACTTGTGGTTTCTTGCTTTACTTAGGTAAAAATCGATGGTACTTCCTTTCGAATCGACAGCACGATACAGGTACATTCATTGACTTTTTACTTTGATATATGTTTCATCGACTCTCCACGAGTCATTGGTTTTCTTGAGATGACGATGGATTCTTTTGTCTAATTCAGGACCATACTGATGAACCCAACGCATAATCGTTGTATGAGCAACGATTATGCCACGCTCCGCCATCATTTCCACCAAATCACGAAAGCTCAAGTTGTACCGTAGGTACCATCTTACTGTTTGCAAAATAATATCATGATGATAATGTTTCCACTTGAATAAATTTCGCTTTTCCATACTGATCACGCACCTTTTTTAGAGTAATAGTATCAGTATGTCCAAGATTTAGAGATTACCTGCAATTATCTTGAAGTTTTCGCACCAGAACCATAAAAAAGGGCACAGAAAAATGTATAGAATCAGCAGATTTTAATAGAGATCATTTAGTAGAATGCCATATTGTTTACGAAGGTACAGTAGTAGTGAGAGACCGTATTCATGTTCCTATTCAAATCGAAAATACTTTACAAAAATCGTTTTAATCAATCTTTTTATAAAAATTCTTCACTTCAAAAACAAAACCCACGTATTTTGATCAATCTTTATTCAAAATGCGTGGGTTCCCTCTATTATAAAATCAACATTTGTAGCATCTTTTTGGTCAAACTTTATTTCAAACCAACATTAATCAAACACTTTAGCAATTTCCTTTCCTTTGTTCAAGTCATAAACTTTAATTTTTTCTGCAATACCAGTGTGATAGTTGATAAGAAACTTTTCCATAAAGTAATATAATGTAATATGTATGTCCCATTATTTAGAAATTGAAAGGAGTCATTATGTAATGATTATTTGGAGAGGTAAAGGACTGTTAGTAGTCTTAGCATTAATTTTAGGGAGTCTGATAAGTGGAATATTTAGTAGTATGTTGCAAGTGGACACGGTACATAACCCTGGATTTATTTTTAATGGAATATTTTGTACTATATTTATAGCGATGAGTAATTATTTTTTCACTAAAAAGTTTATATCTGATAGTGTACGAACACTTGTTGATGAAAAAACCGGAGAAAGAGTTCAAATAAAAGATAACTCTGCATTATTTTTCATTCGAAATAAGTATTGGACTTGGATTATTCTAGTTTTAGGTGTTGGACTTACTATTACTGTTAGTGCGCAATTATCATAATTTTTTTATTATTATATAAGGGATCACCTATCATTTTAAAACTCTGATCTTTTTAAAATCAGAATTTTTTATATTAACTACTTTTAATAATTTAAATTACTTATATTCATAAATTGATTTTATTTAAAATAAAATTTTTATTTATAGGGGATCAGTGTAGATTATTTAAAAATTTGCATACGAAATAAACCCTAATTAATATAGGTATTACTACCATAATGGGTATTGTATGAAAAAAATATTTTATGAAAGCAAGTGAAGAAAAATGAATAATAAATTAATTCAACGTAAATGGGCATTAGTTGTAGCAATTTTGTTTACAATATCATCTATTAAGCATCTAGCAGGAGGAGATATTAAGATCGATCCTTATGGAATGGGAGAGTTATTGGCAGATTTTTTAATCCCAATATTTTTTTATGTTTTGGCATTTAAAAAGAAGAAAGAAAAATAAACTTCGATGCTATAAAAACACAAAATTTCCATTTAGGGGGTACTTTAAAATCTTAGCTTGATGGGTATGTGGCGATACCCCATTAAGCAGATATAGTATGTGAAATTTTAAAAGAAGACACTCAATTCGAGTGTCTTTTCTTTTTGTAGGTATTATTATTGAAGATTTACTCGAACTTCTTCTTCTGATAAGGAAATTGGTTTGAAGATTAATTGAAGCTTAGGATCTCCTTGTTTTGATTCGAAAGCAATAGTTCCAGTTATTTTCCCATTTTGTGCAAGTTTTCCAAAATTCAATTGAGTATCTTGGTTAATCATAGTTAACGTTGGGTCTACAATATTTCCTTCACTGTTTTGTAAACTGAAATCGTGAGCATTATAATGTATTTCTTCTTCGCCGCCATTTTCTATAGTTACATTAGCGATTAAAAATTCATGACCCTCTTTAGGTTTATCGAATTCTCCACCTGGAGACTTTTCAACATTTGTAACAGTTAATTTGTGATTTCCAAGTTTAATTGTTTCGCCAACTTTAAATTTTTTTTTCTCTTCTTTCTTTTCAGTTGTTTGTTCTGTTTTTGTATCATTTGATACTTTTTTGGCAGTTTCTTCTGTATCACTACATCCCGCTAGACTTATAGCAAGCGCTCCAGTTATAACGAGTGTCCCCATCTTCTTATACATTTCGTTTCCTCCAATTATGTAAAATGTATGATTCCTGAACTATCATAACAAATATGGTTACAATTTTTTTGTCAGATTATGTCGAACATAAATAAAAAAAGAGAGCATATGCTCTCAGAGGTTCTGGTGCAAACACTCCAAAACGCTTGTAAGTAACCTCCTAGACTTGGACATACTGATACTAGTACTCTGAAAAAGGATGTGATTGGTATGGAAAAGCAAAATCTATTCCAGTGGAAACATTATCAACCTGATATTATTTTATTAACCGTGAGATGGTACCTACGGTACAACCTCAGTTTTCGTAATTTAGTCGAAATGATGGAAGGGCGTGGGTTATCACTTGCTCATACAACTATCATGCGATCGGTTCATCAATATGGTCCTGAATTAGATAAGCGAGTACGACGTCATCTTAAATCAATCAATGATTCTTGGCGAGTCGATGAGACGTATATGAAAGTCAAAGGTCAATGGATGTACCTATATCGTGCTGTTGATTCAAAAGGAAATACAATTGATTTTTATTTAAGCAAAACAAGAGATCATAGGGCTGCAAAGCGTTTTTTCAAGAAAGCTTTGCAGTCTTTTCATGTTTCAAAGCCCCGTGTGATTACAGTGGACAAAAACCCGGCCTATCCTATAGCGATTGAAGAGTTGAAGACAGAGAAAAAGATGCCTGTAGGCATCTATATACCTCTTTCAAATAAATACAATCTTTGCACCAGAACCCAAAATTGACACGTTTCGATTATTTCCCTGTACGTTAAGGGATTAGTTTGTATAATTGAGAAAATGTATGAGACTGGTGTAAATTTAAGGGAATCCAATATTTCCCATTTTAATATGATAGAATAGAAATATATCTAAAACGGAGGAAAAACAACTGAACTCAAACACAAAACAGTTTATTTATGATATCCAGCAAAGAAAGAACAATTATATGGAAGATGTATTAAAAGCAATACAACACCCTAAAAAAGAGCAATCTGAACAGGTCATTCAAAATATAGTAGAGAAGATGGATATGATGATTAGTTTAGTTACTACTTACATGACAATTGAATCAGAATCTATGAAAGAATTAAAAGAACTTCAGGAAGAAATTATTCATGCTCAAGCATATATTCAAAAACGAAAATTTGAAGAAACACAGAGATAAAACCCTGTGTTTTTATTCGGGAGTCTATGACGCCAATCTGTTATGAATCAAATTAGATGTAATTTGATTCTCAATTCAACTCGTGTTATGGAGTTTTGAGAATCCCTTAGCGTATAAAAACGTTAAAATATGCGTGCTATCCCTTTGTAACCTTAAAACTCATTCCAGCAATTCCTTACAACGTATATTTATTGATAATGCAAACCCTAATTACAGACAAAGGGAGAAGAATGTTTATTATTCTCCTCCCTCTGTCTATTGACAATACTTGATTATAGCTCTGTAACCTTTTTTATTCATCTCGTGTTATTCTACGAATAGTTTAAGGTATAAGTACTTCTTAATTTGATATTTAGTGCTGATTCACTGAAAACATATATTTTTTGTATGTTTTTCGTGTCGATAGAATAAGCCCCATCATTAGCATGTTCGAAAATAAAGAGCTTCCGCCATATGATAAAAATGGAAGTGCAATACCTTTGACAGGCATTAATCCCACAATCATACCGATATTTTGAAAAAATTGTAACATTAGAACGCCTACAATTCCTGCGCATAGTAAGGTGCCGAATAAATTATCTGCGGAAGTACCAATTATAAATATTCGGGAAAGCAGTAAAAAGAATATGCATATTATAAAAGTGGCAACTATAAAACCGCCTTCTTCGGCAATTGTGGCAAAAATGAAGTCAAATTGATTGTTTGTAATAAGGTTTGGTTAAAATCCTATAATAAAAACTCGGAATTTTCACTCAGCTAAACTGACGGGTGAAGGATAGTTAAAAGAGAATACATGAGAGGGTGTTTTATATGTTTTTTGTTCAAATGTCAGGTTTCCCTGGCTCTGGTAAGTCAACACTTGCTCGAAAAATCGCTAAGAGAACAGGAGCAGTTATTATTGACCACGATATTGTAAAAACCGCTTTATTACTTTCTATTGAGGAAGCTCCAATTGATGTAAAGCTTGCTGGTAAGATTTCATACAATATTGATTGGTCTTTAATTGAATTTCACTTATCTGAGGGACAGGCTGTAATATTTGATAGTCCTTGCTTGTATGAAGAAATGGTTGAAAAAGGAACAGATTTATCAAAAAAATATAATGTTAAATATAAATATATTGAATGTTACCTAGATGATAGTAATGAAATAAATTACAGATTAAAAAACCGTGATAGAATGCTAAGCCAAATTAAAGAGATACAGTCTGAAGAATCTTTTAAATATACTATCAAGAATAGTAAAAAACCTCCTGAATATAAGTGTTTAGTTGTAGATACTAAACAGCCTTTAGAAAGTTACATTCGAGAAGTTATAAATTACATACATGAATAACATTCTCTTTACTCAGGTAAAGGGTGCTAATACTCAACAACATATACTCCAAAATATTCATTTTTTTCAAGGTTGTTAGCACATGATTGATAAAACTTTATTTTAAAGAAACAGATTTTTGGTACTTGGGGGTATTAAAATTTCTTAAGTTGATGGGCATGTATAGTGACTCCTAATAAAGCAAAGCCGCAACTACCACCATATCCCATGTTAATCTCTCCTTTGAGTAGAAGGGGATATTTGTTCGTTAGAAAATGAACAATTGATCGTATTAGAAAAGGTTTAAAAATAAAACTTTTCTTTTCATCTAATAAATTTCCCTTTAAAGACTACATAAATACCTTTGACCATATTTGTAATTCTTTGTAAAATGATATATGGAAAGATTATGAATATACAGGTAATCTATGGATAGTAGTTTCTAAGAAATTATTCGAGGAAAATTTCTTAGTTAAGTATATTAACTTGTTTGCACTAAATTTTATAAAAAAAGGGGTATTAGGAATCATGAAAGCAAAGAAATTAGTAAGTTTAGCGTTACCAGTTATGTTATTGAGTGGTTGTATTACAATTGAAACTGATGGTAAGAAAGCTGAACCAAAGAAAGAAGAAACGCAAAAGATAGAAAAAGAGAGTAAGACTTCTGAAAAAGAGAGTAAGTCAACTGATAGCAAGAAAGAGGATAGCTTATCTGTAGCGAAAGGTGAAGATAAGGAGACAAGTAAGTCAAGTACTTCTAACTCTACTAGTTCTTCCAACTCTTCTAGTAAGGTAACTGGTTCAGAAGTTGACAAATACAAGCAAGATATTTTAGACAATGCAAATAAAATAGACGAAACACTACGATTGATTGAAGACTCAGCAAAATCAGACATTAAATCAGTAAGCTTAAAGAAGAGTGAAATACAACTTGTAACAGGTGGGTCACAAGCATATGTAAGAAAAATAAAGTATCTTGAACCACCAACTGAACTGAAAGCAGAGCATGACAAGATAAAAGAATCAATGGACTTATATTATGATGCATTCCAACTCCTTTCAGAAGCAGTAGAGGAAGAGAGTGAAAGTAAACTGAAAGAATCAATTATAAAATCAAATCACGGTGCAAAGCTATTCGAAGAAGCAACAAAGAGTATTGCAAGTAAAACAAACTAATAATCAAAATTCATTCAAATAGGGGTATGATGTATGAAAGCAAAGAAACTTGTAGCGTTAGCAGTACCGTTCATGTTGTTAGTAGGTTGTGGAACTGATAAAACAGAAGCAAAGCCGAAAGAGAAAGTAGAGTCTAAAGAAGAGACAAAGGAGAAGTTGTCAAAAGAGAAGTATCCACTACGTATGACAAAGTTATCTTCTGAGTTAGTGAATCAAATCACGGTTATAACTGAGATAGCAATGGATAAAGACAAAGATGAAAAGGTTTTAAAGAAAGAGATAATAAAAGAAGAGTCTGAGTTACAGAAAATCATTGCTAAGTTTAAGAAAATAGAACCGCCAAAAGAGTTTGAAGACTCACATAAAGAGATCTTAAAAGCTGTAGATTGCTATAGTAAAGCTTATGCATTACAAGTTGAGATTATAAACGGCAAAGGAAAAGTTACAGATGCAGACCGAGACAAGACTAAAAAGTCAATGGAATTAATCAAAGAAGGTAATGATTACTGGCAAAAAGGATATGCACCACTTCAAGACGCTCAATTAAACCAAGCAAACGAACTTGGTAAGAAAACAGGCGTACAATTCGATAAGCCTTCAACTTCTAATTCCGATTCTAACTCTGATGATTCTAGTGTACAAGTATCGAAAGACGGTAAGGAGTTATTAGGTGAGTGGGGTAGTTACAAAGGTTCTGAGTTCTATAAGGGCTTAGACTTCCGTGAAGATAATTCCTTTACCGCTTATGATGATACAGGTAAAACGTCTTATGAAGACAATCATATGACAGGAACATGGTTATTCGATGCAGACAAGAAACAAGTTACATTGTTACCTACTGAGTTTGTAAAAGACGGTCAGAAGATAGATGCAAAGAATACAAATGCATTTGTAGAGTATAAACTTGAGTTCTTACGAGCAGGTTCTCTAAAAATGACTGACAATAAAGGTAATACAATAACAGGAGAAAGACGTAAATAATCGTAAAAGGGGTAGGAGAAATGAAGAGTAAGAGACTTTTAGGTGTTACTCTTCCACTCTTACTATTGTTTAGTGGTTGTTCCGCTGATAAAGTAAACATCAACTCAGAAAGCAAACCACTACAAGAAAGTAAGGTGGATAAAGTTAAACTTTCAGATACAGGTAACTATTCAGTAGACGATTACATTAATTCTCTTTCAGACATAGCGTTAGAGATGGAGGATAAGGTAACGGAGATGGATAATCTAGTTAACGGAGATAACCTTGCATTTCATAACAAGCATAAGTATATAAAACTAGCAGAAGAATCAATAGACTTATCAGAGAAAGCTAGAGAGTTAAAAGTACCAAAAGAATTCGAAGAGTTGCATAAAGACGTTGATAAAGCTATGCAGATGTATAGTACTGGTTTTCAACACCAAATAGACTATGTAAAACACCCAGACCCTAAAAATGCAAATAAAGCTTTGGAGATTATAACAGAAGCAGGTAACTTATGGGTAGAAACATCTGAGAAAATGGCTAAAGAATACAGTAAAGTAGTAACACAATAGTCGTAAAAGGGGCATATGGAATGAAAGCAAAAAGACTCGTAACATTAGCACTTCCAATTATGTTATTAGGAGGTTGTGCTACGGATAAAGTAGAAACGAAAGCAAAAGATAAAGTAGAAGTAAAGGCAGTAGAGAAGGATAAGCTAGAAGGAACAGACTATCTGTCACGTATGTTTGCATTAGAGAATACATTAGAGACAAAGATAGCTGAACTGACGGAACTATCTGCAAAAACAAAGGATAAAAGCAATGACATAAAGTCGTTAAACAAAGAAATACTGAAAAAAGCAGATGAAGTAAATGAAGCACTTGCTGATTTCGATAAAGTAGAACAACCTAAGGAATTTGAAGAACAGCATAAAACGATTTTAAAAGCAGTAGACTGTTATAAGGAAGCATTTGAAACACAAATCAAACTTGGAAAAAGTAATTCAGTTACAAAAGAATCGACTAAGAAGATGAAAGAGTTAATGTCAAAAGGTAATGACTACTTAAAAGAAGGGTATACACCTCTTAAAGAAGCTTATTCAGAAAAGATGAAGTCAAAGGTTAATGATATGCAAAATAAAAGTGTAGGAATATCCCAAGACGGTAAAGAGTTACTAGGTGAGTGGGGTAGTTCAAAAGATGGTAAGTTTACGAAAGGATTAGACTTTAAGGAAGATGGTACATACATTATATACGATGATGTAAACAACACACCTTATGAGAATACTCATATGCAAGGTAAATGGTCTTATAACGTAGAAAAGCAACAAGTCAATATGACAATAACCGAGTTTGTAAAAGACGGTAAGAAGGTAGACCCTAGTGAAATGAAAGAGTCTATAGACTATGATGTTATGTATTTCACATCGGATTCCTTAGTTATGATGGATGCTGACGGAAACAAGATAGACGTGGTAAAACCTAAGTAAGTCACTGTAAAGGTTCTAAGGGGTAAGACAAAGAAATGTAAACAGGCTATCTAACAAAAGGTAGTCTGTTTACATGGTTCTGGTGCAAAAACTTCAAGATAATTGCAATTAATCTCTAAATCTTGGACATACTGATACTATTACTCTAAAAAAGGTGCGTGATCAGTATGGAAAAGCGAAATTTATTCAAGTGGAACAAGATCATCGATTTATTAAAAAGCGAGTTCGTACGATGTTAGGATTGAAATCCTTTCGCACAGCTGTTCCATTCCTTATTAATAATTTCATAAAAAATGCCGCCTACTAAGCTTTAATGTAGGGGGCATTTTTTTATTATCTTCATTCGCTTTATTTAGTTTGTTTGAGAAGGGGTATTATCCCCTGTATCCTTTTTTAATTCAAAGTATGCATCTAAAATGTCTCTACCAATCATTGAATTAATTCCACCTTTATCATCATATACCCATGGTACAACAACAGAAAATGCGACTTCCGGGTTATCATATGGAGCATATCCTGCTAAAGTTAAATTATAACAACGGATTCTTTTCCCTTGTTCATCTCTACCAACAGGATCATCTCCTCCATAAACTGTTTGTGCTGTTCCTGTTTTACCAGCCGGTTTATAAGAAGCTTTTTGGAAATAATGCACACCTGTTCCATCACCTTCTTGAAATACTCTTCTGAAACCTTCTTGTACTCGATCAATATATTCTTTTTTCATATCTACACGGTTCAATACAACTGGCTCCATGGATTGTACAACTTTTCCAATCTCTTCTTCTTTCACTGTATGCTCTCGAATTTCTTGCACAATCTGTGGTTTCATTCGATATCCCCCATTTGCAATAGTAGAAATGTATTGTGCTAACTGCAATGGTGAATACGTATCATACTGTCCAATAGCTAAATCTAGTAAGAAACCTGGCTGATAATTTTCTTTACTCATTTGTCCAATATCTTCATTTGGTAAATCTATACCTGTTGGAACACCTAAACCAAATTGTCCAAAATAATATCTCATTTTATCAAATGTAGCTGCTGTAATATTTAATGATCTATTAGGTACATAATTTATGCCTGCAATTTTTAAAGCTGTATTGAACATGTAAACATTTGATGAAACTTGTAACGCTCGTAGGTCATCAATACTTCCAAAATCCTTCCAAGATTTTTTGGGTTTTGTTCCTTTAAAATGCATTGGTGCATCATGAAAATATGTTCCTGGTGTTATGGAACCTGTCTCAAATCCTGTTAAAAGTGTAGCTCCTTTTACGGTAGATCCAAGCTCATAAGAGCTAGTCAATGTACCTAAAGCATAATCCTCTACTTTTATATTCCCATCTTTTTTCACTAATTTTTTTCCAGCCATGGATAAAAGTTGACCTGTTTTTGGATCCATCATTACAACAAACGCTCGGTCTAATAGTGGTTCTGAACCTTTAAACTCTTTTAAACGCTTTTCAATAATCTCTTCAACCTGCTTCTGTAATTTCATATTGATTGTTAATGTTAAATTTTTTCCGTTCTTCCCGTTGGAAATCATTTCTGTTTGAGTAATATTTTTTTCTTTGTCAGTAATATTTCGAACTTCAGCTTTTTCTCCATGTAATACGTCTTCATATCGTTGTTCAATATAACTTTTTCCAATGCGATCATTACGATTGTAACCACGCACTAAATAAGAGTCTAAATTTTCTTTTGGAAGCCCTTCTTCAGCACTTGTAATATTTCCTAATACCGAACGGAATAAATCCCCATTTACATAATTACGATCCCAGTCTGTTGTTGCATCTACCCCTGGGAATCTTTCTAAATTCTCACTTATTATTGCGTATTCTTTCTCGGTTGCGTTCTTTTTTATAACTTGAGGTGTCATTTGATATCCTGAACTCATTTTACTTTTAATAGCTAATACTTTTAGGTCTTCTGGCGTTAATTTACTTAGTTCTTCATCAGTGACACGTTCTCGTCTCAATTTTTCTATTTTATTATCAAACCCTTTTCCCTCAATATTTTTTGCTCTAAGTTTTTCCTCGTCTTGTTTCGTTATTTTTTTTTGGGCCTGTTCTTTATTCATTTGCATCCAAAAATCTTTTCTATCTGTTTCAGTTAATTTATTTATATCTTCTTCGGATATTTCAATTATATTTGAAAGGTCTTTAGCTACTTTCAGAATATCATCGGATTGTATACCTTTCATTCTTGTGTACGTTATGACACGAATAGCGTTATTGTTAACAACCTTTTCACCTTCTCGATCAAAAATCTGTCCACGTGGAACGGGGACACTAATGGTTTCGTTTTCTTGTTTTTCAACTATATTTTTATAAGATTCTCCATCAACGAGTTGTACTTTTCCTAACTGAAGAATAATAGTTGAAAATAGTAAAAACACACAAAAAAACAGTGCGTTTAATCTAAAAGTAACTTTATCTTTCTTTGTTTTATTGGGCTTTCCTTTGCTCATGTAAACCTCCGCTTAAATAATATTAAATCCAATACTTTTACTTAAAATATATTAAATAATATATATGAATAAGTAAAGTGAAATAAATTTAAAGAATTTCTAAAGTATTACCTGATTTTATTAATATATATTTTTAAAAAAAGAGAGCACTTATACCTGCAATCAACTTAAGAAACTTTAATACTCCTAAAATACATCTCATCACTTCAAAAGGTACACCTTTTGGTTCATTTTTCATTACTACGTATTCAAAGACGTAAAGAACACTTGATATATCTATAAAAGTATACTTTCACAAACGCTAGTTCGCTTTTTAGGACGTTTCGTATGTAAAAAGTAAAACTAAGTTTACATCTTTTTATAATTTGTAAAACACACCGTTAAATATCCAAATATAAACCCAGTGATATCATGCACACGTACTGATATCACTGGGTTGTATGATTTTAAAATTTTGTATCTTTTTTAAAAATCACTAATTATGACTTTGCGCATAAATAATATAAAAATTAAATTACTGAACATTTACAATATTTAGTATTAATATATCAATTTACTATAATATGAAATTTATGTAAAATCATAATTGAGCTAAACTCTTCTTTAAATTCTTGCCCCTAACAAGGATTTAAAGATTCTGGTGCAAAGATTTCATTTATTCGAAAGAGGTATATAGATTCCTAATGGAATCTATTCTTATGCAGCCATTCCGAATAGTTGATGAATAAACTTTATTTCATTTTGGACAGACTTGTTCCGTAAAATAAGTTGGCCTTTTTTAATGATATGCATCGCTTCTATTCCTGAAAGAATGGATGTAGCTGTACGAAAAGACTTCA
>NZ_MAOG01000001.1:0-215 GCF_001884205.1 Bacillus sp. NH11B | reverse complement strand
GTATGGTACACAGATATGAAAGACACTGTTGAGATTGGTTATAGTTTTTCAAATGAAGTAGCTGGGAGAGGTTTGGCAACAGAAGCAGTAAGTAGTTTGGTATTTAAATTATTTAATGAATTAAATGTACATCGTATACAAGCTAATCTTGATGCACGTAATACAGCTTCACAAAAATTGTGTGAACGAATAGGCATGAGAAAGGAAGCCCATTT